>JABHGV010000005.1 GCA_018671895.1 Rhodospirillaceae bacterium | reverse complement strand
TCGCCGCAAGCATCGCCTTCGTAGCCTTTCATTTTGGCTTCGCGCACCTGGTTCAAGTGGCCGTCGGCGCTTTCTATCACCGATGTCTCGATGCTGACAGTTTCCGTTACTTCGGCTGTCGTCAGCGTTTGTCCGCCACCGTTACCACCGGCTGAACTTACCGGGCCGTCTGTGCCGGTCCCTGCCATACGTTCCTCGCCGTATCCCTTGGCCCCCTTGATGACCAGAAACTTTGAGCGCACATAGCCCTTTGATGCAATGCGTTCGACCGCTTCCATGGCTTCGGAGTCGGCTTCCGACGGAAGTTCGCCTTCGCCAATGCCGCGTCCGATGCTGTCGGGTGCCAGATCATCCGGTTCCACATGGGCCAAATCGTTGCGTCCCAGATAGGACACGGCCAGTTCGCGGAACAGGTAGTCCAGAATGGATGTCGCCATCTTGATGGTGTCGTTGCCTTCGACAATGCCCGACGGATCAAACCGCGTGAAGGTAAAGGCCTCGACGAATTCTTCCAGCGGAACGCCGTATTGCAGACCGATGGAAATGGCGATGGCAAAGTTGTTCATCAGGCTGCGGAAGGCTGCGCCTTCCTTGTGCATATCGATGAAAATCTCACCCAAACGGCCGTCTTCGTATTCACCGGTCCTGAGGTACACCTTGTGGCCGCCAACGACGGCTTTCTGGGTGTAGCCCTTGCGACGATGTGGCAAGCGGCCGCGTTCGGTAATGAACCGCTCGACGATGCGTTCGGCGACGATTTCAGCCCTGACGGCGGACGGCGCTTCGGCAATGGATTCCAGGTCGTCGGCATCCAGCACCTGTGCCTGCAAGGGCTGAGACAGTTTTGAGCCATCACGATACAGCGCGTTGGCCTTCAGCCCCAGACGCCATGACAGCATGTAGGCTTCCATGCAGTCTTCGATGGTTGAACTGGCCGCCATGTTGATGGTCTTGGAAATAGCACCCGAAATGAACGGCTGCGAGGCGGCCATCATGCGGATGTGGCTTTCCACCGTCAGATAACGCTTGCCGGTGCGACCGCACGGATTGGCACAGTCAAATACGGACAGGTGCTTGTCCTTCAGGTGCGGCGCGCCTTCCAGCGTCATGGTGCCGCAAACGAAGGTGTTGGCGGCGTCGATTTGGTCCCTGGAGAATCCCAGATGAGTCAGTAGATCAAACGAGACATCGTCAAGCTGATCGGGGGATATCCCCAGGGTCTCTGTGCAAAAGGCTTCGCCGAGAGTCCACTTGTTGAAAGCGAACTTAATGTCGAAAGCTTCTGCCAGTTCTTTTTCCACCGCAGCCAGGGCTTCTTCGGTGAAGCCTTTGCCGCGCAGGGTGTCATGGTTGATGCCGGGTGCGGCCTCTAATGTGGCGTGGCCTTCGGCATAGCCCTTGATGTCGGCGATCTGACGCTCGGAATACCCAAGACGCGTCAGGGCCGTCGGCACCATGCGGTTGATGATTTTGAAATACCCGCCACCGGCCAGTTTCTTGAACTTGACCAGAGCGAAGTCCGGCTCAATGCCGGTGGTGTCGCAGTCCATAACAAGACCAATGGTTCCGGTCGGTGCGATGACGCTGACCTGGGCATTGCGGAAACCGTGCGCTTCACCCAATTCAAGGGCGCGGTCCCAGGCGGTACGGGCGGCAACGGACAATTCAGGGTCCGGCGAGCCTTCGACGCTGAGCGGAACCGGTGAAACGCTCAGGTCCTCGTAGCCGGTGACCTCGCCATAGGCGGCGCGGCGGTGGTTACGGATAACCTTGAGCATGTGCTCGCGATTTTCCTCATAGCGCGGGAAGGCACCCATTTCTTCGGCCATTTCCGCAGACGTGGCATAGGAAACGCCGGTCATCAGGGCAGTGATTGAGCCGCAAATGGTGCGTCCGGCTTCTGAGTCGTACGGAACACCAGCGGCCATTAGATAACCGCCGATGTTGGCGAAGCCGAGGCCAAGGGTGCGGAATTCATAGGACAACTGGGCGATGCGGTCAGACGGGAACTGTGCCATCAGCACCGAAATTTCCAGCGTAATGGTCCACAGACGGACCGAATGTTCGAACGCCTCGACATCGAACTGGGACTCGCCGCCCTTGTTCTCGCCAGCGAACGCCATCAGGTTCAGCGACGCCAGATTGCACGCCGTATCATCCAGGAACATGTATTCGGAACACGGGTTGGATGCGTTGATGCGTCCGCTTTCGGGACACGTGTGCCAGTCGTTGATGGTGGTGTCGAACTGAATTCCAGGATCGGCGCAGGCCCAGGCGGCATGGCCAATGTTTTCCCACAGTTCGCGGGCCTTGATACGTTTATCAACCGCACCGTCGGTGCGTCGTATCAGTTCCCAATCGCCATCTTCAAGGACGCGTTGCAGGAACTTGTCGGTGATGCGGACCGTGTTGTTGGAATTCTGTCCGGAAACCGTCAGATAGGCCTCGGAATCCCAGTCGGTGTCGAGGACCGGGAAGTCAATTTCCGTGAATCCTTGTTGGGCGAATTGAATGACGCGCTGGATGTAGTTTTCCGGGATCATCGCGGCTCGGCTGGCAAGAATGGCCGTTTTCAGGGTTGGGTTTTTCTTTGGATCGAAGCGGCAATCGCCGTTTCCTTCGCCTTTGGACTCTTCGTCACCGCTGCAATCGCATTTTTCCTGACACGCCAGCATAACTGCGTTCAGGTGGATATCGGCCAGCCGGGAACCAGCGACCAGTGCGGCGACTTTCTGTTCTTCTCGGACTTTCCAGTTAATGAACTGCTCAACATCCGGGTGGTCAACATCGACGACAACCATCTTGGCGGCGCGACGCGTGGTGCCGCCCGATTTGATGGCACCAGCGGCGCGATCACCGATTTTCAGAAAGCTCATCAGCCCTGATGACTTGCCGCCACCGGACAGATTTTCGTTTTCAGCCCGCAGCTTCGAGAAATTGGTGCCGGTGCCAGACCCGTACTTAAACAGGCGTGCTTCACGCACCCATAAGTCCATGATGCCACCTTCGTTCACAAGGTCATCACTGATACCCTGAATGAAGCAGGCGTGGGGTTGCGGGTGCTCGTATGCGGATGTCGACTGAACCAGTTTGCCGGTGCGGAAATCGACAAACGAGTGTCCCTGCGCCGAGCTGTCGATGCCATAGGCCCAGTGCAGACCGGTGTTGAACCATTGCGGTGAATTCGGCGCGCCGATTTGGGCAGCCAGAATGTAGCGCATTTCATCGAAGTAGGATTTCGCGTCTTCTTCGGTGTCGAAGAAGCCACCTTTCCAGCCCCAGTAGGTCCAGGTGCCGGCGAGCCTGTCGAAGACCTGCTTGGCAGAGGTTTCACCGCAGCAACGCTGGCCTTCGGGTAATGCCTTGCAGGACTTTTCGTCGGGAACGCTGCGCCACAGCCATTCCGGAATGTCTTTTTCCTTTACCTTCTTCAGCTTGGCCGGAACGCCAGCCTTGCGGAAATATTTCTGCGCCAGAACATCACAAGCGACCTGTGACCAGGCGGCAGGGACTTCCATGCGTTCAAGTTGAAAGACAACGGACCCATCGGGGTTACGGATTTCACTGGCCGTATGCCGAAACTCGATGGAATCGTAAGGTGAAACGTTTTTGTTGGTGAAAAGACGATTAGCGCGCATGAAGCCCCCAATATTTCCCAGTAAGCCTTAAATCATGATCGGATATCGCCTACTTGTAGGGAGGCAATCCCAACCGGTTTGTTATTGTTTTTTTGAATTCGGAAATCCCCCCCGAACTCAATAATCGGCCTGTGTAGCGAGCTTTGGTCTGCGTCGGACGAAATTCACAAATTCCCATATTCATGCGTTTCATCGTACGGCGCTTCGAAATGCGTACACACCAGATAGTGTGTGTTTGCCCAGAACCGAGGCACAAAATGTAGAAGATGCTTCTCGCCGACGCAACAACATTTCGTATCTGGTTTAAATAAACATACAAAATGTAGTCTGAGCTGGGCAGGTTTTCCCGTACTTTCAAATTCTTACGAGCAGGTGTTGAAAATGATTCAAGCATCGCAGACGCCCGTATGTCGCTTGTCGGGATTTGCCCTCATTAAACCGTAAAGTTGTCTTTATAATTGAGGGCTTAACGAGTGTTGCCTGAAGCAGTGTTTGAGCAAATGCCTGAGCCATCGTTTTAGGCCGGTATGTTGGTTACGATTGCGAGTCCCACCTGAGAATTGCTGGACGCATCGGGTGCATTGGGCTATTGATTTGGCAACAAACGGACAGCTTTCAAGCGTCGCAGACAAGAAAACGGGGACATCATGATTATCGGCACGATTCTCTATACCTGGTTTAAGGGTGAACTGGTTGGAACCGACGTGTTCTCCAACCGTTATTACCGCTCCAAGGGTAAAAAACTGCATGGCCGCGAACGTCGTTGGGTGTTGTACAAGGGGCGCACCGAAGCCTCTTCGGTGCCGGCGGAATGGCATGCATGGCTGCATCACACGGTCGATGCCCCGCTTACGGAAACCGCCGCCCAACCCCGTGACTGGCAGAAAGAGCATCAAGCCAACCCCAGTGGCACGCCCGCTGCCTATTTCCCGGCCGGACATGACTTCAAGGGCGGCAAGCGCGACCATGCCACCGGCGACTACCAGTCTTGGACACCTTAAAAGCAGGCCCATCATGAATGTATCGGAAAGCAAATCCATTGTTGTCGGTGCCGTCATGGTCATCGTTTTTGCGCTGGTCTTCGTCGTTCTTCCGGGTGGTCACGATGCGGCGAAAAGCGCTGCTGACGGCAGCTACACAATTGAGGCGGTGTTTAATCGCGTCGATGGCCTGGTCGAAGGCGACGAGGTCCATATGGGTGGTGTGCGCATCGGCAGCGTTACCTCGCAGAGACTTGATGAAAATTACCGGGCGATTGTTAGCCTGACCATGAAGACGGATGTTAAATTGCCGACCGACACGTCGGCAGCCATTCACACCGACGGCCTGTTTGGTTCGAAATACATCACGCTGGAGCCGGGCGGCGACGAAGAATACCTGACCGACGGCGGCGTTATCACATTCACCCAGGACGCCTTGGTGGTCAGCGAATTGCTGGACTTGATTATCGCCGAGGGCAAGAAACAGGCAAAAGAAGCCAAGGCAGCCAAGGCCCAGGTCAAGGAAGCACACCGGATACTCGGTAAAATCAAAGGCGCCATAAAGGGAGACGAATAATCATGGGCAGAAACGCCATCGAAACCGTTTTGGGAGCCGTCGTCCTGCTGGTTGCCGGAATGTTTGTCTATTTCGCCTATACATCGGCAGAAGTGCAGGCGGTCAAAGGCTATGAAGTGAACGCCGCGTTCTACAAGATCGGCGGTCTGAACAAGGGCGGCGACGTGCGTGTCAGCGGCATCAAGATTGGTTCCGTGACAAGCCAGGGGCTGGACCCGGATACTTATGATGCCGTCGTCAAAATGTCGATTTCGTCGGATATCAAATTGCCGACCGATACCGTTGCTTCGATTGCCAGCGAAGGCATGCTCGGTGGCAAGTACGTGCGCCTCGAACCGGGTGTAGAAAAGACCTATATCGAAGATGGTGGATCGATCACCAAGACCAAGGACTTCCGTTCGCTGGAAGATCAGGTCGGTGAAATTATCTTCCTCGCCACTGGCGGCGACAAATAGTCCGTCGTGACCGGAAAAGAGCCCAAACAACACTGGAATCCTGACCGTTACGAGGCGAATGCCGGTTTCGTTGCCGATTTGGGCAGCGATACTCTGGATCTGCTCGATGCGCAGTCGGGCGAGAGAATTCTCGACCTGGGGTGCGGGCACGGCAAACTGACGGTTCGCCTCAAGGATATGGGGTGCGATGTCATCGGCATTGATGCCAGCGCCGAACAAGTGGCCGCAGCTCAGGAACTAGACCTCGATGCCCGCGTCATGGATGCCACCCGGCTGGATTTCGAAACTGAATTTGACGCGGTTTTTTCAAACGCAGCCTTACATTGGATTAAAGAAGCGGACGCTGTCATCGAAGGGGTGTTCAAGGCTTTGAAACCGGGCGGTCGCTTCGTTGGTGAATTTGGCGGTTCGGGTAATGTTGCCGCGGTCGCCGGTGCCCTGGTCGAGGTGCTGGAATCCCGTGGCGTCGCCATCGCCGATGTCTGGCCCTGGTATTTCCCGACTGTCGACGATTATCGCGTAAGACTGGAAGCCGCAGGTTTCGATGTCGAAGAAATATTCCTGTTCGAGCGCCCGACGCCGATCCCCGGTGACATCGAAGGCTGGCTTGATACGTTTTGCGAGAGTTTTCTTAAAGCCGTGCCCAAAGATGAACGCCCGGCCTTCGTTGACCGGGTGCGTGATTTGCTGGCGCCAATCCTGCGCGATGCGGATGGCAATTGGAATGTCGATTATGTGCGTCTCAGGTTTAGGGCCCTGAAAGGCGGCGCCCCATGAGGGCGCTTGTTGTTGTGTTTGTGCTGCTGGCGTTTCCCGCTACAGCAGATCCCTACAACACTGCCGTCCTGCAAGGCCTAGACAAGGTGACGGCCCGGGTTTCAACGATTGAGGCCCCGGTCGGCGACAGCATCAAGTTCGGAGCGCTGGAAATCATCGCGCGTACCTGTGACAAACGCCCGCCTGAAGAAACGCCGGAAAGCGCGACGTTCCTCGATATCTGGGAGGTCAAGCCCGGCGAACCGGCAATCAGCATTTTCCGGGGCTGGATGTTTGCCTCATCACCGGCACTGTCGGCGCTGGAACACCCGGTCTACGATGTCTGGGTGCTGGATTGTGTCAACAGGGCCTCGACCGCGCCCCAGGACTCTTCGCCCGAGACATCCAACTGAAATCCGGCTTCGGTCTCGAGCGCTTCCTGTAAACGCATTTGATAATGTCGGGCCGGGATTTCGATGGCCCCGAAACGTTGCAGGTGCTCGGTGACAAACTGTGAATCGAGCAGCCGGAACCCGCTAAGCTTAAGCCGCGCCACCAGATGCACTAGCGCCACCTTCGATGCGTCGGTGGCAGTCGAGAACATGCTCTCGCCGCAAAATACGCCATTCAGCGAGACCCCGTACAAGCCACCGACCAGCGTGCCATCAAGACGGCATTCAACCGAATGGGCAAGCCCGAGGACATGCAGCTCGCAATAGGCGTCGATGATCTGATCATTGATCCAGGTGCCTTGATTGCCATCCTGTTCGCCACGTGGAATTTCGGCACAAGCGTTGATGACGGCGCGGAAATCGGTGTCGAAAGAAACCTCGAAGGGCTTTCGGCGAATGGTTTTCTTCAGGCTTTTTGAAATGTGAAAATCATCAAGGGGAAGAATTCCACGTACTTCCGGATCAACCCAGAAGATACTTGGATCGTCGCGGCTTTCCGACATTGGGAAAATACCGGCGGCATAGGCGCGAACGAGAATCTCCGGTGTCAGTTTGTGAGGACCCGGAGTAGGGCGGCTCATTCCTTCAGACCGACGAGCTTTTCGAGCCAGTGAATGTCGTAGTCGCCGTTGACGAAATCGACTTCACCCATCAGCTTTTGATGCAGCGGGATCGAGGTGTCGAGGCCGTCGATGACGTATTCACTAAGCGACCGGCGCAGGCGCATCAGGCATTCATTGCGATTGGTGCCGTGGACGATCAACTTGGCGATCATGCTGTCGTAGTGGGACGGCACCGTGTAGCCGGAATACAGGCCAGAATCGACACGCACGCCAAGCCCGCCCGGCGCATGGTAATCGCCGATGGTGCCCGGCGACGGCATGAAGGTTTCCGGGTGTTCGGCATTGATCCGGCATTCGATGGCATGGCCGGAAAAACGCACGTCTTTTTGTTCGTAGCCCAGGGGCGCCCCGTTGGCGATGCGGATCATCTCGCGCACCAGATCAAGCCCGGTAATCATTTCGGTGATCGGGTGCTCGACCTGCAAGCGGGTGTTCATCTCGATGAAATAGAACTCGCCGTTTTCGTACAGAAATTCGATGGTGCCGGCACTGCGGTAACCGATTTTCCTAACCGCTTCGGCGGCAATGTTGCCGATTTTCTGGCGGGCATCGTCGTTAAGCGCGGGCGAGGGGGCTTCTTCAAGCACCTTTTGATGACGACGCTGCAAGGAGCAATCGCGCTCGCCCAAATGAACGACGTTGCCGAACCCGTCGGCAAGGATCTGGATTTCGATATGGCGTGGCTTGCCAAGGTATTTTTCCATATAGACTTCGGGGTTGCCGAAGTAGGCCTCGGCCTCTTTTCGGGCAGTGCTCAGGCATTCAGGCAGATCGTCTGCGGAATGGGCCAGCTTCATGCCGCGTCCGCCACCGCCTGCGGTCGCCTTGATCAGGATCGGATAGCCAATTTCATTGGCGATTTTCAGCGCCTCGGCTACGTCTGCGACACCACCGTCAGAACCGGGGACGACAGGAATACCCGCGTCCTTGACCGCTTGCTTGGCGGCGATCTTGTCGCCCATTAATTCGATGTGTTCGGGCTTCGGGCCGATGAAGGTGAAGTCATGTTCTTCGACCTTGGCCGCAAAGTCGGCGTTTTCAGACAAAAAGCCATAGCCCGGATGGATAGCGTCGGCGTTGGAAATCGCTGCTGCCGTCAGGATCGCAGGCATGCTGAGGTAACTGTCCTTGGCCGCAGGCGGGCCGATGCAGATGCTTTCATCGGCAAGCCTGACATGCATCGCAGTTTCGTCCGCCGTTGAATGAACGGCGACGGTGCGAATGCCCATTTCCCGACAGGCGCGCTGAATACGAAGCGCGATTTCCCCCCGGTTGGCGATCAGGACTTTTTCAAACATTACTCAATAATCAGCAGAGGTTCGCCGAATTCGACCGGCGTAGCGTTGTCCGAGAAGATACGGGTGACCTTGCCGCTTTTTGTTGCCTTGATGGGGTTGAAGACTTTCATGGCTTCGATCAGCAACAGGGTGTCGCCCTCGCTGACGGAATCGCCAATTTTGATGAAAGGCGCGGAATCCGAATCGGGCGAGGTGTATACGGTTCCGACCATGGGTGAGACGACAACGCCCGGATGGTTCGCATGATCGTCGCCATCGTCTTTGGCGGGTGCGTTCAGGGTTTCCTGTATCGCCGGGGCCGGTGCGCTGATGGCAACGGTTGCCGGTGCAGATGTGGCCCCCTTGCCGACGCGCAAGTGCCATTCATCGTTACCGTATTCGATTTCCGTCAATCCGGTCTCGTCGAGAAGTTCGGCCAGCTCACGCACCATATCGGGGTCGATGAGGTTTTTCTTGGATTTGGATGGTTTTTTATCTGCCATTTTTCACAGTCTATCAGTCTTGTTTATTCAGAATTCGGGACGCCGCATGCAGCGCCATTTCATACCCGTAACCGCCGAATCCGCAGATCATACCCTGTGCCGCCTTCGAGACATAGGAATGATGGCGGAAATCCTCGCGTTGATGGATGTTCGACAAGTGTACCTCGATAACTGGAATATCGCATGATAACAGCGCGTCCAGCAAGGCGACCGACGTATGGGTGTAGGCCCCGGCGTTGACGATCAGCAAATCATTGTCAGCCTTTGCCTGTTGGACCCAGTCGACCAGCTCGCCTTCGGTGTTGGTTTGGCGGAATTCGACAGTCATACCAAGGCCTTCGGCGCACGCGGCACTGGCGGCTTCGATGTCGGCAAGGGTTTCCTTGCCATAGACCTCCGGCTCGCGGGTTCCCAGCAAATTCAGGTTTGGTCCGTTCAGGACGAGAATTTTTGACGTCATGATTCTAAATCTTTGGCTTGTTTCATTGCCTGATTGAGGGTTTATACCATGCTGTAAGAAATGTATAACCAAGACTTTCAAACATGGGAATGACACGCGCCATGCAGGTGACCATCAACGGCGAAAATAAAACCGTCGCCGACGCAATCAACGTCAAACAAATGCTGACAGATATCGGCCTTGATACGACCAAAGTTGCCGTCGAGCGCAATTTGGAGATCGTGCCGAAGTCTGCCTATGGCGATGTTCAATTGACGGACGGTGACCGTCTGGAAATCGTCCATTTTATCGGCGGCGGCGCTGCTGACGAGACCGATGACGATGTTCTGGTCGTCGCCGGACGCACGTTGAAATCCAGACTGATCGTCGGCACCGGAAAATACGTTGATTACGAACAGAATCGTCTGGCTGTCGAGGCGGCGGGTGCCGATATGGTCACCGTCGCGGTGAGAAGGGTCAACCTGACTGACCCCAGCGCCCCGATGCTGATGGATTCCATTGATCCGAAGAAATACATTTACCTGCCCAACACAGCCGGCTGTTTTACCAAAGACGACGCGCTGCGCACCCTGCGTCTGGCGCGCGAGGCCGGTGGCTGGGACCTGGTCAAGCTGGAGGTTCTGGGCGACGAAAAGAGTCTCTATCCGCGCATGATCGAAACACTTGAGGCGGCAGAAGCGCTGATCGCTGATGACTTCAAGGTGATGGTCTATTGTTCTGACGACCCGATCATGTGCAAGCGGCTCGAAGATCTGGGCTGTGTCGCCATCATGCCGCTGGGTGCACCGATCGGCTCGGGGCTGGGAATTCAAAACCCGGTCAATATTCGCATGATTGTCGAGCAATCAAGTGTGCCAGTGATCGTCGATGCCGGTGTCGGCACGGCGTCCGATGCGACGGTGGCGATGGAACTGGGCTGTGACGGGGTGCTGATGAATACTGCCATCGCCGGTGCAAAAGACCCGGTGAAGATGGCCAGTGCCATGAAACACGCGGTGATTGCCGGACGCGAGGCGTACCTCGCCGGGCGGATGCCGAAAAAAATGTACGCCGACCCAAGCTCGCCCTTAAGCGGCTTGATCTAGAAAAAATTTGTCGAAACGCAAACGGTGATTCTTTAAGCCTCTCCGGGAGGCTTCATGAATGCCGGAACATGATCGCCCATGCCAAAGCTCTTCTTATGCTGGGCGTTGTTGGAGTCCTGTTTAGGGGGTTCCTGCTTCGGAGCGTCGTTTTTAGACACTTCATTTTTGGATGCTTCTTTGGCGGCTTCTTTCGGAGCATCGTTGCCGGTGTTTTCCGGTTGCGCCGAATTCTGGTCGAAATTCTTGTTGCGACCGCGACCCCCACGACGACGCCTGCGCGGTGCGCGCTCGCGGGGCTCCTCGGTATCGTCTGAAGATGCACTTTTGTCGGCTTCCGGGGTCGCCTCAGCCTTTGCCTCTTCCTTCGCCTTTGGCGCGGGGGACGCGGACTTATCGCTATCCAGATTGACCGATGGAATGTCTTTCTTGATCAGCTTGGTGATGGCGTCCAGATACTTGCCGTCTTCGGCGACGGCGATGGTATAGGCATGGCCTTCGATACCGGCACGACCGGTGCGACCAATACGGTGGATATAATCTTCGGCGTGGGTCGGCACGTCGAAGTTAAAGACGTGGCTGAGGGCCGGAATATCAAGACCACGGGCGGCCACGTCGCTGCAAATCATGTAAGTGAACTTCTTGTCCTTGAAGTTCTTCAACATTTCCGTACGCGAAGACTGATCCATGTCGCCATGCAGTTGGCCGACCGAATAGCCGTGCTTCTTCATCGACCGATACAGCGTGCCGATATCGCGTTTGCGGTTGCAGAAAATAATAGCATCCTTAACGTCTTCGCGCGCAATCAGCTTGCGCAGGGCTGCGCGCTTTTCTTTCTGTCCGCCACCGGGGCGGCGACCGTCACCGTGGGGTACCATGATCAGTCCCTGGGTAATGGTTTCGTCGCTTGGGGCGACGGCGGCAACGGTGATTTCTTTCGGGTTCATCAGGAACTTGTCGGCCAGACGACGAATTTCCGGCGCCATTGTGGCCGAGAAGAACAGGGTCTGACGCATCGGTGAAACCAGCGAAACGATTTTCTCGACGTCGGGAATGAAGCCCATGTCGAGCATCCGGTCAGCTTCGTCGATGACCAGGGTCTTGACGTCGTTGAGCAACAGGCGACCGCGTTCAAACAGATCGAGCAGACGTCCCGGTGTGGCGATCAGAACATCGGGGCCGCGTTCGATGATTTTCATCTGTTCGTTCATTGAGGTGCCGCCAATCAACAGCACCTTAGTCAGCTTGTGATATTTGCCATAGGTGTCGAAGTTGTCTGCCACCTGGGCCGCCAACTCGCGGGTCGGCTCCAGGATGAGCGAGCGCGGCATCCGCGCCTTGGCCCGGCCAGAGGCCAGAATATCGATCATCGGCAGGGTGAAACCCGCCGTTTTACCGGTGCCGGTCTGGGCGCAACCAAGAATGTCGCGTCCCATTAAAACGGTTGGGATGGCTTGCGCCTGAATGGGAGTGGGGGTGATGTATCCGGCGTCCTCGACTGCATTTAGCACGTCGTCGCCAAGTCCAAGATCTCTGAAATTCATTTGGTGTGAGTCATTTCGGCGATATCGTACCGCCGCCCTTCTTTAATACGGTCATATTCAAAAGTTGCCGGATAGTAGGCATTCCGGGTCTCAAGTCAATGCAGGAGTGTTTATTCAAGGAGTGCGTACACGTAAAGCTGTAACGCAAGCCATGGTAATTACCAGCTATATGGGCTACCGATTACAGGGTCATTTTAAAGATATGGGAAGCATTGCGGATGCTTGTGAAAAGTGAGAAGTCGGCACTGTTGGTCGTTGATATACAGCAGGTGTTGACGCTGGCCATGCATGACATTGCCCCGGTCATCGATAACGCCGCGATCCTGATGCAGGCAGCGGAACGCCTGTCGGTACCGATGCTGATTTCCGAACAGTATCCCAAGGGACTAGGGGCAACGGTTCGCGAACTGGCCGGTTCGAATAGCGCTGAAACTATGGAAAAACTAGCATTTTCCTGCCTTGGCGAAGATGCATACGCGACCCGGTTTGATGAACTGAAGCGCCCGCAGGCGGTGATTGCAGGAATCGAAGCGCATGTCTGTGTTCTGCAAACCGCGATGGATTTGATCAACGGGGGGACCGCCGTGTTTGTCGTCAAGGATGCGACGACGTCGCGGACACCGGAAAATCATGCTGCGGCCATGAAACGTCTGGCCGCCGCCGGGGCCGAAATTGTCACTACCGAAATGGTTCTGTTCGAATGGCTGGGCCGTGCAGGAACGGATGAGTTCAAGGAACTGTCAAAATTAATCAAATAGATACAGTCAATATTTAAGAGAACGATTCATGTCTGAGAAAACGCCCTTATTGTTTCTTCCCGGTTTGTTGTGTGATCACCAATTGTGGGGACACCAGATCGACAGTTTGTCTGATATTGCGGACATGACGGTCGCAGACCTGACCCAGGATGACTCCATGACCGACATGGCGGCCCGCGCGCTTGAAGGTGCACCGCCGACGTTCGCCCTTGCCGGGCTGTCCATGGGCGGATATGTGGCTCAGGAAATTCTCCGTCAGGCACCTGAGCGGGTGACGCGACTGGCACTTGTCGACACCTCGCCCTATGCCGATACCAATGAGCAATCGGAACGCCGTAAAGGATTTATCGAACAGGTCAAGCAAGGGCAGTTTCGGGGTGTCACATCGCGCCTGCTGCCGATGTTGATCCACGAAGACCGTCTTAAAGACGCCGCCTTGACCAATGTTGTGCAGGGCATGGCCGAAGGCGTCGGCAAGGATGCCTTTATTCGTCAACAGACGGCGATCATGGGACGTGTCGATGGTCTTGATGAACTGGCCCATGTCCACTGCCCGACTTTGATATTATGCGGCAGGCAAGACGCGCTGACACCGCTCGAGGTTCATGCGATCATGGCCGAGGCTATTTCCGAAGCTGCCTTGGTTGTCGTTGAAGACAGCGGTCATCTGGCACCATTGGAAAGGCCACGGGCCGTCAGTGCGGCGCTGCGGTACTGGTTACAGGTGTAAAATGACAAAACATATTCTTCCCTATAAAGGCACAAGGCCCAGCATTTCTGACGATGCCTTTATCGCGCCCAACGCGACGATTATCGGTGACGTTGAAATCGGCCCTGACACCGGGATCTGGTTCAATTGCGTCATTCGCGGCGACGTCAATGAAATCCGTATCGGCGCACGTACCAACATTCAGGATGGCACCATTATTCATGTTGCCAGCCAGTCTCAAGGCACTTACATCGGCGACGATATCACCATCGGCCATATGGCTTTGATCCATGCCTGCACCCTTGAAGATGGCTGTTTTATCGGCATGCAGGCCACCGTCATGGACGGTGCGCACATTGAGGCCGGGGCAATGGTTGCGGCCGGTGCGCTAGTGACGCCGGGCAAGCGCATCGGCGGCGGGCAGTTATGGGCCGGGTCACCGGCGCGCATGGTGCGTGAACTCAATGAAAACGATCTGAAAATCATGCAATATACTGCTCCGCACTATGTCGAACTGGCCCGCCAATACATCAGCGAGATCGGAGATACAAAAGCGTGAGTGACGACTTGCAAGGCGTTGTCGACGGCAACCCGCGCGCTATTGCGCGCATGATGTCGCGCGCCGAGTCCTCGAAGCCCGAGGACCGTGAATTGCTGGCCGAGGTGTTTCGGCGTGCCGGCAAGGCGCACGTGGTCGGGCTGACCGGGGTTCCCGGTTCCGGCAAGTCCAGTCTGGTGCGCTGTCTGGCAAAGGAAATCCGCAAGTCCGGACGCACCGTCGGTATTGTCGCCATTGATCCGTCGTCCCCGTATTCCGGCGGCTCCATACTGGGTGACCGTGTTCGCATGAACGACCTGACCGGCGACGATGGCGTCTTTATCCGCTCCATGGCGACCGGCGGGGCGATGGGTGGGCTGGCGCGACCGGCTATGGATACGGTCGACGTGCTCGACGTCGCTGGTTTCGATGTGGTGCTGATCGAAACCGTCGGTGTCGGCCAGGACGAGGTCGATGTGGTCAACGCTGCCCACACGGTGATTGTCGTCTCGGCACCCGGACTGGGCGACGATGTCCAGGCGATCAAGGCCGGGGTGCTGGAAATCGCCGACATTCATGCTGTTTCAAAATGCGACCGCAAGGACGCGGCAAAAACTGTTGCCGACCTGAACGGCATGATGTCACTGGGACGCAAGAAGCAGGGCGGCTGGCAGGCACCGGTGATTGAAACCAGTTCCGAAGTCGAAACCGGAATCGAGGGTTTATTGGCCCGTATCGACGGTCATCTGGAATACCTGAATTTGTCTGGCGAGATTGCTGAACGCCGCAGGCGGATTGTTGAAATGCGGGTTCTGAAGGCGGCTGAAGATATTGTCCGTGCCCGCTTGTTGGGCCGCAGCGACAACACGCTGGATGGATTGCTCGACGATGCCATGGACCGCACGCTCGACCCGCACACGGCGGCAGAAAAGTTACTAAAGGATTTTGGTTAGGGCATGCCCGCGTTTAAGCTTGACTTTCCACGCCTTTTAAGGGTATAAATTCCTCTATCGATCCGGCACACGTGCGCCCACTTTCTGGGCCCGTGTGCTTTTTTATGCGCAATCACCATCGACGCCGTTCGGAATCCGTTCCGGGCGGTTTTTTTGTGCGCTTACCCCAAATCTTAAAAGGAGACATTCATGTCTATATTCTCGAACTTCCTCAACATCGGCCAGAGCCTCAGTTCGGCGGCCAGCGCTTTTGGCGATGACGTGCTGAACGTTAAAAAGGCATTGGGAGGTCTCGGCTTTTACAAGACGCCTAATTTTGGCCGCACGCCCTATCCCGACAATGATCTGTTCGATGGCCTGAAATCGTTTCAGAAGTCTGCTGGCCTGAAGGCCGATGGCATGATGAAACCTAGCGGTGAGACGGAAAAGGGCCTGAACAAGTCGCTCTCGGAATCCGGCATCGGCAACAAGTTGTTCAAGCCCAAGCCCGGGCGTCCTCCGCTGAACAGGCCCAAAGCCGACACGGATGCTCAAAAGTATCGCACGACGCCGTTTGCACCCATTCCCGACGAAGCCTCGGCGTCTAACCGTCGCACCGTCGACAGCATGATGAAATCCACGTCCGACGGCGACCTACCGAACCTGTTCGCAGGCACCTTGGGCGATGGCAAAACCAAACCCGTCGGAGAGTTCCGCGACTTCATGGGCCAGTTGCGTGAGCGCGATCCCGCCCGTGCCAATCGCTTCGAGAAAGCGGTGATGGCCAAACTGCCGGAACAATCCCGCGCCCGTCTGGTGCAGATGACGGGGGCGAAACCAACACCTCTGGCGAATGTGGAGAAAACATCAGCGGCAACAGGTTCATCCGACGGATTCATATCTCCTATCAACAAGAGTTTTCGTGATGGGCTTAGTGAGCATGAGTCCAAAGTAGATGGGTACAAGTCCTTTAATCCAGAAGGCAATGGAATTGGTGCTTTAGGCCGCTACCAAATGCGCGAAGGTGCTTTGAAGGACGCTGGGCTTGTTGATAAAGAAACGGGCGAATGGACTGGTAAACACGGCGTCAAAAATGCCCGTGATTTTCTGAACAATCCGCAAGCCCAGGAAAAGGCCTTTGCCACATACATGGGAAAAGTAGAGGGCTATCTTCACAATAATGGCTCAACGAACTTTCTCGGCAAGACTTTCCCTGGCGTCAAGAAAGAAGGCATCAAGATTACGAAAAGCGGACTCCTCGCTGCCGCACACCGGCAAGGGCACGGCAACGTAAAAAAATATCTTGATTTCCAAACGAAGAACGGCTGGTCGTCAGATTTTAGTGCTGCCAAGAATAATTTTGAACGAACAATATTCGAAAACATTGAAACGCGTCTCAGGTTGTTCCAAAGTAAGAACTACTGAAAATTGAGAAAAATATCGAGCAATAGATTTTAGATCGTATTTTCTTGGCTGCTAATCAGTTTGACGTACCCTGTATAGGATGCGGACTGATAGATCAAAACACTAACAAAGGCGGTAGTGCTAAGACATGATTCGTCAACTAACTTTAATTTCCCTGGCCACCGTTACTCTGATTATGGCAACGGCGGTCAAGGGGGAGAACCTGTCAAAAAGTGCAGGCCCTTCCTTTTCGTCAAAGTTACGTTCAGGTGCTGGGCAGGGTCTGCTACCAAAAACTTGGCCATCTGTGATTGAGATGAGGCAAGGGTATAAAGAGGCTACATTTTATGAGTTCGCACCGGGTGCCATGCGTGGGCATGGGGAATACTTTCAAGGCTTGATTGATGAAGAAGATCCTTTCGGAATTAAGGCGTCAGAATTGGAATATTTGTGGATTGATGTTAATTCCGACGGCCTGGATGAGGTTGTTGTCCGTGTGTCTCATGGAGCTTATTGTGGTTCCATTGGTTGCAATGGCTTCATTCTTGAACGTGTAAATAATTCCTGGTCAGAGATCGGCTGGGGATCAATTATGGAAGGTGTTATTGTCGGCCCCCCGAGCCGCAATGGGTATCAAACTCTTTGGTTCGGTGATATGTGCGCTGTATGGAACGGTGAGACTTATAGTGTAGAGGGAGATGACCGCCAGGATGGCGATCAAATCCACCCTCATGCTTGCGGCAAAAATTACAATATAAAAACTGCCGATGCGACACATAGATGCTCCGATTGTCATGAATGAAGCTTACCTCCGACGGCGACTTGCCGAACTTGTTCGCGGACTCTCTTGGGGATGGCAAATTCAAACCCGTCGGAGAGTTTCGTGACTTCATGGGCCAACTACGAGACCGCGATTTCGCCCGCGCCTCATACGGCGGCGGAGAAGTTACTGAAGGATTTCGGTTAACCGGCCAGGAAGTCGGCGGTTACTTTGTCCATGGTTGCCCTGTGCGCCAGGAACCATTCCGGAAAATCAAATTCGATATATTGCCGCGCCGCATTCAGATCGCCGACATCATTCTGTTTCAACAGGCTGTCTATGCCGCCGAGAACGCGCTGGTGTTCCTTGGTATGGGGGACCTGGGCGAAAAAGCCGTTGTCTTTCATCAGTGTTTGTTCCATCTCGAAATGTATCCGCAGATGTTCGGCGAAATCGGAAAACAGACGCTTGAAGGATTCATCATCCACGGCCTCAACAAGATCCTGAATCCTGTCAATGGTTTCGCGGTGATCATGGTCTATATCGGCGTGACCGACGGAAAGCTCGTCCGTCCATTCAATAGCCATCTTTAAAGTCCCTCGTTGTTTAGAAGCGATAGGGGAACTTTAGGAACGGGTTCGAGGACGCTCCTTGACGCTCGTCAATGATGGGACGAATTACTGAGAGCGGACCTGAACATAAGTTCCGGGCGCATCAGCCAAGCTTTTCAGCTTGCCGTCGCCGGGGGTGCGGGCGGGAGTATCTTTTTTGCCAGCGTGTTTGGCCACCCATTTGTTCCAGTCGGGCCACCATGAACCGTCGTTCTGTTTCGCCGCATCAAGCCATTTTTCAGGGTTCTTCGGAATCTTGGTGTTGGTCCAGTAACAGTACTTTTCCTTAACCGGCGGGTTGACGACACCGGCAATGTGACCCGACGCCGACAGCACGAAACGGATCGGTCCTGAATAGATATCAGTCGCCGCATAGGTCGATTGCCACGGCGCGATATGGTCATCGCGGGTCGACAGCATGTAACTGGGTGTCTTGATTTTCTTCAGGTCGAGGGCGACGCCGTCGAGTTCTATGCCGCCCGGCTCGACGAGTTTGTTTTCCAGATACATTTTACGCAAATAGAACGAATGCATAGCCGCTGGCATGCGGGTGGAGTCGGAATTCCAGTACAGCAGATCGAACGGGAAGGGGTCCTTGCCCAGTAAGTAATTGTTGACGACGAAAGACCAGATCAGGTCGTTGTCGCGCATCATGTTGAAGGTGGCGGCCATTTCGCGGCCTTCCAGATAACCGCGTTCGAACATTTTCTTGTCCATGTCGGCCAGCTGTTCTTCGTCGATAAAGATGCCAAGTTCGCCCGGATCAGAGAAATCGACCATCGCCGTCAAATAGGTCGCCGACTTGATGCGCTTGGCATCAGCCCCTTTTTTACCGTGCAGATATGCCAGTGTGCAGGCCAGCAGGGTGCCGCCGATGCAGTATCCGATGACGTTGGTCTGTTTTTCTCCGGTGGCTGCTTCGATGGCGTCCAGCGATTCCAGCACGCCTTCTTTCATGTAATTGTTGAAGTCTTTTGCGGCCAGTTTCTCATCAGGGTTGACCCACGAGGTGATGAACACCGTGTGGCCCTGATCGACGGCCCACTTGATCAGCGAGTTTTCCGGACGCAAATCGAGAATGTAGTACTTGTTGATCCACGGCGTGACGATCAGCAGCGGCGTCTTGTAGACGGTCTTGGTCGCAGGTGCGTACTGAATCAGTTCCAGAAGGTCGTTGCGAAAAACAACCTTGCCAGGTGTCGTGGCGACGTTTTCCCCCAGCGTAAAGGCGCTGGTATCGGTCATGGTTATGTCGAGCCGTCCCTTGCCGCGTTCCAGGTCGCCGAGCAGGTTCTTCAAGCCTTTGACAAGGGTTTCGCCCTTGCTTTCGATGGCTTCCCGCATCACTTCCGGGTTGGTCGCGGCAAAATTGCTGGGCGACAGGGCGTTGACGTACTGACGGGTGAAAAAGTCGACTTTGTTGGCGGTTTTTTCATCCAGCCCTTCGACATCGGCAACGGTCGAGCGGACCCAGTTCGATGTCAGCAGATAGGACTGCTTGACGTAGTTGAAGACTTCGTTTTCGCTCCAGGATTCATCGCGGAAGCGCCGATCGCCGCTTTCCGGTTCGACAACGTCAGGTGCATCGCCGCCCATCATCCGGTTGGCGGTCGATTGCCACAACGACATGTAGTCGTTCCACAATGACATCTGGGCTTCGGCGAGCTTCGCCGGGTTCGACATCATTTGCGTCGTCATTTCCATAAAGGCAGACGTGATATGGGACATGGAACCGGTATCGACCTTGCCGCCCTCTGATGATTGGCGGGCGACAAAATCGTTGAGCAGTCGCTGGCTTTGTTCAGCGATCTCACTGAAAGAATGCGCCAGGGCGTCTGTTTCGGTCTTTTTTGACGGTTGGTCGTCCATGCCTGATTCCCTAAGCCATGTTTCATAGATATGGCGAAAATTGTGTGGGGATTTGAAAGGTTTCGTGTAATTATCCCGGTGGAAAGCCTTGCTTAATCATTGTCCGTTAACGATATGCGTGTATTTTGATTATTGTGCAAGTGCGAAAAGAATTTGACGTGTATATTTTTTTAAGGGCCAGGGGACTCCAAGTTCGATGAAAATGACGCAAAAACAACAGGTTCATCATGAAAACAGCCATTCGGTACGGATCCTTGCGCTGGTGACGTTATTGGTGGGAGTGTCCGGTGTTTCCGCCTGTTCGTCTGTGCCTGATTCGCTGAACCCGGCTGAGTGGTACAACAGCACCGTCGACTTCTTCGCCGGTGAAGACGAAGACGGTCAACTGGTCCAGAACAAGAGTGTGCCCGATGAAGTGAAGGAAAACCCCGGCGAGGGTAAAAGCTTCCCGAACCTGGCAAGTGTTCCCGAGCGTCCGAAGCGCACCGCCCAGGGTGGCCTTGTTGCTGACACCACGAAACGCAAATACGCCGGTGCTGTCGCCCGACAAGGCGAGGCTGCCAGTACGCTGACGGCCAGCAAAACGCCGCCACAGCAACCGGCACCGCCGGCGATGCCGGTACCGTCCGTGGTTGCCGTGCAACCGCCGCTGACTCCGTCTGTGCCTGTTGCAGCACCTGCTGCCCCGGTCATGCCGATGACGGCTCCTTCTCCGGCCCCGAGGATTGCCGGCCTGACTCCGCCGTCTGGAATGCCCGCCTATTCCATGGCGAGTTTAAGCGATGATCCGTTTGCCACAGTGATTGTATCGTCCAGTGGCGTTGAAATGCAGGGCGCGGCGCAAGCCATGGCACCGCAACAACCACAAGCTACTCCGCCGATGCAGCAACTCGCCGCCGCCCCGTCGCCGACCATGAATTCCGTCGAAGCGTCGCTCAGAAGGCCGATTGCACCAATGGTTGGTGGTCAGCATGTGGCGACGATCCTGTTCGCCAACGGCTCTTATGGCCTGACCGGAAGGGATCGCCAGATTTTGACTGAAATTGTCAGCCTGCACCGTCAGCGCGGCGGCAAGGTTCGTATCGTTGGTCATGCCAGCAGCCGCACCCGCAACATGGACCCGGTTCGCCACAAGATGGTTAATTATAAAGTCTCTGTAGACCGTGCCCAGATTATCGGCAAGCAGTTGATGCGCCTGGGGCTTGCCTCGGCCAATGTCGTCGTTGACGCACGTTCTGATACCGCACCGCTTTACTATGAAAGCATGCCGTCGGGCGAAGCCGGTAACAGGCGGGCGGAAATCTACTTCGTTAACTGAGGCGTAACTGAGACAACTGATTTATTCCCCCGTAAAATCGCCTTATTTTGGGGCGATAAGGATCAAGTGTTTGTAATTTAAGTAAGTTTGGACCATTGAAATGGACAGCGAGTTCCAACGTATACAGCGCTTGCCGCCTTACGTGTTTGCCGAAGTCAACGCGATGAAGGCGCGCGCGCGTGCCAATGGTGAAGACATCATCGATTTTGGCATGGGCAACCCGGACCAGCCGACGCCACAGCACATTGTTGATAAATTGTGCGAGGCGGTACAGGACTCGCGGACCCATCGCTATTCCAATTCGCGTGGCATACCCGGTTTGCGCAAGGCGGTATCGGCCTATTACGAGCGTCGCTTCGGTGTTTCCATCGATCCGGAATCGGAAACCATCGTCACCCTGGGCTCGAAAGAAGGGCTGGCCAATCTGGCGTCGGCTATTTCCAGCCCCGGCGATGTCATTTTAGTGCCCAACCCAAGCTATCCGATCCATCCGTTCGGCTTCATCATTGCCGGTGCGTCGGTTCGCAATGTGCCGGTGTCGGCAGATTCCGACTATATGGAGGCCTTGGAAAAGGCCGTTTCTGAAATTTCTCCGAAGCCTCGCGCGCTGGTCTTGAACTTCCCCAACAATCCGACGGCCGAACTGGTCGATCTGGATTTCTATGCCCGGGTCGTCGAATTCTGCCGCCATCATGAAATCTGGATTTTGTCGGACCTGGCCTATTCGGAAGTCTATTTCGATGACCAGCCGCCGCCATCAATCTTGCAGGTGCCGGGTGCCCGGGACATTGCCGTTGAATTCACTTCGATGAGCAAAACCTACAACATGCCCGGCTGGCGCATTGGATTTGCCAGTGGCAACAAGACGCTGATTTCGGCACTGACTCGCATCAAGTCGTATCTGGATTATGGGGCGTTCACACCGATTCAGGTTGCCGCTGCCGCCGCCCTGAATGGACCGCAGGAATGCGTCGATGAAATGCGCGCGTTGTATAAGGAACGCCGCGACGTTCTGATCGAAGGACTGGCCGCCGCCGGATGGGACGTGCCATCACCAAAAGCGACGATGTTTGCATGGGCGCCGATACCGCCTGCCTTTGCGCATCTCGGCTCGATTGAATTTTCCAAGCTGCTGCTGCGCGAAGCGAAAGTCGCCGTTGCGCCGGGGATCGGCTTTGGCGAACATGGCGATGGTCATGTCAGGATTGGTCTGGTCGAAAACCTGCACCGCACTCGTCAGGCTATTCGTAACATCAAGGCGTTCCTTGGGAATTATGACAAGGCACTCGAGGAAACTGAAAACAAGCACGCCGCTGCGCGATAAGAAATTCAAGAAAGTCTATCCATGAGTAATCCCATGAAAATTGCCGTTGCCGGTCTTGGCACGGTCGGTGCCGGTACCGTGAAAGTATTGCAGGACAATGCTGACCTGCTGTCCAGCCGGTCAGGACGTTCGATACAGGTGACGGCTGTGTCTGCCCGCGACAAGTCGCGCGACAGGGGCGTGCCGCTGGACGGGTATGCGTTCTTCGAAGACGCTGTGGAAATGGCGGCCAAGGCGGATGCCGACGTTGTCGTTGAACTGATCGGTGGCGAGAACGGTGTTGCCAAGGATGTCGTCGAAGCCGCCATCAAGTCTGGCAAGCATGTGGTTACCGCTAACAAGGCACTGGTTGCCCATCATGGCACTGCGCTGGCCAATGCCGCCGAACAGGCGGGCGTTACCCTGAATTACGAAGCCGCCGTCGCCGGGGGGATTCCAGTTATCAAATCCCTGCGCGAGGGACTGGCTGGCAACAAATTGTCCAGCGTATATGGAATTCTCAACGGGACCTGTAATTACATCCTGTCGCGGATGCGCAACGAAGGTCTGGATTTCGCCGAGGTGCTGGATGATGCCCAACGTCTGGGCTTTGCCGAGGCCGACCCAAGCTTTGATATCGATGGCGTCGATGCCGCCCACAAGCTGGCAATTCTGGCGTCCGTTGCCTTTGGCCGAAATGTCGATTTTGGCTCTGTCTACATCGAAGGCATTCGTCAGGTATCGCAACTGGATATCCAGTTCGCCGAGGAACTGGGATATCGCATCAAGCTGTTGGGTATTGCAGCAGAAACAGATCACGGGATCGAACAGCGCGTGCATCCATGCATGGTGCCTGACAGTGCCCCGATCGCCAGTGTAGAGGACGTCTTTAATGCCGTTGTTGCCGAGGGTGACCAAGTTGGCACCTTGATGCTGGAAGGCCGAGGCGCTGGGGCCGGGCCGACGGCGTCTGCGGTGGTTGGCGATCTTGTCGATATCGCGCGTGGCATCAGCCTGCCGACCTTTGGTATTCCTGTCGGTGATTTGCGTGCCGCAGAACCGGCCTCGATGGATCGTCATTTCGGTGCTTATTACATTCGCCTGACAGTCATTGACGAGCCCGGACTCGTCGCCGATGTTGCTGCAGTCCTGCGCGATAACGATGTCTCCATGGAATCAATCCTGCAACACGGACGCGACCCGGGCGAGCAGGTGTCGTTGGTGATGACGTTGCATGAAACCGAAGAGCTCCGCATGGTCAGTGTCGTCGACGCCATTGCCGATTTGAAGGGTGTTGTTGAGCGTCCGGTGATGATCCGCATAGAAGATTTTTAAAAATGTCGGACGTCGAAAGTTATCTCGGCGTTGATAAATCCCTGTCGGGGCGGCGCTGGATCGCGCGCGCGTGCAACGACCGAAATGCGCTGGCGATGGCGCAACGGCTCGGGGTTCCTGAAATCGTCGGGCGTGTGCTTGATGCCCGGGGTATCGACCTGGACGAGGCCGAAAGTTTCCTGAATCCCACCTTGAAAGACTTGCTGCCGGACCCGTCATCACTGAAAGATATGGAAGCTGCCGCAGACCGCCTTGCAGGTGCAGTCATCCGTGGTGAAGGCATCGCCGTGTTCGGCGATTACGATGTTGACGGGGCGACGTCTTCGGCCTTGCTGAAACGCTTCTTCAAGGCCGTCGGTGCCGATGTTCAGGTCTACATTCCCGATCGCATCGCCGAAGGCTACGGCCCTAACGTGGCGGCGATGAAAAAATTGCGTGAAGGCGGGGCGGCGGTCGTTGTTACTGTGGATTGTGGCACTACATCCCATGAACCATTGCAGGCGGCAGCCGATGACGGGCTGGATGTTGTTGTTGTTGATCATCACGTGGTCGAAGAGGCCTTGCCGACCGCCACCGCGGTGGTCAATCCGAACCGACTTGATGACGACAGCGGACTTGGCATTCTGGCTGCCGTCGGGGTTTCCTTCATGCTTGCCGTCGGGGTCAACCGGGCGCTTCGCCAGCAGGGCTGGTATACGGACAAGCCCGAGCCAGATCTGCTGCAATGGCTCGATCTGGTGGCGCTGGGGACTGTATGCGACGTGGTGCCGCTGAAGGGCGTCAACCGGGCGCTGGTCAAGCAGGGCCTGAAGGTCATGGCCGGACGTCACAATACAGGATTGACGGCGCTGGCAGACGTCGCCGGTATCGACGAGCCGCCGGGCGCATACCACGCCGGATACATTATCGGGCCACGCATTAATGCCGGTGGCCGGGTCGGCAAGTCAGACCTTGGCAGCCGCATCCTGTCGAGCAATGACGGGGCCGAGGCCAGCGATATTGCCAGCCAACTGGACACCCTGAACCGCGAGCGCCAAGAGATCGAGGCCCGCGTTCAGCAAGAGGCGATGGCGCAGGTTGAGGCATCCATCAAGGAAACTGGAAAGCCCGATCCGCTGATCATTGCCGCAGGCGAGGGCTGGCACCCGGGCGTCGTCGGCATTGTCGCCAGTCGCCTGAAAGAAAAATTCGACCGTCCGGCATTCGTTATCGGGATCGGCGAGAAAGAAGGAACCGGGTCCGGGCGTTCGGTCACCGGTATCGATTTGGGTGCCGCCGTTATCGCCGCCCGCCAGGCGGGTATTCTGAAAAAAGGCGGTGGTCATGCCATGGCCGCCGGGCTTACCGTTCCACGTGATCGTCTGGAAGACTTGCGAGCCTTTCTGAATGATCGGCTGGCCGATGATATTGCGGCGCGTCCTGCCATCCCCGGCATGACCATCGACGGCGGCATTGCCGTTAGGGGCGCCAATCTTCAACTGGCCGAAACCCTGGCCGGTGTCGGGCCGTATGGGGCGGGTAACCCGGAACCACGTTTTGTTATTCGATCAGCCGTTATTGCGCATGCTGATCCGGTCGGGCGCGACCAGTCCCATCTGCGCCTAAGCCTGACCGATGAAAGCGGCAAACGCCTGAACGGCATTGCCTTTGGTGCGGTGGAAACACCGATGGGTCAGGCGTTGCTGAAACACGGCGGTGCGCCGTTCCACATTGCCGGTAAAATTCGCGTCAATTCATGGCAGGGCCGGTCCAGCGCCCAGATCATTATCGAGGACGCGGCACCGGTCTGGTGATTGGCCAAGAAAAAACGGGACGCGCCCGGTGGCGCATCCCGTCTTTCACGGAACCCTCTTTTTAAAAGAGGGTCTCCCCCCGATTATTTGTTCAAAATTTTCTTCACCCGGTTGGATGCGTCAAGGCGTCCGACCTTCGGCATGTCTGCGCCGAGAAGCGGGTTCAGGTAATCCATGAATTTCGATGTAACGCCGTTGGCGTCCTTGTTGATGAAGCCGTCGGCCATGACCTTGGTCAGTCCGGCAACCGCATCAAGTTTGCTGAGCTTGTACTCGACCGCATAGTCACCAACACGGTGGATGGTGACGGTGCCGCTCTTGGCGTTGGAGAAGTTGGCGAACTGGGCCGCTTTCTCGCCGACCTGACGGGCTTCGATGGCGTCGATGTCTGATACGCAACCAAGGAACGAGCGTTGCAAATAACCAAAGGTGTCGCCACGAACGCGGCTGATGCCGGTCTTCTTTTTAATGGCGTCAGTCAGCAGGTCGGCCAGGGCGCCGGTACCCGACAACTGAATGTTGCCATGGGCATCTTTTTCGACCGTTTTCGATAGCTTGGTAATGATCGGCGTGCCTTTTTTGTCGTGGATGCCTTCTGATACGGCGATCACGCAACGACCGTGCTTGTCGTAAACCTTTTTCACGTCTTTGACGAAGCTGTTCATATCGAAGGCGCGTTCGGGCAGGTAAATCAGGTGCGGCGCATCGCCACCGAATGTCCGGGCACCAGCCGCAGCAGCCGTCAGGAAGCCAGCGTGGCGTCCCATGACAACGCCAACGTAGACGCCTTGCAGCGCCATGTTGTCCTGGTTGATGCCGGCAAAGGCGCTGGCAACAAAACGAGCGGCGGACGGGAAGCCCGGTGTGTGATCGTTAACAGGCAGATCGTTATCGATGGTTTTCGGAATGTGGATGCCGGTCAGCGGATAGTTTTCTTTTTCCGCCATGGCAGACAAAATTTTCAGGGCGTCCGACGAATCATTGCCGCCGATATAAAAGAAGGTTCCTATTTCGTGGGCCTTCAGGACCTTGAAAATTTCCTGACAGTATTTGACGTTCGGCTTGTCGCGGGTCGAGCCCAGCGCCGAGCACGGAGTGTTGCCGACCAATTCAAGGTTGGCTGTGGTTTCCTGGGTCAGATCAAGGAAGTCCTCGTTGACGATGCCCGATATGCCATGCAGCGATCCGTATACATGTTCGACGCCCGAAAATTTGCGGGCTTCCATAACCGCGCCGACCAGAGACTGGTTAATAACCGCGGTCGGTCCGCCACCTTGTGCGACAAGAACTTTACCCGTGAGCATAAAGAGGAATCCTCCAAAAGAGATTTTTTGAAAACAAAGAAATACTGTCGTGAAAGTCGCGGGGATTTTATGGATCGCGATACTGTCTGGAAACACACGAAAGGGTAGGGAAGGGAAATGTGTTCCACGGCACAGGTATTGCTTGATTTTATGGGCGGGGACGTTTAGTTAAGCCGCTCCTGGTCACAGTCCCCATCGTCTAGAGGCCTAGGACACTGGCCTTTCACGCCGGCAACACGGGTTCGAATCCCGTTGGGGACGCCACCAGCTAACAATATCAATGACTTACGTAATAAGTACGTAAAAAGTTTGACACTTTTGTTTTTCAAAAGTGTCATTTTTGCTTTTATATCAATATGTTGCGATGTTTTCAGGTTTGACACTTTTCATGCCTGAGGGGCATGTTTGTTTTCTTCAGTCACTCGCCTGATCTCGCTGGGAAGATGTCTCCCTTTGACACATCGCTGACGTGCCGGGCACAACCGAGAACAGCCAAGGTTGAAATAACAGGGGCAACGTGTCCCGTGACTTCCATCAACAAAGCCGAAGGTGTTTCCTGCGTGGGCGCATAGTAGAGTTATTTAACTCATTCGCCGGTACGAATGATCAGCGTTTGTTTCGTTTAGTATTTAAGGAAAGATGTTTAAAACGATTCGTCGATAGAGCATCCACCTTGTCCACGCCAAACTCTTCACGTAAGGCACTTCTAGCAAGCCCGAGATGCGTGAAGTAAACACCACGGTCATATCGCTCTTTATTTGTTATTTTGTATTCGGAGTCATCTCCTTCTGCATTCACTACCCTTTGTTCCTCCTTTAACACTGATTCAAGGTTTTTATCCAAGATGGTTTTCAATTCATCGACTGTGTTCACGGAGAGTTCCATCAAATCACTCAGTAAAGTTTCATATGGTTCATCGTCACCACGATTCTCTGGAGGATATATATCAGTAAGAATTGATGTCAGAAGGTCAACATTCAGGATCTCGGATCCGGAGGCTTCAGGTATTGTCTGTTCTCTGTAGCTCTCGCGTTCTGACAGCACTCGTTCGAACTCAAAATCGACAGTTTCCAGTAGGGCAGAAACGCGATTGATCGTTCGTCTAAGAGGCGGTGGCACGCTGGATTCATGCTTGTATTGCAGCTTGTGGGAAGCAGCAGCCCATATGTGCTGAGCAATTGTTCGAACTTGAATCTCCACTTGTAGATCACCAAGATCCGCCATACTTGGGATCGTGAGCCAAGTCTTGGGAAGTCCGATCAAGTAGTGCTGTGATTGATAGCCGAATTGTGCTTCACCAAGACGTTTAGCTGTATCCTCGGAGCTGCGCACGTCAAAGGAATCATGAATGAGCTTATCGACTTTTTCCAAATCGGTACGGAAGAGAAGAATAGTTCGAACTCCGATCAAGTCTGGGAGTGCCGTGATGTGGTCGATGTTCAACCCCTTACGCTCGACCTTTTCCTCAATCGACGACCAATCCTTAACTCGGCTTTCCATTGGAACCCCGAGCGTGACGTGGGCGTCGTCAAGCAGCTTTGACAACTGTTCAACCATGGCTTCCTGCAGCCGCGAAGTGCGCCCTGAATTGTCCGAATACTGAAGTCGCAGTTCTTCTATACTCATAGGGTGCTTTCAATGTTTGGGTGATATTTCCAAAAAGCCGAGCTTGCATCCGAAATTCGGTTGCTACGCCATGGCGCACAATAGTAGATACCACCTAAGATTGTTGCAACTACAACTGTCCTGACTCAATTCACCATATGGGGACGGGGACTCAAAAATTACGAACGGAGGTCTGATTTTGGCTTCAATTTCGCCATCTGAATATTAGAGGTCAACTCCTGATGACTATGGTTTGGGGGTTCCAAAAACAAGTTTGACACTTTAATTGGAAAGTGGCGGAAACCTGCGGAAAATAAAAGTGTCAAACTTTTTTCTAACCATATCAAATCATTAGAAACACTTGGCTCCGTTGGGGACGCCACCAGACTTCCTAAAAAACAATGCTTCGAATCGGCATCACCAATGGTGGCGAATATCGGGCGTTGAAATCGCATTGCCGTGCGGTAAATTTACCTATGAACGATTTTTCCCAAGACGGGGCCTGGCCGGTCGACGATATCTGTTCGTTTTTACAGGGGTCGTGGACTCTGTCGCGCAGAATCAGCGACGTTCGCCAGAACATGCCAGGCATCATGCAAGGCAAGGCGATTATTGCCACCGACGGCGACGGCTATGTCTATCGCGAAGAAGGCAAGCTTAGCTTCGGCAAATACCGCGAAACCGTGTATCGCAAGTATCTGTATACGTTTCCGGCAGCTCACATTGCCGAGGTCTGTTTCGAAGATGGCCGCCCGTTCTATCGCCTCGACCTGAGTACTGGTACGTCGACAGTCGAACACCTATGTGAAAATGACACCTATCGCGGCAGTTTCTGGGCCGATGGTCCTGATGGCTGGCGCTCAAGCTGGACAATCAACGGGCCGAACAAGGAGCTTGTTCTGGAAAGTCGTTACCAGCGGGTGACGTAATTCCTTTTCAGACGCGCCCGAACGGGGTATTCAGGTTAAAGATTCATCCAAGGAGACATCGCCATGTATTCACAAGCAAGAGCAAAGACCCTCGCAGCACAGGTTTGGCCTGCGACCATGGAAACGAGCGCGCTCAGCCGTGCCCTTCGTGGAACGGCCTTGGCGATTGTTGGTTCTCTGGCGATTTGGGCTTCTGCGAAAATTCAGGTGCCGTTCTATCCGGTGCCGATGACGATGCAAACCCTGGTCATTCTGTTTATCGCCATGGCCTATGGCTCGACTTTGGGGGCGATGACGGTGCTGCTGTATCTGGCCGAAGGTGCCATGGGATTGCCGGTATTTGCCGGAACCCCTGAAAAAGGTATCGGCGTCGCCTATATGCTGGGCGGCACCGGTGGATATCTGGTTGGTTTCGTTTTCGCCGCCGCAGTAACCGGCTGGCTTGCCGAACGGGGATGGGACCGCAATGTCCTGTCGACGGCATTGGCGCTGCTGATTGGTTATGGGCTGATTTTCGCACCCGGCGTGTTGTGGCTTGGTGCCCTGTTTGGCTGGGACAAGCCGATTCTGGCATGGGGACTGACACCGTTCATTTTAGGCGGCGCAACCAAGCTGGCCTTGGGCACGGCGCTGTCAGCCGTTTGCTGGAAGCTGTTCAGGCGTCAACAGCACTAAGCCTGCATACACCGTGAAATCATGACCACCCCCTCAGAAACCCAGTCGGCGCGGCTGTCGCTCGGGTTTTCCTGTGTCGGGCATTCCTATGCGCATTTGTTCGCGCCGATTTTCTATGTCGTCGCGTTGTCGCTGGAACAAGACCTGTCGTTAAGCCATGGCGAGGTCATCGCCCTGATTGTTGCCGGCAATGTGCTTTATGGCGTCGCCGCCCCGCTGGCCGGATGGCTTGGCGACAAGTGGAGCTCGACCGGCATGATGGGGCTGTTCTTCGTTGGCACCGGGGCTGGAATGGTGCTGACCGGCATGTCGTCGTCGCCGATGATGATTGCACTGGCGCTGGCCATGACCGGGCTGTTTTCATCCATTTATCATCCCGTCGGCATCGCCTGGCTGGTGCGCCACGCGGTCAATCGCGGCACGGCGCTGGGTATTAACGGCGTGTTCGGGGGCATCGGGCCCGGGGTGGCGGCCTTGAGCGCCGGTTTCCTGATCGATCGGTTCAACTGGCAGGTAGCCTTTATAGCGCCGGGCATATTGCTGCTGATAACGGGCGGGCTTTTTTATTGGCTGATTGGTCGCGGTGCGATTGTCGAGAATCGTGTCGATCGCAAACAGGATGCACCGACGACGCGCCGCGACATGATTCGGGCCTTTTTGGTGCTGGCAGTCACCATGCTGTGCACCGGCCTGATTTATCAGGCGACGCAGGCGGCGCTGCCAAAAGTCTTTTCCGAACGCCTGACCGACCTGACCAATGATGGTGTGTTCGGGATCTCTGTGCTGGTCGCCGTCGTCTATTTCTTTGCCGGTGGCGTGCAGATCCTGGCGGGCAAGTTGGCCGACAAGTATCCGTTGAAGTTCGTCTATATGGGGGCGTTCATGCTGCAGGTGCCGTTCCTGGCGCTGGCCGGTAGTTTCAGCGGTGCCTCGTTGATGGCGGTGGCGTTGATCATGGTCAGCGTCAACACAGGGGCATTACCTGCGGAAAACAGTCTGGTTGCACGCTATGCCCCGGCCCAGTGGCGCGGCCTGGCCTTTGGCCTGAAATTCATTCTGGCCTTCGGGGTCAGTGGTTTCGGCGTGTTGATGGAAGGAAAATTATACGACGCCACCGGCGGCTTTTACTGGTTGTTCGTCGTGCTGGCTTGTATCGCCGTCGTTGCCGCCACTGCGGGCATGCTGTTGCCCAATGAAAAGCCACAATCCGTCGAGGTCGCCGCCGAATGAAGATAACCGGCATTGATCATCTGGTGCTGACCGTCGCCGATATCGGCGTGACTTGTGATTTTTATGGACGCGTTCTGGGCATGGACGTCCAGACATTTACATCGGGCGGCATCGAGCGAACGGCACTACGGTTCGGGGAACAGAAGATTAACCTGCACAAGGCCGGGACCGAGTTCGAACCAAAGGCTGAAACTCCGCTGCCCGGTTCTACTGACCTGTGCCTGATTGCCAGCGACAGCATTGATGCCGTGCGATCGCACTTAAAGGATCTAGGTGTCGCCATCGAAGAGGGGCCGGTGCCGCGAACCGGGGCGGTGGGGCCGATCACGTCGATCTATATTCGCGACCCAGACGGTAATTTGATCGAGATTTCAAACTATTAGTGTGTTTGTCCAGACGCTTCCAGCTCTTCCACACGCAATTGCATTTTCTTTTCGATAGGCGCGCGTAGCTCCGGATGGGCGTTAAGAAGCCGGTGGAAGTCGTGTGCTTCCAGGGACAGCAACTGGCATTCGGTCAAGGTGGTGATTGTCGCCGTGCGTTCACAGTCTTTCATAAGCGCGATCTCGCCAAAGAAGTCGCCGCTCGACAGTATTTTCGGCGTCGGGTGAAGATCGACCTCGACCTCGCCCGAGACGATAAAATACATGGAGTCCGCAAACTCGCCGCGTTTGACGATGGCGAAGCGGGGCGGCACCATTTTCGGATGCAGTTGCGACGATATTTCCGAGATTTTCAAGGCGTCCAGATTGGCGAATAATGGCACAGCGGCGACCAGCCGCCAGGTGATGACAAAGTCGCGCTTGCGCAATTCGCGGGTAAATCCTGATGTCAGGATACCAGCGGGCAGGGCGAACATGCCGACGCCTAAAATCATAATGAATGCGCCGAAGATGCGGCCATAGGGGGTGATCGGGGTGACATCGCCATAGCCGACGGTGGTCAGGGTCGCCAGCCCCCACCACATGGCGTGAGGAATACTGGCAAAGGTTTCCGTCTGGGTGTCTTTTTCGAACAGGTAAACAATGGACGATGCAAACACCAACATGATGATCATCACCAGCAACGCTGCCCCCAAAGCCCGTTTTTGGCTGGCGATGACCGCAGCGAAGGTTTCGATAGCTGGCGAATAGCGGGTCAGCTTCAACAGCCTGAGCAACCTGAAGACTCGCATGAAGCGAAGATCGACGCTGATGAACATGGCCAGATAGAACGGCGCGATGGCGACAAAGTCGATCAGCGCCATAGGCGTAACCATATATTTCAGGCGGCCTGCGATCGGATGGCCGTATCCTTCAAGCTGATTTTCCGTACACACCCACAGCCTGAGCAGATATTCAGTGGTAAAAATGATGACAGAAAAGATATCGAAGGCATTGAACTGCGCTTCGTAAGCCGCGCCCAGCGATGGCACAGTTTCCAACACCACGGCGATGACGTTGGTAATAATCAGGACCATCATGAAAATGTCGAACCAGCGGCCCCGCCAGTCGCTTTTAACGCTGGCTTCGATGATGTTGTAGACCGATATTTTCAGCCGTTCTGCCATTTCAGGTCCTGTAGTTACATCAGGCGTTCATATTCAATCTTCGGGCAATGGTCCATGACGACCGTCAATCCGGCATCATCGGCACGCGCGGCCGCTTCTGGCGCAATAACGTCCAGTTGCATCCAAATTACCCGGATGCCCTTGTCCGGTGCCAGTGTAATGGCGGCGTCGACAATTTCGCCGACGGCGTCGGGATGCCTGAAAATATCGACCATGTCGATGGTGTCTGGAATGTCCGTGAGAGTCTCATAGACCTTCTCGCCATTGATTTCGCCTCCGGCCAGACCGGGGTTGATGGGTATCACGTGATACCCCTTGTCCATCAAAAACCGCATAACCCGGTTCGATGGGCGATGCGGCTTAGGCGAAGCGCCGACAAGGGCGATGGTCTTGACCGAACCAAGAATGCTTCGCAGTAGCTCGTCGCTGGGGGCAGGGGGGACACTCATTGCACGTCACCGTTTTCGGTCAGCATCCAGTCCTTGTTGTTATCGAAGATGCGGGCCGCGTTCTCGGCGGCGTCACGATTTGCAAGCATGGACGACACATATTGCATGTCATGGCCCAGAATATGATCGGCGAGCCAGGTTTTCATAAAGTCCATAACGGGCTGCTTAATGTCGTCAGTTTGTTGTTTCAGGTAGGCATCGCGGGCTTCCATGACCTGCGTTTTCAAGTCCTGATGCTGCGCAGCGTGTTCTTTCTCGTCGGTATAGCCACAGGCCTTCATCATCTTTTCTTCGCGCAGGAAATGATAATTGGTGTAATCGTACAGGGCGTTGAGCACGCTTCCGACGACTTCCTGGTTTTGTCCATCCCTGAGGGCCTCGTCCAGCTGATTGATCAGGCTGACCAAAAATTTGTGATCAGTATCAATGGCTTCAATGCCGGTGTTGAATTCATTTTTCCAGTCTAGAAACGCCATCCGTGTTGCCCCGTGAAACAATTATTGCCTCTGGGTACAAGAATATAAGATTCGCCAGAATTTGCCATGCTTGCCGTCAACCGTGGTCTGAATGAGGGGATAGACAGATAGATCAGGGTATTATTATACCGTTCTTCTAAGGTATGGAAATTATTGATTTTTTTCGGAAAGTTCCGGTTGACACATGCCCCGATGATGTCTAAAAACCGTGCTTCCCATTCACTGGCATATTGCCGGGGCGGGATCGTGATATTGAAGCAAGCATTTTCAAGGACGGATGCAAGATGAAAACCTATTCCGCCAAACCGTCGGATATCCAGCAGGACTGGCTCGTAATCGACGCTGAAGGCCTAGTACTCGGCCGTATGGCCAGCATTATCGCCATGCGCCTGCGTGGCAAGCACAAGCCCATGTACACACCGCACATGGATTGTGGCGACAACGTTATCGTCATCAACGCCGACAAGGTGCAACTGACCGGTCGCAAGCGTACCGACAAGGTTTATTACCACCACACCGGCCATCCGGGTGGCATCAAGAGTGTCACCGCTGGCAAGGTTCTGGATGGCAATCATCCTGAACGCGTCGTCATCAAGGCTGTAGAGCGGATGATTTCGCGCAACCCGCTGGGACGCAGGCAGATGACTAAACTGCACGTCTATGCCAGCGCCGAACATCCCCATGGTGCGCAGAACCCAACTCCGTTGGACGTCGCCGCTATGAACACGAAGAACAAGAGGAGCGCCTAATCCATGGCTGATGAAGTAAAAGCAACGCTCGCCGACCTGAAGGACGTGGTCGAAGCATCTGCCGCTGCCGCCGCAGCCCCGGTCGCTGAAGAAGCACCGGCAGCCGAAGTGGCCAGCGAAGAAACCACCGTCGCACCGGTTGAGCCGAAAATCGACGATCTGGGTCGCGCCTATGCCACCGGCAAGCGCAAGAACGCCATTGCGCGCGTCTGGATCAAGCCGGGTACCGGCAAGATCACGGTCAATGGCCGCGATGTGGAAGTTTATTTCGCCCGTCCGGTGCTGCGTATGATCATCAATCAGCCCTTTGCCGTTACCGAGCGTGAAGGCCAGTATGACATTACCTGCACCGTTACCGGTGGTGGTTTGTCCGGACAGGCGGGTGCCGTCCGTCATGGCCTCAGCCGTGCGTTGGTCAACTTCGAGCCGGCGCTGCGTGGCGTGCTCAAGAAGGGTGGCTTTATGACCCGTGACTCGCGTGTCGTTGAACGTAAGAAGTATGGCCGTGCCAAGGCGCGCCGTAGCTTCCAGTTCTCGAAACGTTAACCCGCAAGGGCCCGACTTCAAAGATTGGGGCGTCCTTATGGGACGCCCCTTTTTTTATGTGCTAGGAATCGATTTATGACGGCGAAGATTTTCATTGATGGCGAGGCCGGGACCACCGGCCTGCAAATCCGCGAGCGGCTGGCCGGGCGGGATGACCTGACGTTTTTGACGCTCAGCGATACCGACCGCAAGGACGATGCTTGTCGGGCGAAGATGCTCAACGACGCCGATATCGTTATTATGTGTCTGCCCGACGATGCCGCCCGGGCCGCGGTTGATATGATCGACAATCCGTCTGTTCGGGTGATCGACGCATCCAGTGCGCACCGGGTATCGGATGGTTGGGTTTACGGTTTCCCGGAAATGGATGCCGGACAGTCCGCCGCAATCGCTGCGGCCGACAGGGTCACCAACCCCGGTTGTTACGCGATTACCTCGGTCGCTATCCTGCATCCTCTGGTTAAAAGCGGGGTCCTGCATGGGTCCGCCGCGGTCACCATCAATGCCATTTCCGGCTATTCCGGGGGCGGCAGGAAGATGATCGAGGCATATGAGGATAAAACCGCGAGCCCGCCATTCAGCGTTTATGGGCTGGGCCTTAATCACAAGCACGTGCCGGAAATTAAGGCATGGAGCGGGCTCGACCGGGTGCCGTTGTTTATGCCCAGTGTTGGGAATTTCCGTCAGGGGATGCTTGTTCAGGTGCCGTTGCAACTGTCAGCCCTTCCGGGTGCGCCATCACCGACCGATATCCATGCGACCTTGAGCAACCATTATCAGGGCCAGAAATTTGTTCAGGTAGCATCGCTGGAAGAATCCTCGACGATGACCGGGCTTGAGCCAGGGACCCTGAACGGCAGCAACAATCTGTGTTTGCATGTGTTCGGCAATGAAGAAAACGGTCAGGCGGTTGTCGTCGGCATGCTTGATAACCTGGGCAAGGGTGCCTCGGGGCAGGCGGTTCAGAACCTGAACCTGATGCTGGGCGTGGCAGAGGATACGGGTCTTGTCTGAACGTCCTGTCGTTGGCGTCGGTGCCGTTGTCTGGAAAGATGACCAAGTGTTGATGATCCGACGCGGCAATTCACCGGGCAAGGGCCAATGGAGCATTCCCGGCGGCAAGCAGGAGTTCGGCGAAACCACAAAGGCCGCGGCAATCCGCGAGGTGCTTGAAGAAACAGGTGTTGATATCGAGCTTCTGGGGCTAATCGGTGTTTATGATTCAATTAGCCCGGACGGACACTTCACCCTGATAAATTATGCCGCGCGTTGGATGAACGGGACCCCCGTCCACGGCGGGGACGCCCTTGATGCGCGTTATATGACTATCGCAGACATAGATAGCCTTGAAATCTGGGCCGATGTTCGTGCCGCAATCGACTTAAGCCGGACGTTACTGTAACCCCGATCAGGTGTAGCCGGTTCCGGCGATGTAATCGCGCAGCGATTCTTCATCGAGAATAGACTCATCGAGCCTGGACTTGACGACGTCGCCGATACTGATGATTCCCTGAATTTCTTTATTGTCCATAACCACCAGATGACGAGTCCTTTGCAAGGTCATGATGCTCATGACCTTTTGCAGGGTGTCATTCGGCTGACACGAGACGAAACTGGCGGTCATAGCCTTTTCAACAGCAGCAGAAACAGCTTTCGCACCTTTATCCGCCAGATGTCGAATGATATCGCGCTCGCTGATGGTGCCGACAATCTCGTCGCCATTATTTTGAACGATAGCGAACCCGACTTTGTTATCGCGGAAAGTCTGGGCGACATCGCCCAGCGTGTCTTTCTGAGTGACGGAGACAACATGTGCGACTTTGTCTCCAAGAATATGGCTGACTTGCATGGGGTACCCCTCCTTGGATCTGGTCCTAGATTCATAGATAGGGATCGAAGGGGGCTCGAAAAAGGCCCAAGATGTGCAAAATGCAACGATGGGCCGGTTAGTCGTTTGATTTTACGTAAAAATTCCCAAAACGGGACGGAGATCAACAATCCGTGAGGTCAGTCCGGACTTCTTCATGGACAATTAGACGTCAAGGTCGCTGGCGAAGGCGGCGTGCTCCTGAATGAACTGGAAACGCTTTTCCGGGTTTTTGCCCATCAGATCATCGACCAGGCGGTTGGTTTCCCGGCGTTCGATCTTGTCGTCATCGGAATGATCGGGTGGCACGGTGACGCGCAGAAGCGTCCTTTTGTTCGGATCCATGGTCGTTTCCTTCAACTGTGCCGAAGGCATTTCCCCTAGTCCCTTGAAGCGGCTGATTTCGATCTTGCCGCGACCGCTAAAGTCGGTGGCCAGCAATTCATCCTTGTGGGCATCGTCGCGCGCATACTGGCTCTTGGTTCCTTGTGTAATCCGATACAAAGGGGGTAGAGCAAGATAAAGATTACCATTTTCAATAAGTTCTGGCATTTCCTTAAAGAAAAACGTCATCAATAAAGAGGCGATATGCGCGCCATCAACATCGGCGTCAGTCATGATAATGACCCGTTCGTAACGCAGGGCTGCAATGTTGAATTTGTCACGTGTCGAACAACCAAGTGCCTCGGTCAGGTCACGCAGTTCTTGATTGGCGTTGATTTTCTCGATGCTGGCGCTGGCGACGTTCAGGGTCTTGCCGCGCAACGGCAGAATGGCCTGGGTTTTTCGGTCGCGGCCCTGTTTTGCCGAGCCCCCGGCGCTGTCGCCCTCGACCAGGAAAATCTCGGTGCCGTCAGACGTGGTTTTGGTGCAATCGGTCAACTTGCCGGGCAGGCGTAACTTGCGCGTCGCACTGGCGCGCTTGGTTTCCTTCGCTGAGCGCTTGCGCAGCCGTTCATCAGCCCGCTCGATCACACGTTCAAGCAGGGCCTTGGCGGTTTCCGGGTCGCCCGACAACCAGTGATCAAAATGATCGCGGACAGCGGTTTCGACCAACTTGTGTGCCTCGACTGTCGACAGTTTCTCCTTGGTTTGTCCCTGAAACTGTGGATTGCCGATAAATACCGACATCATGACGCAGGCACCGCCCAGAACATCGTCGGCGGTGATTTTTGACGCCTGACGGTTGCCGATAAGCTCACCATAGGCCTTCAGGCCCTTGTTGATGGCACCTTTAAAGCCATTTTCATGGGTGCCGCCCAGTGGCGTCGGCACGGTGTTGCAGTATGAATTGAAGTAGTCTTCCTCGTCGATGGGCCAGGCGACGGCCCATTCAGCCTTACCAGAGCCACCGTTCAGCTTGGAAACACCGGAAAACGGCGCTGGCGTCAGGGTTTTGCGCGCCTCCAGGGTCGAAGTCAGATAATCGACCAGACCGCCCGGGAAATGCAGGGTCGCGGATTCCGGCGTCTTGTCATCGCCACGGATCAGTTTCGGTGCACAGACCCAGCGGATTTCGACGCCCTTGAACAAATAGGCCTTGGACCGTGCCAGACGATAGAGCAGAGCAGGGCGGAAACGGTGCTGTTTGCCGAAAATCTGATGATCGGCGTGGAATTTTATCAGGGTGCCGCGCCGGTTGGGAGCCTTGCCTGCCTTCTTCAACGGGCCCTCGGGCTTGCCGCGGCTATAGGACTGGGTCCACAGTGTCTTGTCGCGGGCGACCTCGATGATCAATTGATCGGACAGGGCATTTACCACGGATAGGCCGACACCGTGCAGGCCGCCGGATGTTTCGTAGCTATCGCCCGAGAACTTGCCGCCCGAATGCAGGGTCGTCAGAATCACTTCCAGGGCCGACTTGTCTTTGAATTTCGGGTGTGGATCGACGGGAATGCCGCGCCCGTTGTCCGACACCGTGACTGAATAGTCTTCGTCCAGTTGCAAGGTGATATGGCTGGCATGGCCAGCGACCGCTTCGTCCATGGAATTGTCGAGGATTTCAGCGACCAGATGGTGCAGGGAATGTTCGTCCGTGCCGCCGATATACATCCCCGGGCGCAGACGGACCGGTTCGAGGCCTTCTAGAACCTCGATATCCTTGGCCGAATAACCTTTATCGCCGGATTTTTTGGACGCCGGTTGTTTTGCGGTCTTTTTCACCGCAGGGGACTTTTTCGGGGCCTTGCTTTTTTTGCTTTTCGCCGCCGCCTGAAACAGATCGCTCATGTGCGTATATTTCGCCTGATTGTCATATTGTGTGCCCCCGCCAACTGTGCGAGGCAACATATTGTGTATATCAGGACTGGCTGGCGGGCAAGGGTTGGTATGTTTCTGGCCTATATAATCAGCAAAAACAGATATCCGGCGGTGCATAAGCTACCCAGTGCCGCAAACTCGCCGGTAAGGCCGCCGTTGCGGTCAGCCCAACAGCGACGGTTTTTTGTGTGCGGGGAGGTCGTGGTTTGTGTGAATACGGTTGTTGTTGTCATTTTTATGTCTCCTTTACGATCTTCTGTTCGTGTTTGTTCTGTCGAGAGTCAGAGTTATAATATAATGAGAACAAAATAGCAACATGAATTAGATAATCAAATAAAAACAGATATATAGTGATTTTATAGAGGATATGCGATCACGCCTGTTTGATTGGCCAAAGTGGACCGCGGGCGATAAAAATCAGGGCATCACATGGGCAAACCATAGAGGTGGAAAACACTATGTGGATAAGGATGGGATTACTGGCGATGCTGCTGATGACGCCAGTTGGTTCGGGCGATGCATGGGCCGACGAGGTCAAGATTGTCGATGTAAAGGTCCGAGGCACCGCTGGCATTTATCATTTTTCGGTAACGTTACGCCATGCGGATTCCGGCTGGGATCATTATGCCGACGGCTGGTCCGTGCTGGAGCCGGGCGGCGCTGTGCTGGGCACACGCGTATTGGCGCACCCGCATGTCAATGAACAGCCGTTCACACGCTCTCTTGGCGGGGTTAAAATTCCAGTTGGCGTCAAACAGGTCCATATTGTCGCCCACGACAAGGTGCATGGCGACAGCCCGGCCCCCTTCGCCGTGCAAATTCCCTAGATCGTTATATTAAACGGTTTTTTTCGTTGAATTGCTGTTCAGCGTGATGATGTATTCCCGAACCTGACACCAGGTTGCATGGGCCTCGTCATAGCCATCGCCTGATTTGCTTAGCTCTTCTATGCGGACATCAACCTGTCGGCACGCGTCGTCGCCGTACCGATCAATCATATGTTGAGCTGTTTTCATTATCCGTGGGTCGCCAGACATTGTCCTGATAACCGGGAAAATTAATTTAAGAAATGACCCTAGTGCTGATAGAGTCCGCATCGCATTGATAGTGATCAATTGCTGCGGCCAAAAACAAAGAAAATACAATTGAGGATATAATGAGCGAAAGCGGCTCTCATTCGAAATGCAATGCCTGTCCAACCCGGCAAAATACCGAGTGGAAAGATTTAAGTGAGGAAGAACTGGACCTGATCGATCGCTTCAAGCGGGTCAGCGATCGGGAGCCCGGCGAGATCATTTATCAGCAAGGCGATCAGAGCGAAGGGGTATATTGCATCCAGTCCGGCCTGGTGGGCATTCGACAACTGGATGCCGACGGCAAGGAAACGCTGCTGCGGCTGTGCAATCCCGGCGAAACAATTGGCTATCGGGCTTTGCTGAGTAACAGCGAGCACAGCCACTACGCGGAAATCCTGGCCCCGAGCCATATTTGCTTTATCGAGCGCAGAATTGTCACCGATTTACTGTCCCACAACCCGGTTATCGGAGAGCGTTTTCTGGTCCGCAGCCTGAACGAGCTGAACGAGGCCGAGGAAAATCTTGTCAGATCGCGAAACCTGAAGGTCAGGACACGCTTGTTGCATTGCCTGATGGTGCTGTTCGATCAATACGGCGACGGCAATGATCAAAAGGGCTATGTCCTGAAAATTCCGGTTTCCAGAAAAGACCTGGCATCGTTGATCACCGTGACACCGGAATCCGTTTCGCGCACCATCAACAACCTTGAAGAAGACAATCTGGTGCATTTTGAAGGACGCAATGCGCACTTCATGAATATCGATGCGATTTTCGACGAGATCGGTGCCGTTCACTAGTTTCCAATACATCAGGTCCGCTGAGCCATGAGTAATTTCACGGATTGCATTACCCCGACGGGGTTTCAGCGTCTGAAGGCCGAACTCTCTGAATTATGGGACAACGAGCGCCCCGAAGTCGTGCGCACGGTGCATTGGGCGGCTGGCAACGGCGACCGGTCGGAAAACGGCGATTATATCTATGGCAAAAAGCGTTTACGCCAGATCGACAGTCGGGTGCGGTACCTGCGCAAGCGTCTGGGAAATCTGAATGTCGTCGATCCGTCCCAACAGGAAAACCACGATCAGGTATTTTTCGGTGCAACCGTCAAATTCGAGCGGGAAAGTGGCGAGGCGCAAACCGTTACCATCGTCGGCAAGGATGAAACGGAACCGGGACTGGGGCACATCAGCATGGACTCACCTATCGGTGCGGCCTTGATGACAAAGACCGTCGGCGCGGTGCTGATGGTGCAGACACCGGGCGGCGAAGAAGAAATTGTCGTGATAGAGATTTCTTATCCGGGCGGACCTTAGCGTTTCCACCAATTAAATAATGCGTGCATGGTCCGCCTGAACAGCGTGTTGACGCGGAAAATATCGTCGGTGGCCCGTTTCAGTTTATCGGCGAAATTTTCATCAATGGCGGCGGTTTTGATTTCCTGTCCCAATTCTGCCCCCCGGTTCAGGTTGACCATTTTCTGGCCGGAATCAGAAAGCGTGACGGTATCGTTCACGGCCCGCGCCGATACCCGTTCTTCGGGCGCACCCTCGCGGGGGCCCTTGGGAGTCTCGCTCAAGGGCAGCTGGCCGCTTTTTATCTGGACATCATTCACAATCATTAACATTGACTATAACACAGTATGTTAGCTTCTATTCCTTCAATTGAGGCAGCGGGGCGGCGTCATGACATTCGACTGGATCAACGGGGGCGTCGTTACCCGCCTGCTGGATAACTGGCAAGACGCAGAATCACGGGCCAGGACAATCTGAAGAACAACCATCGCAGAAGCGCACGAACATTGACTTTCAACGAGTATTGGCATCACTATAAAAAATACGTATTACATTTGTTTCGAGTTACCTGAACAGCCGGTTCGCCGATTAGCTTTTAGTTTCCCCCTGACAATGTAAGCGTTATTAAAATTGTGCCGTCACGTTTTGTGAGGACACGTTAGAAAACAGCTATGTTAGAGGAAAATGCGATGCCTACAGGTACTGTGAAATGGTTTAACCCGACCAAGGGATTTGGGTTCATCGAGCCGGATGACGGCGGAAAAGATGCGTTTGTTCATATTTCGGCCGTCGAGCGCGCCGGAATGACGACGTTGAACGAAGGTCAGAAAGTTTCTTTCGATCTGGAAGATGGACGGGACGGAAAAGCGTCTGCAGAAAATTTGTCTGCGGTCGAGTAACGACACCCGATCTGTCGCTGAAACACGCGACATTAAAAGGCCGCTCCTTTTTCAAGGGGCGGCCTTTTTTTATCCACCCTGCGGGGCGCTAATTCTGGAAGCCTGATTTTAGAAGGCAAAAGGAGCCAGGCTTTTGAAGACCTGACTCCTGTATCCAAACTTGTTTTGACTTCTAGAGGCCCCAAAAGCCAAGAGGCGAATAGCCTCGCCCGGCGATTGAGGGGCAGGAAACCTAGCTCGAGTAGTACATCTGCCATTCGACCGGATGCGGGGTGTGTTCGAAGTTGTAGACTTCTTCCCACTTCAGATCCATGTAGCCGTCGATCATGTCGTCGGTCATGACGTCGCCCTTCTTCAAGAAGTCACGATCGGCGTCGAGCGCGTCGAGCGCATCACGAAGTGATCCACAGACCGTCGGTACGTCGGCCAGTTCTTCAGGCGGCAGGTCGTACAGGTTCTTGTCCATGGCGTCGCCCGGATTGATCTTGTTTTCAATACCGTCAAGGCCAGCCATCATCATGGCGGCGAACGCCAGATACGGGTTGGCGGTGGCGTCGGGGAAGCGGATTTCAACGCGCTTGCCGCTCGGCGATGTGGCGAACGGAATACGGCACGATGCCGAACGGTTGCGGGCCGAATAGGCCAGCAGGACCGGAGCCTCAAAGCCCGGGATCAACCGCTTGTAGCTGTTCGTCGACGGGTTGGTGA
>JABHGV010000061.1 GCA_018671895.1 Rhodospirillaceae bacterium | reverse complement strand
TTAATGTTAGACGGTAAAAAATCAGCCCTAGCCACTCGTGTAGGCCCGATGAAAGGCTGCCAAAACCACCCCTGAGAGAGAATCCCAGACGCAGGGATTCGTCCGCTGTCATGTTGAAATCCACAGGCCAGGGGACGACGGGCCATCCAGCCTTGCGGAAACTTCCCACCGCACGCGGCGTATGAAAGGCAGACGTGATCAGAATCCACGTTTCTCCGGGTTTCGGCTCTACCAATTCGCGGCTGTAAACGGCATTTTCATAGGTATTGCGGGAACGATTTTCGTAAATCATCCGTTCCGACGAAATCCCTAGGCTTTCGAGAAGCGGGCCGACCACATCAGCCTCCTTGATGTTTTGAGTCAGTAGTTTTCCAGAACCACCTGTAAATACTAACTTTGCTTGGGGATATCGTTTTGAAAGCAAGGCCAGTTCGGTGAGTCTTTCAACGCCGCCACCGATGGAGATTTTTCCCCGCGATTGAGTAATAACCTCGTTAACGATGCCACCAAGTACAATCACCCCATCGACCTTTTGCGGCGGTGTATGAACAACGGGAAAACGGTCTTCGAGTACCAGCGACATGGCCTTGCCGATGGGCAGGATGGAAATACCAAGGGCAATAATGGTTGTTGTGGTAAGTAACCCCCTGCCCAACCGCGGCCAGCGGGACAATCGGTCCCCGCGCCCTGCATACAACAGCAGTGTTGCCAGACTTATGGCAATCAACAGCAGATTGCCGGGATCAGCCAAAAACCACAGAATTTTGGACAGATAAAAGAACATTAAGGCTTTGAAGGAGCGCCAGCGGGTTTCGAATTTTTAATTTCGGCATATTCGATGGCACCAGCCTTCAGGAGCATACTGCTGATACGCGCGAATATATCCCGATAGGTTTGTCCGCCCTGCCCCTGAAACGAGCTTTCCTTGCGTTGTGCCTTAATCAAAGCCGTTTCCCCAATTTCGTCACGACGGTTCAGGTCAACACCTTGGGCCAATAACATGACGACGATATCAAGGCTGGCTCCGTCGGTGGCCGTAATCAGCGGTGTTTGATTCAACGAATCGAGGCAATTCAGGTTGGCACCCTGCTCGATCAGCGCTTTCATCTCACCCGGTTCGTCCAGATAGGCGGCGGCATGGACGTCCGAGCACATGGATTGGGCCGGGTCGTGGGCCTTGGCATCGACGATGGAGAGGAGGGAAACCGCGCAAAACAACAGCATTGTGGCCGCAAATACCGAGGTTCCATGCTGAATTCGATTATTCATCACGCAATAATATGGCCACTGCGACAAACAATCAATTGCAACGACACAGATGGTGAATAAGCCAGGGTCCAGACTCACTTATTATATGAGCTTTGGTTTGAGTAAAAATAACACGAGATTAGGAATGTGGCCGAAGGACATGTAGAACATATTCAAGGATAAAATGACGACATCTCGCGATATATATGCCAAATCCATATCTGAATGGGGCTCTTTTTTTCGCCTGACGTCATCGCGAGTCTCTTGTGATGACGGCATCACATCGGTCCTCGCGTCTGGTCCGACAAAGAAATGGCTCTTAGTGATAGCCATGAAATAAATGAGTCTGAACCCTAGCGCCATGGCACACGTCGAATCATACAAGCGAGGCATTCTTATCGCAGCTCTGGGGATGGTCATCCTGAGCCCGGACGGATTGTTGCTGCGCCTGGTCGAAGACGCCAGCATATGGACGGTCATCTTCTATCGAACGACGTTTATGGGGCTGTCCCTTTGCCTTTATCTGGCATTCCTGCATCGCAGCAAGCTGGTGCAATATTTCAGGCACATGGGGCGCGCCGGGGTTTTGTCGATGATCCTGCTGGCGACGGCGAACCTGGGGTTTGTCGGGGCTATTTTCAACACCTCGGTCGCCAATGTGCTGGTCATTCTGGCGACATTACCCCTGTTTGGCGCTGTCCTTGGCTGGTTTATCATCGGCGAAGCGGTCACTCCGCGCACGTGGGTTTCCATTCTGTGCGCCATTGTCGGTATCGGCATTATCTTTTCCGGATCAATTGGCGGCGGCTATTGGGTCGGCGACTTGCTGGCCGCCGGAACGGCATTTCTGCAAGGCTTGAACCTGGTCGTTATTCGCAAGGCAAAGGAACGCGATATTCTGTTGCCTGCACTCTGCCTATCGGGGTTTCTCGCCGGACTGGTTGTCTTGCCGATGGCTGAACCACTGACCATCACCGGCCATGACCTTGCGGTCTTGTCCATACTCGGTCTGGTCATTGCACCGCTGGCATTGGGGTTGTTCTTGAACGGTGCTCGACATGCTCCGGCCGCAGAAGTCGGTCTTTTAGCATTGATCGAAACCGTGTTGGGGCCGCTTTGGGCATGGATCGGCGTCGGTGAAGAACCGGCAACGCTGTCTTTGATCGGGGGCGCCGTTGTTATCGTTGCGGTCGGATTCAATTCATGGCTTGGCATGCGACGGTCACGCCGTTGAGGCTTTCTTAACCTATTTGACTCAAATTATATGTTGCGTGAATCAGTGCCCGGAGAACTTGGGCCGACACGCAACATGTTGAAGATGACCTAGAAAGGGAAACATCATGACTGCACTTACCATGGCTCTGTCCCGTTTTTCGCGTTCATTGGCTCGTACTTTCGGCTATCGCGTCGATCATCCGGCCGAAGTTATTGTCCGGTTTCCGCCGAACGCTTTTCGTTAAATCACACCGCGCCCGTCCCTGTTCGCTTAATCCTCTTTCACGATGCGTGTGATTGGGGTAAACCATCGCCAACGGATGGGTGGCCGAGTGGTTGAAGGCACTGGTCTTGAAAACCAGCAAGGGTGAAAGCTCTTCGTGGGTTCGAATCCCACCCCATCCGCCATAACTTATTTCAAAGAACGTTCCAGGTGTTCACGTCCGCTTTGCATCGGCTAGCGGATATGTACAAGCTGTTACTGACTTCCGCTTCTGCCCCAAAGCGGACATGAGGGATCACAGGTTGTCGATATATTCGACGACCTTTTGGAAGGTGCTCGCGAGACGCGGTGCTGCCTTGTCAATTTCATCCCAGTCTTCATCATTGCCGGCTGATTCGAGACCCTGACACAGATCTGCCAATTCGTTGGCGCCGATGGAACGCGACGCCGATTTCAGTTTATGACCGGCAGCGCCGATAGCCTTGGCGTCATGGGCTTCATAAGCGTCATTAATTTCCTCAACGATCGCTTTCGACGGATCGATAAAGTCACCGAGGATTTCCTTAAACGTATCGTCGTCGTCGCCGAAAATATCCTTCAACGCCCGTTCATCGACGACGCCATCGTTGTTATCAGGGTCGTCATTTGTTTCCGCCTCGACAGCTGTGTCCCCAGCAACGGGTTGAGCCGCCTCATCAACGGCAACATCGTCCGCAACAGGCATCCACTTGTGCAGCATTTCCTTGAGCTTTTTCATCTCCATCGGCTTGGCAAGGAAATCATCCATGCCGGCGGCGAAACACTGATCGATCTCCTCCTTCATGACGCTCGCCGTAACCGCAATGATCGGGAAGCGCCCGTCCTCCCCTTTCTCTGACTTCCTGATGGTTTCGGTTAGTTCAAACCCGTCCATGTTGGGCATGTGGCAGTCGGTCAACAGGATCGCGAAATTTCTGGATTTCAGTAGTTCGAGAGCTTCCTTGCCGTCGTTGGCGATCTCCAGTGCGTACCCAAGCATGTTCAACTGGCGGCGAATGACATCCTGATTGGTGGCGTTGTCCTCGGCCAGAAGGATCAATTGCCCCGCAGCCTCGGCTTCTTCTACGGTTGGTGCCTTTCCGGTTGCGAGGGTCGTCTCGCTGTCATCGTCGTCCACCTCGGGACTGGCGCGTCCGGCGGCGACGGCGACGCTCTTGATGAAAGCCGTTCTTCTTAGCGGGCCGGCATCCACATAGACCGTGTTGTCGATCTCGGGCCGGTCTGCCCTGACACGGCCACGGCAGGCGACGACATAGCCGGTTGAAGATAGCGCCTTCTCCGCCTGCAGGGAGCGAACGGCATCAACCTGTTCGTCGATTGTCCAGCTGGAACCCAGGCAGATAACATCGAAGGGTCTCCCATCTTCGGTGGCATCCAAGGCCAATGATTTCACCGTGTCGATTTCCCCAGTGGCGGCCACGGCTGCCTTCCAGTGCTCGAGATAACGAGAATCCAGCGCCCGCATTTCATCGTCTTGGTGGGCCAGCAGGATGTTCAATCCGGCCAAGTCATGGCCGTCGCTTTTGATGGTGTGCTCTTCGGCAACAGGGAACGTCACCGTGGCACTGAAGGTAGAGCCTTCCCCTTCTACGCTTTCGACGCCGACCTCGCCTTTCATGATTTCTATCAGGCGCTGGCAAATGGTCAGCCCCAGTCCGGTTCCGCCGAACTTGCGCGTCGTCGAGGCATCAACCTGGGAGAAAGCCTGAAAGAGCTTCGCCTGGGCTTCCTCAGGGATACCGATGCCTTCGTCGATCACCTGGAAACGTACCGTGGTCTTTCCCTTGCCCTTGGACGCAACCCTGTCGGCGCGCAGGAAGACCTTTCCCTTCTCGGTGAACTTGATGGCGTTGGTGCCGAAGTTGAAGAGAACCTGCCGCAGACGCACCTGATCGCCGACGAGAGCATCGGGAATACTGGGATCGACATAAACACTGAGTCCAAGGTTTTTATTTCTGGCGCTGATTGCCAATGCCTCGCCCGCACCCTCGACAACATCGCGGATGGAGATGGGGATTTCCTCAAGATCCAGTTTACCGGCCTCGATTTTCGAGAAATCCAGAATATCGTTGATGATGGTCAGCAACGATTGGGCTGATTGGCCCACCGTATTAATCATTTGCCGCTGATCGTCCGTCATTTTTGAATGCTGCAGAAGATCGACCATGCCGATGACACCCCCCATAGGGGTGCGGATCTCGTGGCTCATGGTAGCCAGGAATGTTGCCTTGGCCTTAGTGGCTTCTTCCGCCAGGTCTCGGGCGATACGCAATTCCTCTTGGGCCTGCTTAAGTTCGCTAATGTCTTTGACATTGGCAATCAGCAACTTTCGGCCAAGATAGTTGGCTAAATAAACCGACACCAATACATTGACGTCGTGACCGTCCATTGTTTGCTGGCTAGTTTCGAAGCTCATGGAACTCTGAACTTGCAACGCAGCGCCGATCTCCTCAATTTTTTGCTTGGAGAAGTTCTTGTCTACATCCGGCAAGTGCATTTTCAAAAGCTCTTCGCGGGAATACCCCAACATCTCACAGGCTGAATCGTTGACATATTCCAGACTGGCGTCGACCGGGTTAACCCAGAATACGGGGTCTACTGTGTTGTCGACCGCATATTGGGTGAAGGAAAGTTTTTCCTCAGCTATTTTGCGTTCGGTGATGTTGGTAGCAACGATAACGGCACCACCATCCGGCGTTGGAGCAAGGCTTACCTCCAGTGTGCGACCATTTGTGAGGGTTCGTTCATATTGCTGGTGTTCTTCACTTCTAAGGGTGCTCATCATTTCGTTGACGATTTTGACATATCGACCACTTCCATAGTCCCCTCGCTGAGCCTGGAAACTAATCATATCAAGCGCCGGCCTATCTTCCGCAATGAGATCATCCGGGAAATCGAACAGTTCCGAATACTGGCGATTAAAGAGTAAGAAATTTTGTTCACTATCAATCAAGAGCATGCCGCCGGGCATGTTATCCATCGCCAAACGAAGCTGGGCTTCTTTATGCGCTAACACACGTTCCGCTTCTTTTCGTTCGGTGATATCGCGAACCGTGCCGGTAAAAATAACCTCATCACCCAGATTTGCCTCTCCAACCGAGAGATCCATGGGAAAGGTAGTTCCGTTTTTGCGAAGACCAATAACCTCGCGTGTAATTCCAACCACTCGTGCCTCGGCACCATCCAGGTAGTGTTTTAATTCGGCGTCGTGTTGACTACGCATCGGTTCAGGCATCAGCATGCTTACGTTCCTGCCGATAACTTCGGCTGACGTGTGACCGAAAATATTTTCCGCAGCAGGGCTAAAGTCTTGGACAATGCCATCCGAGCCTATAACGATGATCCCATCGTTCGCATTGTCGATAATCGCACGTGTTCGCACTTCGCTAGTCCGGATCTCTGCTTCCGCCTTTTTTCGTTGCTCGATTTCCACGCCCAGCTTGCGGTTCCACACAACGATAAAGGCAATGACCAAAAGGGCGCTACCGCCGATTGGAACCGCCCAGATCAGGATGGTTCTCAGATCCAGACCGAACTTAACCTCAACGGCCATCCAGGTGTTCTTGATGGAGTTCCGCTCCTTTTCATCGATGGTGTCTAGTGCCTTGTCCAGAAGCGCGATCAAACCGGGCCAGTCCTTGCGTACGCCGAATGATAATTCGAAACGGTGCTCAGTAGGGGCGGCGATTTTGACGTTTTGAAGCTCGGATCGTTTGATTTCATAGGTGATGACGGCCAGATTATCGACGAACGCCTGAATATCCCCGTTTTCCAGGTCACGAAGACCGTTACTGACGTTCTTGACCCGAACGATATCCAGTTGCGGGTAACTTTTCGTCAGCAGTTCATCGGTGACGTAGTCTTCGACAACGCCCACCTTCAGGTCGCCAAGGTTTCCCAGGTCATCGACGAAGGGTGCGTCCTTGCGGGTGGCGATGACGACGGGAAAGGAAATATAGGGCTTTGTGAAGTTCAGGAATTGCTCACGCTCGGGCGTGCGGGACACGGCGGGCAGAACATCGACCTTTCCCAATTTAATGCGTTTTATAACCTCGGGCCACGACAGGCCCAGAACCGGCAGTAACTCGATCCCCAGCCTCTTGCCCAAGGCCTCGGCATAGCCCGAGGCGATGCCGGAGAAAGCATCGTTCTTGTCCATAAAGCTGAAAGGCGGCCATGCGAAGTCGTCACCCAGCCGTAACTTCGGATGGGCGTCCAGCCAGACCCGCTGCTCGCGTGTAAGACTGGCGCGCAGGCTGCCCACCAGACTGGACGGGGGCTTGGCCGCCAGCCAGCGTTCGTGCAGCCTCGCCAGTTCTTCCCGGGTCAGCGCATTGACGCCCTTGGTCATGATCGACGCCAGCACGGGTTGGTTTTTGTGCATGCCAATACGCAGGGAGCCGCTCTCGATGTTGCGTTTTTCGACAATGCTCAAACCGGGTACGTAGTTCTTCTTTTGCGCGTTGCCAAAGGTGATCAAAGAACCGACGTAGGCATCAACACTTCCATCGGCGAGAAGTTTGATGGCTTCGGCATCGCTCCCGGATTCGATCAGCATCCCGTCGGCGACCTGGGCGCGCAATTCGTCAATAATTGCGGTCTTTTCGATCGCCACCACTTTTTGCCCTTTAAGGGAATCCCAGTTGGTGACGTTTTTTTCGTCGTCTCGAGCCACGACAATAATCGGGTCATAGGCGTAGGGCTGCGTGAAGTTCAGCGAGCGTTGCCGTTCGGGCGTACGCGAGACGCTGAAGGCGCCGTCCACCTTTCCATCCGTCGCTGCTTTGACCACGGCGCTCCATGATTTGAAAAACTCGGGCACGATGTTGGTGCCCAGTTTCTTGTTCAGCAACGCGATAAGGTCGGCATTTAGCCCGGTGTAGTTTCCCTCTTTGTCGACGATATCGATGGGGCGAATGAAATCGGTGACAGCGAATCGCAACAACGGACGTTGCGCGATCCATTGCTTCTCGGCGTTGTTCAGGCGGGCGACGCCTTGGGTATCACTGAAAAATCGATCCTCGGGGTTGATGACCCAGCGCGCTTCGATTTCGGCCAGACGTTCCCGTGGAATACTGGCCAAGCCTGACTTCACAAGTTCAAGCATGGCTGTGTTGTCCTTGCGCACACTGGCAAAGATTTGGTTTTCAAACAGCTCAGCCCTGCGGGAAACCATGCCTGTCAGCCCGAACTTGGCTAGCGCGGCATTAATTGTCGGGACCTCCTCGACAATCGCGACAACGTCGCCCCGCATCATGGCCATCAGGTACTCCGTACGATCGGCAACGGCGTGAAGGCTGACCTCGGGATATTTATCTTCGATATAGCGCGCCTGATAGCTCCCGGCGACGGCAGCCACGCGCTTTCCTTTCAGCGCGACCATGGAATCGCCTTCGGTTGAATCCGATTTTAAAAACAGGCCCGTCTTGATGACTTGTATGGGGTTGGAGAAAGCCAGCCACTTTTCCCGGTCTTCGGTCTTGAACATTCCCATATGGATGTCGGCTTCGCCGACCCGGATAGCGTCGATCCGTAGTCTAGATATGTGTTCCGCTCGTCACTGAAAAACAGGCCAGCGTGGGCGTCCACTTTGCCGTCACGGACGTTTGTTAATGTTTGGTTCCAGGTTGCTGGCACGAACTGGACGGCAACGCCTGTTTTCTTCGACCACAGTTTCCAGTAATCAATGATCTGGCCATCGGCTTTTCCATCCGCATTGGTGAATTGGAACGGAACACATTCTTCACAATATGTAACGGTAATACGTGAGGGGGGGGCGCCGCCAATGCGTTAAACTGGGTCAAAATTCCAGCCATCAACAAGGTAAATAAACAGAAGACACGCATGAGAATTAGCGTCTTACCGGATGATTCCTCATCCAGACAAACTTTTCTCATCGTTTGTGTCTCGCGGTCAATTTCCCGGGGCAACACACGCACTCACAGCTTCAGATCTATTGATGATTAAAGTGCCAAATTCAGTGAACCAGCAATATTAATATATATATTGGTATGTTCAAATGACTTGACTCAGATCAGGCGCCCTAATGTCTCTTCTTGGCTATTAGCTGAAGTCTTACACAGCATACCAAGAGGTTCTGTTTAAGACTGTAAGCAGACCTTCCTACACCCACTCCTCACCTGCCTTGGGACAATTTTGGGACACTGAAACCTGGTTTGCTTTGCATCGGCTAGCGGATCTGTACAAGCTGTTACTGACTTCCGCTTCTGCCCCAAAGCGGACATTGAAGAAGAATAAAAAATCTATGATTGAAATTTAGAGCAGCCCCATAGAACCACCCACGATGCAAGCACGAATGGAAAGGTAAAGGGTGGAATGCCAGCCATGTGAAATAGGCGTACGATTGCAATGGAAAGAAGGATTGCTATCACGGCATTGATGAAATCCCTTCCTGTACGCCCCGCAAAAAGAATTCCGCAAAGCACTGCGCTGTATCCGAACAATCCAAGGTTGACCGCATCAATGGGAAAGCCGGCCAAATAGCCACAAAGCAGCCCCATAACCGTTGCCATGGAAGCATACAGACCTTGCACCCAATCCCGTATCAGGATCGCGCCGATAAAGATCAGGCCTGTTAAAATATTTTCCTGAAATAATACCTGTCCATATCCCCTGGAAAGGCTTTCCAGCACATCGATAGAGGTTGGATTAGGTGTGGACCAGCCACTTATGGATGCCAATCCAGTCACTGATAGGATCAACATGATGACCCAGGTTACGATGACAAAAGGAAAGGTAAAGGGACGTAAGCCAATTTGCATCATCTTGTACATAACGAGTGATGAAACCATGGCGCCCAGAACCACAGGAACAAGAAGCGGCAGAGAAACAGCGTAAAAATAGCCGACGCCCAGTCCAATAAGTCCCCCGTTAAAGCCATACAGGCCTTGAGAGCGTTCTTCAGAGGGAAACTTGCAGAGCCACGCCATCATGGTGCTGGCTAGGCACCCCACGACGCCAAAAAGCGCAAGCATGGGTGAATTGAGAAAGGATCCTATCAGAAAGGCCAACCCGACAAGAGGGGACGGTTGCAGCATGATCTGCGCAATTCCGGTGAGCACATCGCGGGGGATCTGGGTCAGGGAATTGGCAGGGCTATTCATCAAACAGTCCGTCAGGCGGTCAATCTGAAGTATAGCATGGGGAGCCTTTCGGGAAGTCGTTCAAGCCTGTCAATCTGAACCACATTGCGCCGCCCAAAAATTCGCGTCAAATAACTGTCCCCGCCAGAATCCAAGCCGACGCAAAATACGTCAACACCGTCCATAGCCAGATCATGGATAACGTGACGGGCATCCTCGACTAGATAATTCTTATCGGATACATCAACATCCGAGGGTTCGCCGTCAGTAACAACAAGAAGAAGCTTTCGGTGGGTCAGTTGTTTCTTTAAATCTTCGGATGCATGACGCATGGCTGCACCAAGACGGGTTGAAAACCCACCTTGTAATCCGGCAAGCCAGGATTTTGATACGGCCCCATACGGGGAGCCAAAATCTTTAATCCTGTGGTAACGAACTTCTTCGCGCCGGTTGGAACTGAAAGCAGCGATGGCGAAGGGATCTCCCAGGCCCGACATCGCATGCGCCAGGAGTGCCGTTGCTTGACGCTCAAGGTCCAGAACACTGTTGTTTGAACCCACAACCTTGTCCTTGGTTGATTCAGATATATCGAGCAGAACATGAACGGATAAATCACGGTTCCGCCGTTCGGATCGCCCATATACGTTTGGATCGGGCTCTTCTCCCACGCGGCGGCTAATCATGGCTTCAATGCTGGCATTGAGATCGAGAAAATCGCCTTCAGCCTGCCGTTGAATTTTCTGGGGCTGGCTTACTTTTGCCTGCGTAATCAAAGACTTGATGCGGTTCACTACATAAGCCTGTTCTTCGAGGATATCGTCGATCATATGGGCCGGGCCGGGCGTTGGCGCATATTCGACGATGGTCGTCCATTCCGGTCTTGAACGTCCGGTGACGTAGTCATATTCCGGATAACGGGCAACTGGTACACCATCTTCTTCAACAAAATCGATGTTCATTCTGTTGGTATCATCTTCCTCGTTTTCTTCAAGTTCATCGCGCTCTCTGTCCGGCGGGGCGTCGTCATCATCTTGTTGCTCTTCAATGTTGACTGAATCAAAAAGCTGTTCTGCTTCCTGTGTCTCTGGTGATTCCTGTTCGCCAAAATCCCAAAGGCCCAAATTATCGTCGCGATATGGCGGTTCTATGACGTAGGATTTTGCGTTGAACTGAACGCGCATCTGCCCCATGTCGTTACCGATCAGACCACCGATTTGTCGACTGATCAAAGGGTCTTCCCACTCATCCTTGCGCTCGTAAAACATTTTACGGGCTCTTGTGATCCAGCCATCAACATCTTTGAAATCCGGATCAATCAGGGCACGGGATAACCTGGCCATCAGGCTTGGCGCCGTCATTGATCCTGTCGCCTGTGCAATATGAAAGGGCACCCATAAGCGGCGAAGTCCGGGGAAATCACGCATGGCCAATTGTTCAACCCGTGCGTCTTCAATAAGAGAAATCAAGACCACTTGTACGGGTTTGAGCTCGGCAACGGGGAACTGCGGGCCAGAATACAACATGTGCGCGCCAATATGGGCGACGACGGCTCGAAACAGGTCTTCTGCCTGCTGGCCCCTGAAGCCTGGGAATGCGGAAGGCACACGGACAATTCCAGGGCCGAAACTTGCCCTGCGCCGCCCATGGTCAGGGGCATTTGCTGCCGGTTCGCGTAAAGGAATACGAATATTCCACAAGGCGCCCATGTAGGCCTTTAATTCACGACTCATTTCCGAAAGAACAACTGCGCCGGCTTCATGGTCTAACCAACGGTCAGCCTCGGTATCCTCGAACGAAAAAAACGCCAGCCGTCTTTCCGCATCCGTTCCGGCAGAACGTACCCCTGCTAGTATCCAGGCTTCAAGTCGCGATACATTAAGCTTGGTAAGAAGCTCGTCCATTTTGTCGAGAACCAAGCCGACAGATTCAGGTGCCAAGTCAGCAAAGCGCTCCATCAGGCCCATCCAGGAACGAAACCGTTGCTGATCCTTATCAAGCCGCTCTGCTGCTTTAAGTGCTGCAAAAGATAAACTCTCGGCAGCTGCGCGTCCGGCTTTAATGGCGACTGATGAAACAACATCAGCCAGGGCAATGGCCCTGTCTGGGCCAACCAATTGTGCAACATCCAAAGAATAGCGCACGTAGGCATTCAACACAGGGGCGCCATAGCCAGCATTTTCAAGCTTTCTACAGGCCCTGAGCCATCGTGGCGCATATGTGTCTGGAAAAATTTCCATGGCAGCTTCTGTCAAATAGCTGTCATCGCTTCGCACGCCATTATCAGAAATGACTTTCAGGAAATCCTTTATGCCGGGGCCTGTCATAATTTGCCCATCCCCTTGCTGGTGCTATGCGCACGCCGCTATGGCTGATCCCAGCGCACTGCGAATATCAGGGTCATCTGTAATCGGCAGAACCAAAGCGATCTCACAAGCCTCGCCCAAGGGAAGCCCCCGATTGATTAATTGGCCAACATGAATAAGCATACGCGTTGATGCCCCTTCTTCCAGTCCGTGGCCTTTAAGATTGCGAGAGCGTTCTGCGATCTTGACCAGTGTCGCGGCAATTTCACCATCGACACCGGATTCATGGGCGATAATTTCGGCTTCAACATCGGCAGATGGGTAGTTGAAATCAATCGCACCGAAGCGCTGTTTCGTCGATTCTTTTAAATCCTTGAGGACACTCTGGTATCCGGGGTTATAGGAAATAACAAGTTGGAAATCGGGATGCGCGCTCAACACCTCGTTCTTTTTCTCCAGTGGCAAAATACGCCTGTCATCGGTCAGGGAATGGATAACAACGGTTGTGTCCTGTCGGGCTTCGACAATTTCGTCCAGGTAACAAATCGCTCCGTGGCGGACTGCCAACGTCAAGGGACCGTCATGCCAAACAGTACCTTCGGCATCTAATAGAAAGCGCCCAACCAGATCTGATGCCGTCATATCTTCGTGGCAGGAAACCGTAACCAACGGTTTTTTCAACTTCCATGCCATATGTTCGACAAAACGGGTTTTGCCACAACCGGTCGGGCCTTTAAGCATGATCGGCATGCGATCCGCATAAGCGGCTTCAAAATGCCCTACTTCCTTACCAACAGCATGATAGTAGGGTTCATCGTCAATCAAATAATCACTAAGTGGCATCACGAAATAAACCAATTACAAGCACAAAAAAAAGGCCAGCAGAGAGGAGGGAAATCCCCTCCTCTCTTCACCAGCCACCAGGGATTAGCGGTGAGAACCCGTCTTCTCGTTCGGGATACCTTCCATCGGGCACTCTTCCGTGCCAACAGTTTCACGGGTAATCGCTTCGACTTCCTTGCGGGTACCTTCTGGATCGGTGACCCATTTCTTGTAGAAATCGAACGGACACTCGGCAACGCCAATATCACCTTCACCGGAATTGATTTTACCTGTGTAGCCACGATGCAGAAGTTTGAACAAATGGTTCTGCGACTGACCATTTTTACGGGCATCGCGAATGGCCGAAACTGAAAGCTGAGCGTACTGAATACCCATTTCTTCTTCGGCGCATGACCCTAGTGTTCTGCCATCGAAACCGATAATTGCAGAATAACCGAAGTAAGAATAAACCCCGTCAAAGCCTGTTGCATTGGCAACCGCAACATAACAGTTGTTTGACCATGCCATAGCTTTAGCCATAGTGACCTGCTGTTCCTTGGCCGGGTACATGTAACCTTGGCAACGAACAATCAATTCGGCACCCTTCATGGCACAATCTCGCCAGATTTCAGGATAGTTACCATCATCACAAATGATCAGGCTGACCTTCAATCCCTTTGGACCTTCGGCAACGTATGTGCAGTTGCCCGGATACCAGCCTTCAATGGGAACCCAAGGCATGATCTTGCGATATTTCTGAACAATTTCACCCTTATCGTTCATCAGAATCAAGGTGTTATAAGGTGCCTTGTTTGGATGTTCCTCATGACGTTCCCCGGTCAACGAGAAAACACCCCAGACACCAGCTTCACGACAGGCTTCGGCAAAGATTTCAGTTTCCGCGCCGGGACATTCCGAGGCAGTTTCATACATTTCCTTTTCGTCGTACATAATGCCGTGGGTGCTATACTCGGGAAAAATAACAAGGTCCATTCCCGGCAGGCCAACCTTCATGCCTTTGATCATTTCGGCAATTTTATGGCAATTTTCCAAAACTTCTTCTTTGGTGTGCATCCGAGGCATTTTGTAGTTGACGACTGCCACACCGGCTGTGTCGTTACTGCTAGATATATCTCCGTGAAACATTGTTTCCTCCCAATCGTTGATTAACTGTTCTTCGGCGTCCAGCCCGCTCAACTATACCGTCATATGTTGATGAACGAGTTCTTCCGTCAGTTCTTCGACTGACCCATTCGCCGCAACGCTACCTCTGTCCAGCACAACAAAGTGCTGCGAGGCACGCCTGGCAAATTCTACATTCTGTTCGACAAGCACGACTGTCATGCCGTGCTTTTCATTGAGGTCTATAAGGACTTTCTCGATCTGCTCGACAATATTAGGCTGGATGCCCTCTGTCGGTTCATCAAGAAGAATGATTTTTGGATTTGTAAGAAGGGCCCGACCAATAGCCAGTTGTTGTTGCTGGCCGCCTGAAAGATTTCCGCCTTCACGATCAAGAAATTCCTTGAGAATGGGGAAAAGTTCAAAAATCCATTCGTTGATATCGGTGTGTCCTGCATTGTTGGCAAACGTGCCCAGCTTGAGGTTTTCCCGAACTGTAAATTTAGGAAGAATTCCCCGACCTTGCGGAACGTAGCCAATGCCGGCAATCGCTCTTTCATCAGGTCTCTTGTTGTTAATTTCCATATCATCAAGGGTGATGCTTCCGCTCGAGCGATCCATCAAACCCATGATCGTCCGCATGAGCGTTGTCTTGCCAACACCGTTTCGGCCAAGAACACTAACAAAATCACCTGTTTCAACCCGCATGGAAACATCTTGCAGGCTGTGAGAGTTGCCGTAGTAGGCATTGACGTTTTTCATTTCAAGCACCGGAAATCCCTCCCGATCCTAGGTAGGCGTCTCTGACAGCCTGGTTTTGTTCAATCTCATTTACCGAGCCTTCAGCCAGCATCGTTCCTTGGTGCATGACCGAAATATCTTCCCCGATTTCTTTAACAAATCCCATGTCATGCTCAGCGACAACGAGAGTATGGCGCCCTTTAAGCCTGTTAAATAACTCGGCCGTTTTTTTGGTTTCCTGAACGGTCATCCCCGCTGTTGGTTCATCCATCAAGATAAGTTGGGGGGCCTGGGCCAAAAGCAGGGAAATTTCGAGCCATTGGGTCTGGCCGTGCGATAGATGCCCGGCTGTTGTTTTCAGTTCATCCTGAAGTCCGACAAGTTCGACAAGTTTTTCCAGGCCATCGGTTTCCTCACCGCGACCGAATTGTAAAACATTGGCCAGCACACCATTATTTTTGCTGTGCGCCACTTCAAGATTTTCGCGAACCGTTAATTCCTGGAAGACGCTGGGGATCTGAAATTTTCTGCCGATTCCCGCCCATGCGATTTCATGCTCTTCCATGTCGTCAATCCATAAACCTTCGAACGTGACCTCACCGGACTTGGGCCTGATCTTTCCGCAAATAAGATCAAGCGCTGTTGTTTTTCCAGCACCGTTAGGACCAATCAGGCACCTGAGTTCGCCTTTTTTGACGGAGAAACTAAAGTCATCGATTGCCTTGAAACCGTTGAATTCAACAACGACATCTTTTAACTCGAGATGGCCTTTATCTTTTTTCATAATCAACCAGTCTCCTCTTTTCGAGAGCCATGGTTGACCGTTTTTTCGTTTCCTGATGAATAAAAACGCCCCATCAGTTGCTCCGCTGCTCCCGCCAGTCCCTTTGGCATGAACAGGACGATAACAACAAAAAGGAACCCCATAATCAGGGTCCATGTCTCAAGGAATAATTCGGATTCAGACAAGGCGCCCTGCATCCCCGTGACTAGTATCGCGCCCAACATTGCCCCCAGAAGGCTTGAGCGTCCGCCGACGGCGCACCAGATGACGATACCAAGACTCAGCGGTACGCCGAGGAAGGTCGGTGATGCGAATTCCATAACGATCGTGTAAAGCATCCCGGCCAGCCCGGCGATGCCAGCTGAAACACAGTAGGCAAAAATTTTGAAATAGGCGACGTCGTAGCCAAAATAGCGAACCCGGTCTTCATGGTCGCGAATGGCCTGAAGGATTAACCCAGTCTTACTTTTAGTTATAGCCAGGGCGATAAATAAACTGACGGTAAGGCAAATTCCAATCAGGTAATAAAGCGAACTGTCATAGGCATCAAAAGTGAAACCAAGAATTTCCAGCTGGGCGAGATCAGTAATGCCGTTGAATCCACCGGTATACATCTGCTGATCGATAATCAACAGGTTGACGACAACCAGCCAGGCCAGGGTAATTATCGCTACGTACACGCCGGTGATACGGCCCTTGAACATAAACCAGCCAAGAAAGGCGGCAAGCAACGCCGGAACCATTATGCCGGCTATTATTCCAAACGTCAGGGAATGAAACGGCTGCCAAAGCAACGGAAGTTCCGTCACATTATTCCAGACCATAAAGTCAGGAAGCCCCGCTTTACCTGTATGAACCGGCACGGTTTTTAGTTTTAATGACATCGCCATGCAATAGGAACCAAGGCCAAAGCTGACAGCCTGGCCCAGGTTAAGGATACCCGTGTACCCCCAGGACAGGCTTAAAGACATAGCCAGGATTCCCAACACAAGATAGCGGGCGTACTTGTTCAGGATAAAGGCATCGTCCATGAAGCTTGGAACCAGCAATATCGCAACGCACACCGCCCCGTAGGTCCCGATTTGCATGGCCGTTTTTCTTGTCACGTTTTCTTGGCCTCCTTAATGGCAAGCACCAGTTTCTTAGCCTGGCTTGGTCAACCTCTAATTTTCGACGAAAACAGCCCTTGCGGTCGGAACCTGATCAGCACAACGATGGCTAGGAAAACAATTGCCTTGGCCATGGTGTCATTGCTGAAGAAAGCCAGAAAGCCATTCAATTCACCCAGAATAATCGAACTGGCAACGGTGCCTAAAAGACTTTCCACCCCACCCAGGACAACAACCATGAAGGCGTCAACCACATAGGTGGTGCCCATTTCCGGTGAAACGCTTTTTAATGGTGAAACCAACGCGCCGGCCAAGCCTGCGAGACCACAGCCATAGGCGAATGTCAGTGAATAAATTTTATTACTGTTAATGCCGAAGCTGCTGGCCATTTCCCGATTCTGGGTAATGGCCCGCAGTTTCATGCCGATATTTGTTCTGTACATCAAATACCACGTCACCCCGAACAAGGCAGCGGTAACGACTAGGACAAACATCCTGAAGGCCGATGTTTCAACTCCAAGAACAGATATACTGCTGCCAAGCGATGGTGGCATTTGGACGTAACGCAATTCACCACCGGCAGTTAGGCGGATAATCTGCTGCGCCATGATGCCGACGCCCCAAGTCGCCAAAATAGTATCCAAGGGTCTGTCATATAAATGTCGAATGACCACTCGTTCAACAATGAATCCAATGAATGCCACAATAATAAAAATTAAAATTAATCCCTCGAACAACCCGACGTTTAGATATTTTTGTAACGCCCAGGCGCTATAAGCCCCAAGCATAACAAACTCCCCGTGCGCCAGATTGATAACGCCAGTCGTGCCATAAATGATGGCTAGGCCAAGGGCGACCAGAAGAAGGATTGAGCCAATGCTCAATCCGGTAATTACCTGTGAAATAATAATTTCACTCATGCCTGAAAAGGCCTTTCGTCGACATGAAGGGTGGGAGGCATTTGCCCCCCACCACAACATTTCGTACTTAGTTCTTGCTTTATATAAAGCTCAGCTTTCCTGTAAGCCTTGCTCTGTGCAGATCTGGTTTTCATAAGCCTTATAAGGGACAGGTGCCAACCAGGTCGGAGACTGCTTGAGAATTTCAAACTGACCATCCGATTTACATACGCCGATTTTTGGCCACAAGTAGGTGTGAAGGGTGGGTCCATCCAGGCGAACCTTGCCCTGAGGAGCCATCATTTCAACGCCCTTGACCGCTTCGCGAATGTTATTCGGATTGATGTCGCTTGCTGCCAGCTTGGAGCAGGCTTCGGCAAACATCTTGACCTGGAAGTAACAAGGCTCGGAAACAAAGTGAGTCACCTTGTCAGCTCCCCAACGACTACGATACGCATCAACGAACTTATGGTTTTCAGGAGAGTCCCAAACTTGGAAGTACGGTGCTGACGTAAAGTGACCGGCAGCGGCGTCACCACCCATGGCGGCAACTTCATTTTCCGAGGTCGTCAGACTGGCCATCGGCATTGTATCAGGATTAAGTCCGGCAGCGCGATACTGGCGATGCAGGGCGACAACTGAGTCACCAACAACCGTTGAGAAGATTACGTCAGGTTTTTCACTGCGGAACTTGTTCACCACCGAAGAAAATTCGGAATGGCCAAGCGGTACATATTCTTCCCGAATAACTTCACAGCCAAGACCGGCCAGAAGTTTTTTGCAGTAGTTGTTTTCTTCCTTGGGATAGATGTAGTTCGAGCCGATCAAAGACCAGCGCTTACCAAATTTCTTGACCAGCCACGGCACAAATTCATCCTGCTGCTGGTTGGGAACGGCACCCGTATAGATAACGTTTTTAGAGCATTCGCGACCTTCATAAAGGGTCGGATACCAGTAAAGGTTATTGCGTTTTTCAAACACTGGCAGAACCGCTTTACGACTGGCCGATGTGTAGGAGCCAAAGACACTGACACACTTATCACCAAGCACCAGTTTACGAGCTTTTTCAGCGAAAGTGGCTGGGTCAGATGCTGGATCTTCAACAACAGGAACAATCTTCATCCCGTTAATGCCACCTGCCGCATTTACTTCTTCGATAGCCATGATCGTGGCTTTGTTGAGAGATTCTTCAATAATACCCGTCGTACCCGTTAACGAGAAAAGAACACCAACTTTGATTTCGCCGCCTGCAGCATATGCAAGCGAGGAATCTTTTATCCAAATATGGGGAAATCCGGCTGTAAAAGCACCAGCAGCAATCGACCCCTTAACAAATGACCTTCTATTTATCTTCATCCTGCCCTCCCAATTTAGGCACAAAAAAACCCGCAAAACATCGCACGAATACGATCATTTACGGGCAACATTGCCTGGATTTAATTTTAAGCGGCACCATTGCCGCTGTCGTCAATCTTGTCTCAAGCTCTTAAGATAGAGCATGCAAAACGCTACCCAAGAAGTTCCTGTGAGTCAACGATTGATGACGCCAAAGCACCAATTGTAACCCTGCGTTGCATAGCTCGGCGGCGCAACTGCTTGTAAGCTTCTTCTTCATTAAGGTTCTTGGTCTGCATCATTATAACCTTGGCGCGTTCAATCGTTTTCATTGAACGTAAATTATCATCCAGTTTCTCAATTCGCTGTCGCAAGCGCCTTTCATATTGGAAATGGCTGCGCGCCACAATCATGGCTGAAAGCACCTCATCAGCTATGCAAGGAAGGTGGATTACTGCATGCGGCACACTGTTTTCCAGGACTTTCTGGTTCATCGTTCCATTGGCTGGGATAACAACGATAAAGGTAACATGAGCACTTCCCGGAACACCCTTGAAGCGGGACGGAAGGTCATCAACCAATTCACAAAAAACGATATCAAAGTCCGTCGGGATTTCTTCGGGAATGGGCCAAATATGTTGAACTTTTGCGCGAGTTTTCTGGATCTCGCGAATTAAGTTCTCGCCATGATCATCGCGCTTTGTGATAACCGCGACAGATAAATCGTGAAATTTTTTAGGACTGCCGCCCACTGATTTAGAACCAGGGGCTGTGTTTTTGTGTTCTGACATTAAATTAAAAAGCCCCGTTAGAATGCGATGCTACGACTATAACCAATCAAATATGGATCTGCGGAAACCCTTGATTTGGATTCGTACATAATATCAAAGCGCCCACCACGATTAACCTTGCCGATGCGAGTCCATAGATCCGCATGTGAGCAGCCCTGATTAATTGAAATTTTCCCCTGGGGCGCCTCGAATTCCGAACCAAGAATCGTTGGGCGAAGAAGGTCGGTATCAAGAGAATTTGTTTCTTCCAACGCCTTGGCAAACATATGAACCTGAAAATAAGCCGCTTCCAGACACATGTTCGTTGGCTCGTCTGCGCCATAGCGTTTTTTATAACGTGCAGAAAAGGTGGAGTTGGCCTCACTTTCAAGGCCATCAAAATACGGAGCCGCCGTTATGTGCCCCTCGCCAACATCAAAGCCCATGTCACTAATTTCGGCTTCCGTCGTTGTCAGGCTGGCAATTGGCATAACTTTTGGGTCAAACCCACAGTCCATGTACGCTTGATAGAGTGTTGAGGTTGCCTCACCGACAACAGTTGAGAAAATAACGTCCGGTTGAGTTTCCTTGATGTCCTTCATTACCGGGATAAAGTCTTTCGGCTTGGCTCTCAGGTTCAGGTACTGCTCGCCAACAACCTCACCACCGTTTGTGCGAACGAATTCCCACATTATCTTGTTGGACATTCTGGGATAAACATAGTCAGAGCCGATAAAATAGAACCGTTTACCGTAATGCTCCATCAAGTATCTGCACAACTCGACACTATTCTGGTTCGGCCCCGCGCCCGTATAAATGATGTTCGGAGAGAACTCGAAGCCTTCATAAAGAGTTGGATACCACAAAAGACCATTTAAGCGCTCAACGACAGGCAAGACCGATTTTCTACTTGAAGAGGTATAGCAGCCAAAAATGGTTGAAATGCCATCTTCAACCATCATCCGGTTGGCGTGGCGACCAAAGGCTGCCGTTTCAGAGCCAGGATCATAAATGACGGGTTCTATCGGGCGACCATTGATGCCACCGTTATCATTAATTTCATCAATTGCCGTAAGGGTTCCACGCAACTGTGTATCCTCAATAACGGCCATAAAGCCGCTATGAGAAAAAAGGACGCCAACGCGCCATGGCTCTTCAGTTTTGGCCTCTTTAACCAACAAGCTACCCCCTGCTGATAACTTTATTCCTAACCAGTATATTTGAAGACTATAAATTAGCTAATTATGTAGTTTAGGGAGACACAGGGGGAGGAGTCAAATTACGCAGAATACTATTATACACAACAGAGAGTAACAATATCGCTAACCCTTGGCGTTATCTCCAAGAAAACATTACGGAAACTTCTTTAAAATTCAAATTGTCTCAAATTTGACACCTGTAGATGCGGATGTCTGTTTTTGGCTAATAGCGGACATATATGTAGCTTTAGAATGACGACTGGTTTGCGATGCAAAGCAGACATTTCAAAGCACCCTCTATTTCACCCCTCTTTGGGACAATTTTGGGACACTGAAACCTGATTTGCCATGCATTTGTGTGAACTTGGGTGCATTGGCCTTGTGGGCACTCAGCCTCCCCTGCCCACACAGCTCAATTTTCTTTCTCGATCCCATATCGCTTCATTTTTTCCCACAGGTTCTTTCGCGAAATACCCAGCAACTGGGCCGCTTCGCCGATCACCCACCCACTTTCGACCAGCGCGTGGAAAATGGCCTGACGTTCCGCCGAAGCAATGGATTCCTTCAACGTATTATGCTTGGCCGCATCGTCCATAAGATCGTCATCCAATGGCAGCAAGTCGTGTTCCGTCACGCGGGGGCCATCGCAAAGCACGACGGCCCGTTCCAGGATGTTTTTCAGCTCGCGGACGTTTCCGGGAAATGTCATCGACATCAGACGGGCTTCTGCATCGGCGCTAAGACCGTTAACCGGCACACCGAATTTCAATGCCTGCTCCTCGACGAACAGGCGCGACAGATAAAGCACATCTTCCTGTCGATCGCGAAGCGATGGAATATGAATGCGAATGACATTCAGTCGCCAGTATAGGTCTGTTCGGAAAGTCCCGACCTTAACAGCTTCATCCAGGTCGACCTGGGTTGCGGCAATGATGCGCACGTCGAGGGGAATGGACTTTTCACCCCCAACTCTTTCGATTTCACGCTCCTGAATAACACGCAGTAGCTTGACTTGTATTTCGGTAGGAATCTCAGCGATCTCATCGAGAAAAATAGTTCCCTTCTGGGCCTGCTCGAAGCGACCGATGCGGCGATTGGTGGCCCCGGTGAAAGCTCCCTTTTCATGTCCGAACAGTTCGCTTTCAATAAGATTGGGCGGCAAAGCGGCGCAATTCACCGTTATCAAAGGACCGGACACCCGGGGGCTGTTGTGGTGAATTAATGTCGCAACGACTTCCTTGCCAACACCGGACTCGCCCGAAATCAAGACCGAACTATCAGCATCAGACAGGCGGCCAACAAGGCGCTCGATGCGGCGCATGGAAGAGCTTCTTCCGAGGACGCCGCTGCCCGGGCGAAAGGATTCATCGTCGCTGCGCAGAAACCCGGCCGAAAGATATGTGTCGTTAAGTCGCGATAAATGACGATGAATTTTTTCAACAAAGTCATCCATTTTGAAGGGCTTGGTCAGGTAATCTGCGGCACCGGCCTTCACCAAGTTTACGGCATCCGTGATCTCTCCATAGGCCGTCATCAAGATCACAGGCGTTCCTGGATAGTGTTGCGATATATCATCGAATAAATCTGCACCAGAGCCGTCGGGAAGACGGATGTCGGAAATGACCAGATCGACATCGCCTTTTTGCAATTGTTGACTGGCTTCGGCGACGTCCTGTGCGGATCTGACGGGGATACCTTCGAGCCGCAGGCGGTCCTCGAGCGACAGGCGAATGATCTCGTCATCTTCGACAATAAGTACGCACAGGCCGGAATAATCTTGAGGATCGGCCGCTGATGATATGGGCTGTTTCATTCCTTATGCGCTTCCATCGGTTGCCGGCAAGGTGACCTGAAAACGGGTGCCGTGACCGACTTCACTTTCAACGTCGATCATGCCGCGCATGCTTTCAACAAGCCTGTAAACGATCCAAAGGCCCAAACCGGTACCGTTCAAGCGGGTCGTGAAGAAAGGGTCAAACAACTGATTTTTATGATCGGCCGGTATGCCCGGCCCATCATCATCGATCTCGAAAACCATGCAGTTGTCATCCTTAAAGGAACGGAAGCTGACGGTTCCCCCTTCGGGCAGCACCTGAACGGCGTTACGCAACAGGTTATGGACGATTTGTTGAATCTGATTGCTGCTGACTTGCAAATCTCCATCCAGATGGTTTTCCCAGATGAAATTGATTCCTTTGCCATTGATTTCGGCCTCGACCAGTTCTTTCACCTCGTCAAGGCATGACGGGTCGCAAGTCTCGGTGGCATCTTCGACGCGCAGCTCGACCAACAGGCTTTTGACAATCAAGCGGATGCGGTGAAGCCCCTTGTCAAGCAACGGCAGGTATCGTTCCAGCAATTGATGGTCATCAGGGTGTTTCTTCAGGGTGTCGACACAGTTCATCATGCCGGCCAGCGGCGTATTAACCTCGTGGGCGACGCCGGCGGTGATACGGCCAAGCGCCACCAACTTTTCACTGACTGCCATTTGCTCTTCAAGCATCTTCTTGTCGGAAAGTTCGACAGCCATTTTGTTGAAGGTCGTGGCCAACCTGCCGAGTTCATCATCGTTCGTTGCCGGAACATGGGAGATGTTGATCAGATCGCCGCGGCTAACCGCTTCCATGCCTTCTGTCATGGCGGTCAGGGGCTTGGTGATGCGCCTGGAGATTAAGGCACCGAGCAGGCTGCCAAGAAAGACAAGAGCAAGCGTCAGTCCGATAATGACAAATGCGGAACGTTGGGCTTTTAGGTAGAGTTCGTTGTACGACAGCCTGATGCGGACAACACCAAGCAGCTTTTCATCGGAATAAATCGGCACGACCCCTTCCAGAAATCCGTCCTCGCCGATGCCGCCTCTTATGATGGTCGGTACGCTGGCGGATATTGCCGAATTAAACATGCGTGTTTCCAGTTCCCCGGAATGTTTCGGGCGCAATCCCAAGGGGTTTTCATTGGGTCTTAGGTGGGCAAGAATTGCGCCGCCAGGGTCAAGCACCATGCCCGTCAGAATCCGCGTATCGCGCATTCCCCCGGGGGCCTGATTGGCCATGTTCTTAAGACTTTTGTAGAGCGACCAGTAATCGCTTCGCAGGATGTCTTCAGGCGCTGTCACGGCAATGGAATGAGCCAGCAGCAGGGCTCTGTCTTCCAGTTCACGCTGAAAACGTTTCCAGTCCATCGTCACGATGACCGCGCCAATGGTAAATGCCACGCCTGCAACGACGGCTGTAATGGTCAGGGCGAATTTAAAGGACAGACCTTTATGGAAAAAGTTCAGCTTCGTCATTCCATACGAACCATGCTGACACTTTCACCGGGTGTCGCAGACCTTGCCTCTGGTTGAAGGGTCCGTGTTTTCAGAACCATTTCACGAATGTTTTCAAAAAGGCTGGCCGGGAAATCGCCGAAACTATCCAGCTTCAGGCCATCCAGAAACTTGCGCCCGCGTGGGTCGGCTTCCATTTCCTTCATGGCTTTTTTCATTCGCCAGACGACTTCAAGGTCGACACCAACGCGGGCGACGATGGGGGGGAAACCGAATTCCGGGGACTTCTTGATAACCCGGGTCTTGTTTGCCAGTTCGGGGCTGAATTCTTTCAGGTAATCCCAGATATAAGAATCGACGGCGCCACCATTGGCGAACTGTTCGGCAACGGCTTCAATGGTTTCTGCATGGTTGTAGGTAAAAAAGGTCTGGCGGAAGAAAGCTTCCTTGTTGGTCCCTTTATCGAACAGAAGATATTGCGGATACAAATAGCCGGAATTGGATTCCGGATCAGAGAACGCAAAGGTTTTTCCCTTCAGGTCTTCCAGGGACTTATAGGGGCTGTCCTTGTGGACGATGATGAAGGACTGATAAAGCGGTTTACCTTTATAGACTGGTACGGAAAGCAACTTGATGAATTCCGGATCGCGTTTCTGGACATATGGAAATCCACAAATCCAGGCAAAATCCAGACTGCCTGTCTCTAGCATATCCATCACTTCGCGGTATGACCGGCGGCGAATGAACTTAACGGGCTGCCCCATTTTTTCGCTCAGGTAGTGGGCCCACCGGTCCAGGAAGCGAAGGTTCTCGCGAACGACCACGGCGGTCAGGCCAAAACGAATGGGCTCGGCAGACTGCGCTATTTCCACATGATCGGCGCGCCCATGGGTGGCGCCGCCGAAATACAAAAAAACGACCAAAAACAGATTTGCGGCCCAGCGTTTACCCACATGTTCCTCCTTACGGAAGGATCGTGTTGTTTTTGAAGAGGCTCCTAGCCTCACTCCCCGTGTCTTCCCATCGCGTCACATGGCGTCGAACATTCTGTTATTCACTTTTATGTTTCAACGACCAGAGAATTATCCGCCCTAAAATAGATTTTCGCAAACCCCTGATGTCTTCGCATCGTCTTTCGCTCGGGTTGCTGACGGTCGTGTCGACGGCAAGATGTTACCCTCGGGTAACATCCAATTCCCTAAAAACACCACCAACCTCATGTATCCGTTTGCAAATACCGTCTTCGTTACCTTGCTGGCCCCGGCATTACCGATTGGTAACACCAACGGCTAGTTATCCACAGGACGCCCCCCACGGACGGTCAAAACTTCCTGCAAGTACAGATGGTTAAGGAGTCTGGCACGGAATATGCTTTTAATTCCCTATAAAAAAGATGGTCATATGCCTGGTTTTATTTACAGACCAGTCGATGGCGACGAAAAAAGACAGGGTTGGGGGAGACGACTTGAGTCTTCGGTTTACATTGACATGGACCTCGGCAGCGGTGGCAACCGTTGTTGGCGTCGTTTTGTTGTCCGGTGCCTGGTTCGCCCAAGAGGCCTATACCTCGCAATCGTCTTTCTGTGGTGGTTCATGCCACACCATGACCGAACAGTACGAAGGATGGAAAAGCAGCAAGCACCACGCTTCGAAAAGCGCCGAGGGAACGCAGGCTGAATGCGTCGACTGTCACTTCCTGCCCGGCGAGAAACACGGATTCAAAGCCAAAATGGAAGGGCTGCGGCATCTCGCCGCCTATCTGTACGACCCGGAAGCGCCACTGCCAATTCGTCCTGTCATCAAAGACGGGGCTTGTTTGCAATCGGGCTGCCATTCGGTCGAAAAACTTCAGGACAAGGAACTGAAATTCACCGAGAAGGTGCGCTTCAAACACAAGCCGCATTTTGGCGACAAGGCCCTGAAAGGCCAGAAGCTGACCTGCGATACCTGCCATTTCAAGGTCACGGAAGACAAACATTTTGAAGTGCCCAAGGATGTCTGCTTCCTGTGCCACCTGAAACTCGGCAAACAGACGCTGGAAGTTGCCGAGGTTGAAAAGGTAACCATCGGTGAAAAATCCGTCGAAGAAATCAGCTTCCGGCAACGGCCGACAATCGACTTCAATCAGGGCGCATCCAAGTGCGACATCTGTCACATCATTCCGACAAAATCCCTGCAAGGGCAACTGAGCGCGGATGACTCCAAGGTCAAGGCAATCACCCACCAGTCCATAAAGGAAGCAGGCGTGGCGTGCGAAGGCTGCCATTTCGAGGTCGTCAAGGGACATGGCGAAATCAACACCGGCAATGTCGTCTCTAACGGCTGCTTGAAATGCCACAACCGCAGCGACGAACTGTTGTCGACTGCTGCGAACGGCAAATTGATGCACGACGAGCACATCGCCAAGCCCCGCGCCGACTGCTTCGACTGTCATGGTGTTATCGAGCACAAGAACCGTACCGATCATCTCGACTTCGTGCGCGAAGACTGCACGCTCTGTCATCAGGATCAGCACAAATATCAGAAGTACCTGCTCGCCGGCATTCCTGTCACTGAGGGTATTCGCGCGACGCCGCATCTGATGTTCAGTGTCAATACGAATTGCATGGGCTGTCACCTCAAAAAATCATTGAGCAAAGGCCATACCGTTAGGACCGGCGCACCGGAAACCTGCGCCGCATGCCATACGCCGGAACACAAGAAAATGCTGTCCGACTGGCGCAAACAAGTCGGCACGGAAATCACCGGCGCCGAGGAAGTATTGCTTGAAGCCCAGCAGGCCAGAGCGAATGCCAAACTGGCGGGCGTCAATGCAGAGACCCTTTCCAAGGTTGATCAAATGATCACCTCGGGCATCGAATTGCTGGATGTCGTGCGTATCGGCAACGGCGTTCACAACAAGAAATACGCAATCACCATTATCGACGAAGTCTACGGATATTTAGAAGACGCCATCGACTTGCTTGCCGAGGGCGGATGAACGAACAGAGGGTCAACACCCCGTGTTTGGATTATGTGGAAATTTAGGAGGTCAAAATGACAATAGGGAGATTTGGACATGAATAAAATCGACAAACCGGACATTGGCAGACGCGATGTTCTCAAGAGCGCCGGTGTAACAGTCGCCGGGGCGGCGGCAATGACGACGCCCGTCACCAGAGCAGAAGCTGCGGCCAAGGCCCCGCGTTGGGTCATGGTTATGGACCTGCGCAAATGTATCGGCTGCAGGGCCTGCACGGTTGCGTGCAAAGCTGAAAACGATGTCTCGCTTGGGCGTTTTAGAACTGTTGTGCAGGAAAAGACTTATGGCACTTTCCCGAAAGTCAAAAAAGGCTTCCTGCCAATCATGTGTAACCATTGCGAGGGCAACAAAAAAGATGGTGTCCCGCCATGCGTCAAGGAATGTCCGGAATACCCAGGCAAGCGCATGACCTTCGTCACGCCGGATGGTTCCAAGATCCGCTATCGCGGTGGTGCCACCTACAAACGCCCCGATGGTTTGGTGTTGATTGATTCTGAACTGTGTATCGGTTGCGGCAAGTGCATCGACGCCTGCCCCTATGGCGTTCGTTCATTCAACCCGTTCGTCAAGGCCGGCAAGAAACCTGAAAAGCAAGCCGCCGACAAGTGCGACATGTGCAAGGAAAGGGTTGCCAATGGTATTGACCCGTCTTGTGTCAATACTTGTCAGGGTCGTGCCCGCATCTTTGGCGATCTCAACGACTCGAACAGCGAAGTCGCAAAACTGGTCAAGGAACACGATCTTGCCAAAAACGTCCTGCTTCCGAAGGAAGGGACCGATCCGCATGTTTTCTATATCGACCCCGATAACATGTTGGCGGAACTCTACAAGAAGCGTGAAAAAGGCAAATTGGACCACTACGTGGACCTGATCCCTTAGGCCCAGCAACCAGATAAGGAAGATGAAAATGAAAAAGTTAAATCGTCGAAACTTCATGACACTTGCTGGTGCCAGTGGTGCCGCTATTGCGGCAGGCGTCGGCAAGCCCAGGAAAGCCCTGGCCGGAACCGTTACATTTAAAAACGGTGGCCGTGACTTCTCGCCAATAACCGGCAAGGAACGTAAAGCCATTCCAACCGCGTGTTGGGGATGTGTGACCCGTGACTCAATGATCGGTTACGTCGAAGACGGCAGGCTGAAAAAGCTGGAGGGGCACCCAGAATCGATCCGTACCCTCGGCAAATTGTGCGCCAAGGGTCAGGCCGGAATTAATCAGGTCTACTTCCCGGATCGCATTCTTTACCCGTTACAGCGCGTCGGCAAACGCGGTGAGCATAAGTGGAAAAGGATTTCCTGGGACGAAGCCCTGGATATCATTGCCAGCAAGCTGAAACCGCTTCGTGATGCAGGTACGCCTGAACAGTTCATGTATGCCTACGGTCGTCACAAAGCTTCCCAATGGGCCGTCACCGGTGATTTTCTTGCGGCCTACGGCACCAAGACCATCGGTAACCACACCTCCGTGTGTGAAGCCGCCAAGTGGGTTGGTCAGGAAAGCCTGTGGGGTGGTATGTATGACAATTGGGACTACGATAAAACCGACTTCGTGGTCAATTTCGGTTCCAACAACTTCGAGACCCATACCAACCATATCCCGACGTCACAGCGTTTGATCCGGGCCGTGGTCGATCGTGGGGTGCCGCTTTACACGTTCGATGTCAGGCTTTCGAATACTGCGGCGAAGTCGACTGAGTGGGTTCCTATCAATCCTGGTTATGATGGATTGGTAATGTTGTCGATGATCAACGTCATTATGAACGAAGGACTGTTCCGCAAGGACCACTTCAAGTACATGCGGGTTACACCCGATCATCATGCGACAACGGCCCAGAAAATCGCGGCGGTCAAGAAACAGGTGGCCAAGTTCACACCTGAATTCGCCGCCAAGAAAAGCGGTGTTCCAGCCTCCAAGATCAAGGAGATTGCGCGTGGATTTGCCAAGGCCAAGTCGGCCTGTCTGGTGACCTATCGTGGAACCGTCATGCACTACCACGGTGCCGATCAAGAACGGGCCGCGATGTTGCTTGCTGCTATTACCAACAACCTTGATACCGCCGGTGGTCGTGTCATGGGTGTCGGCGGCAGCTGGAATGCTCCTTCGTCAAAACCGGCGAAGGTAAGCAAAGGGTTGCACATCAAGGACGGTTTCCCTGGCGAAGCAGCCTATCCGACCCACCATGTCAGCCAATCGATCATTCCGATGATCATTGATGGCAGTCACGGTCGGCCAAGCGTCTACTGGTGGAGCTGTTACAATCCGACTTACATCAACGGCAACAACAAAGAGGCCGCCAAGGCCTTCCAGGACGAGACCATCTTCCCGTTCCTGATCACCACGACCATCGCATACGACGAGTCATCACAGTATGCGGACATCATCCTGCCAGACGTTACCTATCTGGAACGTTGGGATTGGGAAGATATGGTCGATGCCAGTCAAATTGGCGAAAACTACATTCGTCAACCGCTGGTCAAGCCCCTGGGCGAATCGAGATGCCAGGGTGATGTATGGCCGGAACTGGCGAAGAGACTTGGCTTCGATCTCGTTTATTCGAGCAAGAAGGACTTCGTCAAACAGACCTGCGACATGACGCCTGGCGTCAAGGAAGCCGGTGGTTTTGATTACATGGTCAAACACGGCGTCTGGCACGACAAGAACGCCAAGCCCAACTATGGCTTCTATGAAGCGAAAGTCGATGTTTCAGGTGATGGTGTGATCCTGGACAAAAAGACTGGCGTTTACTGGAACCATAAAAAGGCTGGTGTCAGTGCCGCCGAAGCCAAGAGCAAAGGCTATCTGGGGGTCAGTGGTGCCAAAAGCGCTTATGTCGCCCAGGACATCGAGGGAACGCCGCGTAAGGCATATCCGCCGAACACGAAGTTCGTCAAATCAGGTCTGTTGGATTTCTACTCCGACAACTTTGTCAAGAAAGGTCTACCGGCGTTCCCGACTTATACACCGACGCCTGAGCATGAGGCCATGGGCAAGGACGATATCATCCTGACCACCTACAAGGTCGCCGTGCACACGCATTCCCGGACCACCCAATGCAAATGGCTGTCCGAGATCAAGCACGACAACCCGGGCTGGATCAACACCAAGACCGCTACAGAACGTGGCATCAAGGATGGTGACAAGATCAAAGTGAAGAGTGATGTCGGTGAAATCACGACGACGGCCTACGTCACAGAAGGCATCGTCCCCGGTATCATCGCCATATCGCATCACTTTGGCAGGAAGTTTTCCGGCATCTATGGATCGGGGAAAAATAACCCGATGAATGCCGGTGGATCGTCCGATCCTGACGTCAAGAACATGACGTGGAAGACGCATGGTGTTCATCCGAATGCCGTTATTCCGAACAGTTCTGATCCGATTAGCGGAACCCAGCGCTGGATGGATACGGTTGTCAAAGTATCGAAAGCCTAACAGGCTTAAACCGCAAGGAGAGAAGATAATGGTGGAATCCCGGAACAACATGGCCGAAATGGCAATGGCGCGAGCCAATGTATATGGTCTTTTGGCCGATGTTTTCCGGGAGGAGCCATCAGAGGCTTTCCTGATCAATCTTGGGGAGCCGGAATTTTCCGGCTCCTTCCACGCCCTCAATCTATCTCTGGACGAGATGTTTGAAAACACACCTTACGTACAGCTTGTTGATGACCTTGCCGTTGAATTTACAAGACTGTTCATCGGGCCAACCAATCATATTTCTCCACATGAATCCATGCATACAGAAGCCCGGTTTGGAGAGAAGAAAGCCCTTTGGGGTGATCGAACAGTTGAAGTGAAAAAATTTATGCAGACGGTCGGACTTGAAGTCGATGATTCCTTCGGCGGCATGCCCGATCACATCAGCGCCGAGTTTGAATTCATGCAACAGTTGCTGCTTAAAGAAGCCAATGCGTGGATCAATGAACAGGACGATCTGGGCCGCAATATTTTGAATATAGAAAATAAATTTTATGATGAACACCTGTCGCACTGGGTGTCAGATTTCTGTGACACTGTTGCGGAATTGGCCAGTCATATTTTTTATCGGCAATTTTCCGAGGTCACCAAGGGGTTCATGGACTTCGAAAAAGAGACCCTGCAAACCCTCATCACCGAAGTGGAAGAAAGAGACCGGCTTTCCGCTTGAATTCTCTCAGACTGTGATAAAATTCCATGGTTGCTATCCGGAATTTTCTGCTTTTCTCATTGTTATTGCCAGCGGCCAGCGCAAACGCATGCGGCTGGTGGGGCGATGGCGAAATGAACCGGGACCAGAAAAGAGATTTTGGCGCCGCCGCCCATTCCTATACCCCTAACATGGCCAGACTACCGGATAACCGCGGCTATGGAATCGCCGTTCCCGACCCCGGCCGGGCGGCACCTTACATGACCATGACCCATGGCCGACCGATCTCCCGCATCAAAGATTTAGTGCCATTCGGATTTGACGCGGTTATTGATCTCGGCCCCCCCCCTCACGCATTGGATGACCACCGTCAGGAAACGGAAGCTGCGGGAATGGCGTATTTTAACATTCCCATAAAGGACTACATGCCGACACCCGAACAGACGGCTTTGTTCGGCGATGTGATCGTGTCCTTCAGTGCCAAACCATCCTTGGTATACGCACCGACACCCGCCCTGCTAGGGGGGATGTGGGCGGCATACAGGATCTCCATGGGTGGGTCACTCGACTATTCTATTGCTGAAGGGCGAACCCTGGGAATGACGCCAGACCAAGAAAAGCAAATGCGTAATGCGGGTGACATCAAATGATGTCTGCAGGTCTGGCGTTGCCCTGCTTTCCGGCACGGACTGAGGTGTAAATCGCGGCCCCTCCTCACATGCCTTGGGACAATTTTGAAACACTGCAGCACGCTTTGCTTTGCTGTGCATTGGCATTGCAGGTGCCAAGCGTCATAAACAGCCTGAAGAAAAACCGTTACCAATAATGTCGAAGCTGATTATTGTGTTGAGCAGGAAACAATGCTACCAGCACCTAACCAACTGTATTTATTGTAGTATTTAACTTCTTCAGGACCGCCACAGATCAATGTTTGATGCCATTATAGACAGGCCACTTCTGGCGAATATCCTGATTTTATTCCTTATCTGGATTGGCGTAAGGGCCATCAAACCAAGAGCTATTCGCTACCGGCAACTTTATATCCTGCCGAGTGTCTTTCTGGCCGTTTCTGCAAACCAGTTATTCAGTGCATATGCGTTCAGTACCGCCGCCCTGTTGTCATGGATAGCAGCGACCATTGTGGCCGGTGTTGCCAGTTGGCGAATGGCGGAAAAGACACCAATCCAAATCAAACGGGAAACGGGAATGATCGAATTGCCGGGAACATGGATCACACTGGCAATAATTCTGGTTTTTATTGCCACCCGCTTCTATATCGGTCGGCAGCTGTCAGTCTCTCCTGAATTGCGCGCCGACGAAGGGTTTATAACCTGGATTCTTGTTTCGACCGGTATTATCTGCGGATATTACTTGGGCCGTTCGGCATCTTTCATGACCCGCTTTTTCCAGTCGCCTTGATACTTGCGCTGAAGATACTTCTAATCCCCGATGCGATGATTTCAGGCGGCATTCCGAACGGAAAAATGGTGATAAATTTTCCATCTGTCCCCATCAAATAAGCAGCAGCCGAGTGACTGATTAGGTAATCATCGTTAGCGGTTTGATCTGTGTCGTCATCGCTATCGCCTGACTCGCCAATGGACGGAGGGGTGAATACCTTGAAGTAGGTTACGCCGAAATCATCGGCAACGGGAACAATCTGTTCTTTCGGTCCGGTCAGGGCAATCATGCGGGGATGGAAGTTGCTGATAAAGCTGCCCAACGCCTCTGGCGTATCACGGTCCGGATCGACGCTGATGAAGACTGGCTGGATGTTCTTGCCCTCCTCGCCGAGAATATCAAGAACGTCACTGATCACTTGCATGGAAGTTGGACAGACATCCGGGCAATAGGTGTAACCAAAAAACATCAAGACATACTGACCGAGGAAATCCCGGTCGGTGACGGTCTTTCCATGATGGTCAACAAGGCTGAATGGCCCACCATATTGACCATAAAGAGCCAGTTTTGAATCTTCGTCGCCGCTCGAATAAGCCGGGGTCATCATTGAAATGGCAACCACGACGACGAAACAGATTATCAATAAAGGAGATTTTTTCATTTTCAGGCACAAGTGTATGACGCTTCCTGCATCTCTGTCTGCTCAGTTTTTCCGCTTCCGTGCTGGCTGTCAAAATACTTGTCAATTCGTGTGCATGTCTCGAACGACTGCTTCAGACAACTGGCAATCGCAGGGCCTGTAAAATAGTTTCCAGTCACGAACAAGCCGGGATAGTTCCGTTCGGCAATATGAATTTGCTTCAATCGTTCCGAATGACCCTTTGTAAGCTGTGGCAACCCTTGTGGCCAATGGCGCACGCGCGAAATGACCGGATCACCCCTGGTACCCAGAAGATCACGAAATTCGTCTTGGGCCATGGCGATAATATCATCTGCGCTCATCTTCGCCCTATCGGGCGCTCGGGCTCCACCAATGTAGCCTGACAGCGCAACATGGCCTTCGGGCGCCCGCCCCTTAAACATTGTCGAGGGAAACAGGGCACCACTCAGCATGCGTTTTTCATTCGCCGGGGAAAGATACCCTACTCCATCAAGTGGATGATCGACCTGATCGCGCCGATAGCCCAGATAGGCGACGGCTATTGGTGGCGCGACTATTTCCGAAATCGCTTCGGCCGCCTTGGCATCTATCGTCTCCAGCAGAGCCGACGAGACATGTGGCTGGGTTGCTATTATGACGGCGCGCGCGTTCAGGTTCCCTGAATTGGCGGTTTTAACGGTAAATCCATTGGCATTGTGATTCAGAGAAGTAACCGTAACGCCTGTCCTGATGGTACTTCCAAGCTGTTCGGCAAGTGATGACGACAGGGTTCCGATGCCATCAGCCCACGAGAACAATCGTCGCCCCGGCATTTTGCCATTGGCAAAGCGTTTGCTCAGGATTGCCCGTGAAATTGAACCGTACTTGTGTTCCATTTCAACGATGGCCGGAAAGACGGCATCGACAGACAGATTTTCTGCCTTGCCCGCATACAGGCCGGCAACCAACGGATCTATAACCTTTTCAGTAAATTCACGTCCGAAACGTCGAGACCAGAATTCGGCGACGCTTTCTTCCCCGGTCTTTTGACACCGTGGTACGGCCATTTCCGATACTAATCGAAGCCGCGCCATGGGCGACAGGTAGCCTGACATCAAGAATCCCAAAGGATGGGTCGAGATTCCCTGCAAGCGGCCATCACCGACCAGATAGCGCGATTTTACGTCTTCCCCCAGTTCCGTGCGCACACAATCGAGTCCAAGGTCTTCAGACAGACCAACAGCCTCCATCGCCTGCGCATTGACCGAACTGGGGCCATGTTCCATCAAAAAGCCGTCGATACGTTCCGATACTGCATTTCCGCCGGGGTTTACCTGGCGTTCAAGAACGACAACCTTGTAGCCCATGCCGGTTAATTCATAGGCAGCACTGAGACCGGAAACACCACTGCCGATGATAGCAACATCAAATGTCATTACTTGATCCCCAACCGGTTCTTTGCAGAATCCTGGGGGGGCTTGGAGGGAAATGATGGCGGTTTACCGCGGCCTTTGAATTTTTTCCGCGCCAGCATGCCCATAACTTCAGCCGTAACTTCATTGCCACCTTGATCGCGGACGAATTTTTCGGCCCGGACCCTTACGAAGCGGCGAACAAATGACGGAATTCGCCCAAGCCATTCTTCCGCCCCTGGCGTCCATGTCATCGTGCTTTCTTCAATACCCAGCGGCTCGATTACTGCACCACCGCCGGGCTGGTAATCGCAGAGGAAATCCTCGCCCATCATGTTGTCATCGCGGGCCAGAGGACGCGCCCGACACCCGCCACACAGTTTGGAATATTCACACGCCCCGCAACGTCCCTCCAGCACGGGGGCTCGCAGTTGTTTGAATACCGGGGCATCGGTCCATAACTCGGCGAAAGATGTATCTCGTATGTTGCCGACAGATGTTTCCATGTATGGACATGGCGTTACGTCGCCGTCCGGCGTGACCCGGGCATAGCGGGTTCCGGCCAGGCATCCTCCGGCCTCATATCCATGTGCTGAAGTCACTGGCCATGATGAATCCAGTTCCAGCGCCATGCGCTTGAAATGTGGTGCGCATTTGGCGCGGATGATCAAGCCGTCCTCTTGACGAGCGGCCAGGGTAATTTTTTCCAGAACCTGCTCATAGGTCTTGACGGAAATGTTAGTTACCTTTTCACCACGCCCCGTGCAGACCAAAAAGAAGATGTTAAGTACGAACGCCTTTGATGCCCTTGCAAAGGCAATTACGTCATCAAGTTCATGGGCGTTGTCATCAGTAACGGAAAAATGAATCTGGAAGCGAAGATCGTTGTTGCGGCAGGCATCAATGCCCCGCATAGCCTTTTCCCATGCGCCTGGCATCCCCCTGAAATTGTCATGATATCCGGGATCAAGAGAATCGATGCTAATACCAACCCCCTGCACCCCCGCATCTTTCAGGCGTTTGGCGCGCTTGTCGTCGAGAGTCGTTGCGTTCGTGCCGACAACCGCCATCAGTCCCAAACCGGTGACGTATGATGCCAGTTCATCCAGATCGCGGCGCAACAAAGGTTCGCCGCCGGTTAATACGATCATGGTTTCGTCGCTTAAAGCTGCAATATCGTCGATGGTTTTCTTGACCTCGTCGGTCGACAACTCGCTACCATCCCCGTCCCGGCGCATTCCGGCATCCAGATAACAATGGGAACATCTGAGATTGCAGCGCCGTGTCAGGTTTAACGCGACCAGGAACGGGGCTTCAACTGTCGTCACCTTTTTCAATCCTCTCCGGGGTTCTTGTGGCCGCCGTCATGCATTGCCTCCTGCATGGCTTGGCGGGATTTTTCAAGTCCAGCCTCAACGATATCCATAGTAATTTCTGTTTCACCCCTCTCGATGGCGACGGCTTCAATGCGGTCGCGGGTCGCATCCCGCATCATTTCCGGCACCTGAGAAATACGTGCCAGTGCCGATGCGCCCCAATTCAGTTCAGGTGTATCCGACGACGCTTGTGCTTGTCCGTAACCACCGGCGGCATCGCTATCGAGGAAGGGTTGAACATGTTCAACATCGATTATCTTCGCCCCGTCGCGGCGGGCTTTTTTCTCCGACCTCAGCATGATGCCGCTGGCGATAGTGGTGTTGCCCAGATCATTAACCAGCTTCATCGCTGCATCCGTCCATGCCAGGGGTTCCTCGTCGTTCAGCTTGGCGCGTTTCGACGGACAACCGCCCGGCATTAATTGCTGGGCGACTTCCTCGACAATATCCCTGGTTATGAAGGTGTGCCCATTTTTCTGGGCGTGGCGGATAACCGCCTTGCGGGCCATGCCGCGGGCGAATTCCGGGGCTTTGGAAAGATATTCATGGGCTTCGTTGCTCCACGAAATGGTTTCCTCGGCAATCACTTCGATAGGCGGCGTGTAGACAGTCTGTCCCAACCAGACATGACAGGGCGACTGGCGCATCAGGTTTTCGGCGTTGCCTCCTATATCCAGGCCTTTGTCGGCATGGACGCCGGTCTTGCCAATGACCAACAAGCTTGCATTGACGTCATTCAAATATGACAGCACGGCCTTGAACGCCTTGCCGTCCAGCAGCTTTGTTGTGATCTTGACGCCTGCATCGGATGCCGTGCGCTCGGCGATTTCCAGATGTGACTGATAAATCTTGGCGATACCGTCGTCTATCAACTCCTCGTGCAGTTGTTCCTGTTCCTTGAAGCGGAACACCTTGCCCGCTTCCTCACTCAGGACGCCGGCAATCTTGTTGAAGGCGACGTAGTGGTAATAAGGGTCATAGGCGGCAACCGCATGGACCTCCACCCCCAAACGCTGGCCAATGTCCAAAGCCGTCATCAGCGCTCCGTTTGAAATTTCCGAACCATCGATTCCAACGACGATAGGGCCATCACCGATAGCTCGCTTTGTATCCTTGATGACCAGCGTGTCGATAGGACTGCGCCGGACGACACGTTCGCACACGGTGCCGATCTGGCTTCCCGGCACGGCGCCCAGTCCCAATGCACCCAGGACCAGAACATCAAAATCGTCGGTCTCGGTCGCTTCGACAAGACGTGCGTAATTTTTACCTTCCGGGCTCAGGCGATGGTATGGGCGTTTGGATTTTTCGCAGACGACGGCTGCGACGTCGTGATAACTGTCGGAAATGATATTCAGACCGCGGCCAATCAAATCGTCGTGGACATCGCGCTGATACATCATCTCTTCTTCTTCGAGATACCGCTCAGGCAGTCCACCTTCCATCTGTTTAAATCGGCGATCGTGTAAAAGGGCCGCATAGGCGTGAATGCCGGTGATTTCGCCATCGGCGGTATTGGATAACCTGACGGCTTCTTCCAGCGCCCGATCGGAATATTCTGACGCATCCAGGGCAACCAGAATTCGTGCCAGAGAGACGGCGCCTCCTTCAGCTTCAACATTGATTTGCGTCGTCTGTTTTCCAATCGATGGCATGCTCATGTTGTGTAATCCTGTGTTTTGGTGGGCTTATGTCGACAATTTACAAATTAATATTCAAATTTTTGTCACGAGGCTTGTCACTCTGTTTTACGGCACCGAATGCGAATACGGCGATGCCGATTCCCAATATCAGTACTTGCCATAAACTGACGTCCAGACTTCCGCGCCAGGAAACCATCAGATTAAGTGACGCCAGAATGATCAGGGATACGCCGAACAGCTTGGACTTCACACCTTTTGGCGAGGAATTATCAGTCATGCCGTTCCATTATCCTCGCGATGTCCCGCGCTGCGTGCCCACCAGATAAGACCGCCAAAGATGATAGCGGCAACGAGCAACGCAAAAATATAGGGCTTGGCACTGTCAGCAGGTTTCAAGAGCAGCCAGTACCATGTCGTGCGCGTGTGTTTGCTTCCGGTTTCACTGTTGGAGCCGTCCCAGTTGGCGAATGCGATGGGGATAAAGCGACCCTCTTCCAGTTGCAGGTCGTTTTCCACATCCGAGGTCGTCAGCGGTCTTTTCATGACCACACGCCAGGTTCCGTCCTTATAGCTGCTCATGGTGGTCAAACCGATATCTGCAGCATCTCTCTGCACAATATTTTCCGAGCCGGTGGCGTTGGCGGCGAATGCCGTTTCCTGTGTCTTGACGCTGCCGCTTCGCCAGGAAAGCAGATTGACCGGGTTAGAGGTGTCGCCGTTAATGAAATACGGCTTTTGGGTGCCTTCCGGAATTTTCACGGGCAGTTGAACAGTAACCATATCCTCGAAAGGATTTTTGTCGGCAACCTTGTCGATGTTGGGGTCACCCGGAATGCTCTTGGTGCGGTCATCCCATTCCAGCAACAGGGCCAGTTCACTTTCGTTGTAAAAGGCTCCGAGTGTTATGGTGTCGTTGGAATATGTAAATACACGATCTTTCTCGAAAATCTGCGGTACAAGCATGAACGAGGTCAACTCGGCAGCATCCCAGACCGGATCGTTCGGGTCGGACGGAACCTCACCTTCGACTCGATTAGCTTTGATCACGGTATTTTCGGCGCGCACCGTTCTATCGGTCTTGACCAGTGACTGGACGTAATTGGCTACGTGCCAGCGTTCTTCAATGGAAAGCTTGACCAGACTCTTCGGGTTGGCGAACGCCGGCATCTGGGTTCCGGGAATACCTGTCGAAACGCGGGCGAAAATATCTTTTGGGTCGTTCGATCCCCGGAACGTCCAGGGTTTTGTCAGGTTTCTCGGCCATGTGCGTTCGCCGTT
>JABHGV010000060.1 GCA_018671895.1 Rhodospirillaceae bacterium | reverse complement strand
TAATTGGGCGCTTGTAGGTATAGCGATAGCGCAGGCAAAAGCTGGTGAGGCCAAGGAAGCCTTCGCCACCTTAAAGATGATTAAAGACGCCGGTCTCCTTGAAGTTGCGCTTAGAGATCTCGCGATAGCGCAGGCTGATGCTGGGTATATCAAGGAAGCCCAAGACACCTTAAAGATGATCAAAAATGTCCATGACCGTGCTTCTGTGTTAAGTAGCATCAAGGCGGGGGCTAACAAAAAACGGTGAGAAAGAAAGTGTAAGAAGAAATTACCGACATTTCCCAGATAGCCTTCAAACTCCATCACAATGTCTGCTTCTGGCTAAAAGCAGAAGTCTAAGCCACCCTCTGATTATGTCTGCTTATAGGGGGTAAAGCAGACCTTCGAAGCTTCGTTTAAATTCCACAGCCCACGGAATTCCGATCCACCAAATTTCTCCGAGATAATTTCAGGGTCTGTTTTATTATGAACAGTGGCACCCCCATCCCCCCTGCCTACCCCGGGTCTGGATAAGTTCATTGGGAATCGCCGTCATGGGTGTCACGGCGTCATAGGGGGCTGCAGAGGGCTGTAGAGGCTGGTGTTGGTTCTGGTGTCTGCTATGTGTCTACCAAGACAAAAACAAAGGGCTAGAGAAGTTTCTGAAAACTCTCTAACCCCTTGTTTTAATTGGCTCCGGCAGCAGGACTCGAACCTGCGACAAGCTGATTAACAGTCAGCTGCTCTACCAACTGAGCTATGCCGGATCAGGACCCTCGTCTTAGAGGGGCTTGGAGGCGCGGACCGGATTCGAACCGGTGTACACGGCTTTGCAGGCCGCTGCGTAGCCTCTCCGCCACCGCGCCGATCCGTAAGCGGCTACCCTTCGCATCAAGGATTTGCATCCCGTCAATGAAGGTGGGGGAACTTAGACTTTCACCCCCGGACGGTCAAGGGGAACGATAGGGGGCGGCATCGCAGCCAAATCTCATTCTATATCCGTCCTTACCCCGCTCTATGGCCGCTCTATGGCCGCTCTATAGCATTGTCTTTTGCATGCCTCTGGGATTATATAAACGACAACAGTTTCCACGAAGTATCAGCATGAACGGAGCCATCATGGATTTCGCCGCAGCCCGCCACAATATGGTCGAAAGCCAGGTCAAGCCGAACCGGGTCACCAACCCGAAAATTCTTGACGCTATTGCCGATTTGCCGCGCGAGAAATTCGTCCCCCAGGGGCTCGAAGGCGTTGCCTATGTCGACGAGGCGCTGGCCATGGGCGACGGGCGCTACATGATGGAAGCGATGATTCTGGGCCGCCTTCTACAAGAAGCGGACACCACCGGCGAGGACATTGCCCTGGTCGTTGGATGCGGGTCGGGGTATGAAGCCGCCGTATTGTCGCGACTGGCCGGAACCGTTGTCGCGCTGGAAGATGACAAGGCGGCCGCCGATCAGGCCAACGCAAAGCTTCTGGAACAGGGCATCGATACGGTCGCCGTGGTCGAAGGCCCCCTGGCCGAAGGCTATCCCAGCCAACAGCCCTATGACGTTATTTTCATCAATGGCTCGGTCGGTGAAATACCCGCCGCCCTGTCGGCACAGCTGGCCGAAGGCGGCAGACTGGTTGCCATTGTCGGCTCTGGTCCGCTTGGCAAGGCGACGCTGATGACCAACTATGGCGGCGTTGTTTCATCACGGCAGATTTTCGATGCCGGCACCCCGGAATTACCCGGTTTTGGGGCTGAGGAAACTTTTTCGTTCTGAGCTATGGTCTGTGCGAACATTCAGCAACATATGGTATGTTCTGATTCGCAACTCTAGGAACTTTCTTAAAGATGAATTCGCGTTTTTCCATTGCATTGGGCTTGAGTATTATCGCGGTTGGTTACGGTCTGCCGACAACCGGCCATTCGCAAACCCTCGAAGAGGCTCTGGCCTCTGCTTATAGCGGCAATCCGACCCTGTTGGGGCAGCGCGCCAACTTGCGCGCGACCGATGAAGGCGTCACCCAGGCGTTGTCCGGGTATCGCCCGACCATCGCAGCGTCGGGCAGTTCGGGGTATTCGGAAATCGAAAGCTCGACCGCAACCGACAGGAACCAACAGCGCGAACCCCATTCGGCCAGCGTTACTCTTTCGCAATCCATCTTTGCCGGTGGCGGAACATTGGCGGCGACGCGCAATGCCGACAATTCGGTGCTGGCTGAACGGGCGAGCCTGCAAGGGGTCGAACAAGACATTTTGTTGTCTGCGGTCTCTGCCTTTGCCTCGGTGTTTCGTGCCCAGGCGGTGCTCGACCTGACCATCAACAATGAACAAGTACTGGCGCGTCAGCTGGAAGCAACCCGCGATCGTTTCAGCGTCGGCGAGATTACCCGTACCGACGTTCATCAGGCGGAAGCCCGACTGGCGGGAACCACGGCAGACAGGATCAAGGCTGAAGGCGACCTGAAATCGGCGCGCGCAACATATCGCAATGTCATTGGCGAGACGCCGGGCAAACTCAGCCGTCCGGACACCACCCTGACGTTACCTGCGAATTTTGATGAAGCCCTGAAACTGGCGACCGAGGACAACCCGTCGGTTGTCGCGGCCTATTACACGGAACGCGCCGCTGACAATAGTATCGATGCGGTCAAGGCCGAGTTGCTGCCGTCGCTCGACCTCAGCGGGTCGGCCAGTCGCAGCCTGAATGCCTCGGGCGAGAGTACGTCGATAAATACATATGCGGCGAAAATGACCCTCAGTGTGCCGCTGTATCAGTCGGGCTCTGTTTATTCCCGGCTGCGCGCGGCCCGCCAAACGGCATCGCAACGCCGTCGGGATCTGGATCAGGCGCGCCGCAACGCCGTCGAAGAAGTCACCCTCGCGTGGGAAGACATTCAGACCGTCAGCGCCCGTATGATTTCATTCAGGGCCCAGATCAAGGCCGCCGAAGTAGCGCTGGAAGGCCTGCGTCAGGAAGCCGCCGTTGGATCTCGTACGGTGCTTGATGTGCTGGATGCCGAGCAGGAATTGCTGGATGCCAGAGTCAACCTTGTTGGTGCCGAGCGCGATCAACTGGTTGCCAGGTTTGGCTTGAAAAGCGCAGTCGGTGAACTGACTGCCGCCCATCTTCAACTGCCTGTTGATGTCTACGATTCGGCCAAAAATTACGAAGATGTGCGCTGGAAGTGGTTCGGCGGCGCAATCGATAAAGCCGAGTAATCTTTTTCGGACCGCGTAAGGTAACGAAAAATAAAGAACTTTTCAGGTTTACTTGGTATGTGAATTCGGTTCACACCTTGTTGTAGCGCTAGGAGGGCATCTCAATTAGTCTTTATCCAGCCAACCGGATTCGGTGTGCGCCAAGGGGGAAGACCACGCGGATGATTTTTTCATGAGCGAAGAAACTGGACAGGAAGAAGCAGGCCAAGAGCCCTCGATGGAGGATATCTTGGCTTCTATTCGTCGGATTTTGTCCGAGGAAGAGCAAGAGGAAGCTGACGCTGCTGCGGCGGCTGAAGAGGCTGCTCCTGAACCCGAGCCCGAACCGGCTGAAGACGAAATGGCTGCGGCCATGGAAGAGCCGGAACCTGAGCCGGAACCTGAGCCGGAACCCGAGCCGGAACCAGAGCCAGAACCAGAGCCCGAACCAGAGCCAGAACCAGAGCCCGAACCCGAAATTGAAATGGCAGAACCTGAGCCAGAGCCCGAGCCCGAACCCATGCCCACACCGACGGATGTTATGGAACCGCCTGCACCGGAACCGGAACCCATGCCTGAACCCATGCCTGAACCCATGCCAGAGCCTGTTGCCGCTTCTGTCGACCTGGACGATGTCCTCGAATTAACCGAAGCAATGGTCGCGCCCGCAGATACCCTGGTATCGGGACAGGCCGCGCAAATGTCTTCTGACGTATTGTCTGAACTGGCTCGCGCCATCATGGATCGCCGCGAAATGGGCATTGGCGACAAGGATGTAACCCTTGAAGGCATGGTCCGCGAAATGCTGCGCCCGTTGCTGCGTGAATGGCTTGATCGCAACTTGCCGTATCTGATCGAACGGCTGGTCAAGCGCGAAATCGACAAAATGGTCAATCGGGCCGATACCCTCGGTCTCTGACATCGTCATTAAAACAGTTTAAAGCCGGGCGGTTTCCTAGACGGATCGCCCGGTTTTTTGTTTATTCATCCCCCCGCCGATGCTATTGAGCATCAACATTTAGAACCATTTTTGAACCGAGACCGTTCCGCCATGCTGGAAAAGACCTATACCCCCGCCGGGGTCGAAGAAAAACATTACAAAGCCTGGGAAGACCGGGGGGCTTTCGAGTGCGGAAAACGACCCGATGCCGACACCTATACCATCGTCATTCCGCCGCCCAATGTGACCGGCAGCCTGCACATGGGCCATGCGCTGAACAACACTCTGCAGGACATCATGATCCGCTATCAGCGCATGAAGGGTCTCGATGTGCTGTGGCAGCCGGGTATGGACCACGCCGGTATCGCCACCCAGATGGTCGTCGAGCGCCAGATGGAGGCGGAAAATCTGACCCGCCACGACCTTGGCCGCGATAAATTCATCGAACGCATCTGGAAATGGAAAGAAGAATCCGGCGGAAGCATCACCGGTCAGTTGCGCCGCCTTGGTGCTTCGTGCGACTGGTCACGCGAACGCTTCACCATGGATGACGGCCTGTCGGACGCCGTACAGAAAGTTTTCGTCGAACTGCACAAGCAGGGCCTGATCTATCGCGACAAGCGGCTGGTCAACTGGGACCCGCTGCTGCACACGGCGATTTCTGACCTGGAAGTCGAACAGCGCGAGACCACCGGTTCCATGTGGTACATCAAGTATCCGATAGAGGGCCGCGACGGCGAATTCATCACCGTCGGCACGACGCGTCCGGAAACCATGCTGGGCGATACCGGTGTCGCAGTGCATCCCGATGATGAACGGTATGCCGATCTGATCGGCAAGTTCTGTGTGCTACCCATTGTCGGGCGCAAGATTCCCATCGTTTCTGACGAATACGCAGACCCGGAAAAAGGCTCCGGCGCGGTCAAGATCACCCCGGCCCACGATTTCAATGATTTCGAGGTCGGACGCCGCAATGATCTTGAAGTCGTCAACGTGCTCGATTTGAACGCCGCCATTAACGAGAACGCGCCTGAACACCTGCGCGGTCTCGACCGGTTTGAAGCGCGCGACGCCATCCTCAAGGAAATCGAGGGTCTCGGCCTGCTCGACAAAATCGAGGAAAACCCGATGACGGTGCCGTATGGCGACCGTTCCGGTGTCGTTATCGAACCGTGGCTGACCGATCAGTGGTTTGTCGATGCCGCCACGCTGGCGGGTCCGGCGATCGAGGCGGTCGAGCAGGGCAAAACGAAATTCGTGCCCGCGAATTGGGAAAAGACCTATTTCGAATGGATGCGCAATATCCAGCCGTGGTGTGTGTCGCGGCAAATCTGGTGGGGACACCGGGTGCCGGCGTGGTACGGACCGGACGGCGAGATTTTCGTCGAACTGAACGAAGAAGACGCCCAGACAGCGGCCGACAAGCACTATGGCAAGACGGTTGAATTAAAACGCGACGAAGATGTTCTCGATACATGGTTTTCGTCCGCCCTGTGGCCGTTCTCGACGCTCGGCTGGCCTGAAGATGTGCCAGAGGTAGCGCGCTACTATCCAACCAATGTTTTGGTCACCGGGTTTGATATCATCTTTTTCTGGGTCGCTCGCATGATGATGATGGGCCTGCATTTCATGGACGAAGTGCCGTTCGACACGGTCTATATCCATGCCCTGGTGCGTGATGAAAAGGGCCAGAAGATGTCCAAGTCCAAGGGCAATGTGATGGACCCGCTGGATCTGGTCGATAAGTTCGGCGCCGATGCGCTGAGATTCACCCTGACCGCATTTGCGGCACAGGGCCGCGACGTAAAAATGTCGGAATCCCGGGTCGAGGGATACCGGAACTTCTGCACCAAGCTGTGGAACGCGGCCCGGTTCACGGAAATGAACGAGTGCAAGCTTGATGCGGATTTCGATCCCAAATCCTGCACCCAGACCCTGAACAAGTGGATTGTCGGCAAGACCGCCGAGGCCGCCATCGATGCCGCCCGTGCGCTGGAAGGCTATCGCTTCAACGATCTGGCCAGCACTTTGTATCAGTTCGCCTGGGGCAGTTTCTGTGACTGGCATCTGGAATTCGCAAAGCCGGTGTTCCAGGGCGATGACGCCGCCGCAAAGGCCGAAACCCGCGCCACCACGGCCTGGGTTCTGGATCAACTGTTGCACATGCTGCATCCGATCATGCCGTTCATTACCGAAGAACTGGCGCAGGCGTTGTCCGGCGACGAAACCACGTCGCTGATCGAAGCCCCATGGCCGGACCTGGACGACAGCTACATCGATAACGATGCGGCCGTCGAAATGGACTGGGTGGTGCGCTTGATCAGCCAGATTCGCACCGTGCGTTCGGAAATGAACGTCAATCCGGGGGCGAAAATTCCGATGTCGCTGAAAGACGCCGACGACACGGTGGCGACCCGACTTGAAACCCACAAGGGCCTGATTTGTACGCTGGCGCGTCTGGAAAGCGCCGACTTGCTCGACGGCGACGTGCCCAAGGGCGCGGTGCAAGATGTTATCGACGAGGCGACCTTTGTGCTGCCGTTGGCCGGGATCATCGATGTTGATTCTGAGGCCGCACGGTTGGAGAAGGAAATCGCCCGCCTTGAGGCCGATATCACCAAGCACGACAAAAAATTGGCGAATAAGAAGTTCACCGACAAGGCACCGCCCGCCGTGGTTGAAACCGAACGCCAACGCCGCGACGAAGCGGCAACGACGCTGGACAAGGTCAAGGAAGCGCTGGAGCGCCTGAAGGCTCTATAAGTTAAGAGGCTGAAGGCTCTATAGCGCACACGTTTGCCAAGGGAGGTCGCGATGTCCGTTTCAGTGGCGAGAAGTTCCCAATTTCTGACGCTCGTTTTGGGCATGCTTGTGCTTGCCGCCGATGCGGGGGCGGACCCCGTGAAGTCCCAGCCTCAACCCTATGACGGTCCGATCTTCGATGCCCACGTTCATTACAACCGAACGTCCTGGGACGAGTTTCAGGTCAAGGACGTGATCGGTAACTGGAACGCCGCCGGGGTGCGCCGTTCGCTGGTTTCCTCGACGCCCGATGATGGCACCCTGAAACTGCTGGATGCCGCGCCCGACCGGGTGGTTCCATTTTTCCGCCCCTACATTACGGCGACTACCCTTGGTGCCTGGTACAAGATGCCGGAACTGGTTGCCTATACGAAAGAACGACTGGACCGGGGCCTGCATGTGGGGTTGGGCGAGGTGCATCTTGTGCGGCCTGAAAATGTCGAAACCCCGACCGTGCGCGAGCATCTGCGCATGGCGGCGGCACGCGGACTTTATATTCAGCCACACAGCGACGCCGCGGTTCTCGAAGCGATCCTGAAAGCCGAGCCCGAAATCAAGGTGATCTGGGTGCATGCCGGGTTTCATGAGTCTGCTGCCGCTGTCGGCGCGATGCTGGATGCCCACGAAAACGTCTGGGCGGAATTGTCGCTGCGTGAAAAGGACATCATGGATGGTGATCAACTGGACCCGGCGTGGCGCGATCTGCTGATCCGTCATGCCGATCGTTTCCTGGTCGGTACTGATACCTATATTGCCGAGCGTTGGCACGAGTACGAGGCCCTTGTCGCCGGGCAACGGGTCTGGCTGTCACTGTTGCCAATGGATGTTACTGAGCTGATCGCCCACAAAAACGCCGAAAGGCTTTTTGGGCCTTAAGTCAAACCCGCTTCTTTCGCGTAATAAATGATATCGAGCGCCGGGATGCTGATATCGCTTTGGGTCAGCAGGCAATGGACCTGGCCGCGGTGGTGGGTATGGTGATTGAACAGCGTGCTCAGCATCAGCCAACGTTCCGTCTGCATCGCTGTGCCGTTGCTCATCTTGTATGAAACCGTCTCGGTCAGATCGTCTTCGGACAAGTCATCAACCAGCTTGATCAGCTTTTCATCTTCGGCGATGCGGGCCGTGCGCAATTCATCGAAAGCATCATACAGAACATCGTCCAGCCCGGTGATGGTGGGCGGTGCTTCGCCAGCGATGCGGGCTCCCCACAGCCTGTCGATCAGCAGCAGGTGATTGAGTGTGTTGTGTACCGAACCAAAAAATGCGCCGCGATCCATGAAATAATCATCGCTGCTCAGCATCTCGGAACTGTCATAGATGTGGATGTTGGCCCATTGATTGAAATCAGCCAGCATTTTGTACTGGGTCTTGATGCTAGTTGGCATGGTCGCTGGACAGAACGTAATGACCGTCCTGGAAGGCTTCGAAGAATTCCATCGCTTCGGGGTGCGCGACCGGCTTGCCGGTTTCGTCAGCAATCAGGTTCTGTTCTGATACATAGGCGACATAGGTCGTCTCGTCATTTTCGGCGAGCAGATGATAGAACGGCTGGTCCTTGGAAGGCCGCACGTCCTCAGGGATCGATTCCAGCCATTCCTCGGTATTGTCGAAAACCGGATCGACATCGAAGATCACGCCGCGAAACGGATAGACGCGATGGTGCACCACATCGCCGATGCGGTACTTGGCCGTCCGAATGGTGATCTCGTTATGTGTCATCATGGTGCTAATTTGGGCCTCGGGGTTTCATTTGGCAAGTAGCGGACCTATATTTTAGCCAGTTTTCAGGCACTAACCAATGAAAGTTCTCCAATATCATGAGTTATCACTTCACCACCACCGTTGATCAGTCCTTCGATGATGCCATCGAAACCGTTACCGCCGCCCTGAAAGACAAGGGTTTTGGCGTGCTCACCACCATCGATGTGCAAAAAGCGATGAAGGAAAAAATCGACAAGGACATCAACCCGTACACCATTCTGGGTTCGTGTAATCCGGGCTATGCCTACAAGGCGATACAGGCGGAAAACAAGATCGGCACCATGCTGCCGTGCAACGTTGTCGTCCAACAGGCCGATGACGGCACCATCGAGGTTTCCGCCGTCGATCCGATGGCGTCCATGCAGGCCATTGAAAATCCCGACCTGGGCGGTATCGCAGGCGAAGTGCGGGCGATGCTGCAAGAGGTCATCGCGGGTCTTTGAGATCGAAGCCCGAGCCCCCGAAGCTGGAAGATTTCGGTCTCGTCGCCGAAGACGTAGAAGGGCTGAATGAACCTTGGCGGCTATCCGATGACGCCAATATGGTTGTCGGCCTGGGCGTTGGTGTGCCGCTGGCCTTGTGGTCCCTGTGGGGTGTCATCAAGGGGATCGATATGCTGGCGCTGGGAATCGTCATTGGCGTGCTGGTCGCCGTCGTCGTCTTTCAGTTGTCCATGTTTACGGCCCCGCTGATCGTCAATGTCCTGCTGGCGCTGCCGGGGTTCGTTGGCGACGAGGTGCGAGCCCTGTTCAGCGACCATATGCGTCGACGCTTGCGTTATCGCCGGGCGCTGAATGAATACCGCAATCGGCTGGCGCGGGGAGACGGCTAAATATGCTATGTTTTCAGTCTGTTGTGATTCCCTTAAGGGTGCGCTTGCAATGAATTTGGTCGACGACGACAAAGAAGAAGAAAACAAGACGCCGCCGAAACTGGAGATACCTGACTTTGAGGACTCCAACCCGCCGCCCGACGAGACCGGCCACCCGAACCCGGAGCAACGGGCCGACTTCGTCGTCAAACGGCTGGAACAATTCATCCGCGAGGGCCGCACCATCGCCGAGGGCATGTCGCTAAAGCAATGGCAGGACATGGCGCGGTTCGAGATAACCAACGCCATCATGGGGGCTGAAAACGCCCAGAATGAAGGTGAAGAGGTGTCGAAGCGGTTGCTGTTTACGGTTGCCGCTTCGCTGACCACCATCGGCTTTTGGGGCGTCTTGTTCGCCTATGACAAGGTTCATTACCTGGTCGTCGCAACCATCTTCGCCATTACCGGTATCGTGCTGTTGGCCATCGTCGGGGAATGGCGGTTGATGAAATATTTCCGCCGTCATCAGGCCCGCCAGCGCGAGCGCACCATCCACAGGGTCGAAGACCTGACCCGACGCATCAAACGCATGGAAAAGGAACTGAAGGAAGAACACCGATCCCTGCAAAGCAAACTGAAAAGACAGTTCGACAGGAAGCGCGAGGAAATCCTGGAAGGGCTCGAGGATTAACGCTGGTTATGGGTAGACCTGAGTTCTCGTGTAACGGGCACCTTTCCCAAACAGTGTCGAGTGTATATTATCAAAACGTATCCTTTTTATAAGTCTGATATCTGTTGAGGGGAGGCAACATGTATCGCAATACACTGGGCACAATCGTGCTGTCGTTGTTTCTGATTGGCGACCTTGGACCTGCCGAGGCCGAACAACATGTTTATGTTCTGAACACCAGCACCGGCGCACCGTACGCAACACCTGAACGAAACGGTTTCCAGGACCAGATCGTGGCCGAAGTGTTTCGCCGTATCGGCTTGGAGGGCAGGGTTGCGATGTATGATGCCTCGGCACGCGCCCTGCTGAACGCCAATACCAATGTCGATCATGGCGTCGCCATGCGGATCGCCGGGCTAGAAAAAAAGTTCCCCAATCTGGTGCGCGTTCCCGAACGCCTGATCGCCAATGATTTCGTCGCCTATTCCCGAGGTATCGATTTATCGACGAATGACTGGAATAATCTTTCACCCTATGTGGTCGCCTATATCAACGGCTGGCAAATTTTCGAGAAAAATCTTGTTCCCGGACAGGATAAAACGACGGTCAAGGACCCCTCGCAAATGTTTTCCATGCTCGATAAAAAGCGAGTTGATGTGGTTCTTTACGAACGTTGGCAAGGCCTGTTCCGGGCCGCCCACACCGGCGTTCAGGTCAAGGTGCACGAACCGCCTTTGGCCAGTGTCGACATGTTCATGTACATGAACAAAAAACATGAACACCTGGTGGATAAAATGGCACAAGCGCTGAAAGACATGAAAGCCGACGGCACATACCAAAAGATTTTTGATCAGACTCTGACATCTTTAAGCAAACCCGGCGGCAACTGAAACCGTGATGTCCATATTCTATCTGCCTCACGCCAACAAGATTGCCTGGAAGATCATCGCTTCGCTTGTGGTGTTTTCGACGTTGATCACGATTGTTACGACAGGGGTTCAGCTATACACGGAGTATGGACGCGACATCGATGCCATCGACACGCGTTTCGATCAGGTTGAAAGAAGCTACATCAAATCGGTTTCGGAAAATGTCTGGGAAGCTGATGTTGGCAGGCTGAACCTGCTCGTCAGTGGCATTATTGAATTTCCAAATTTTATTTATGCGGAAGTCCGTGACGAAAACGGTCTTGTTCTGGCATCTGAAGGCGAGATCAACGATGAAAACCTGATTACCAAAAACTATCCCCTGGTTCAGGAATTCCGGGGCAAGAATCAGGAAATCGGGGTTCTTGAAATTACCGTTGGCTTAAGCGAGGTCTATGGTCGCATTTTCGACAGGGTCTGGCTGATCCTTGTTTCCAATGGCATCAAAACGTTCCTCGTCGCCATCTTCATGTACTTGCTTGTTTATTGGCTTTTGACGCGTCACCTGGATGTCATCGCCACGGCATCCCGGGAAATAGACTTTACCAAGAAACCGGTCCCCGTAACGGTCAATCGCGGACCGTTTTTGAACCAGCCCGATGAGATTGATCAGCTTGTCGATGCCTTTAACGACATGCAGGAGACAATTTACGACAGCTATATCGAATTGCGCGCCCTGAATATCGATCTGGAAATGCGTGTCAATGAACGCACACAAGAACTTAGCGACAAGGTAATCGAACAAAAGCGCACTGCAGCCGAACTCGCCAGAAACGAGGAAAGGCTGCGCGACATCGCAGAGGCCGGTTCTGACTGGATGTGGGAAATGGATTCGGATTTGCGGTTTAGCTACATATCAGAGAGTTCGGAAAATCATGGAACACCCAAAGCAAATGATTTGATCGGTCGTCATCGTAAAGAAATGAGCGCCGAAGATGACGATGAATTGTGGGCGCAGCATATGAGCGACATGGAAAATCGGCGGTCCTTCAGGGACTTCAGGTATTTAATGAAAAGAGGTGATGACGAAGCGATTCACGTCCGCATCAGTGGCAAACCGATCTTTGACGACGACGGTGAATTCAAGGGATATCGTGGTATCGGCACCAATATTACGGAACAGGTCGAGGCCGAAGCCTTCATCGCCGAGACGAGTCAGAAACTGCATGTCTTGTCATCGGCCATTCAGCAAAACCCGAGCATGGTGTTTATCACGGATAAAAGTGGCAACATTGAGTATGTCAACGAGACCTTTTCGCGAATGACTCAGTACAAGCTCAGTGAAGTCATCGGCAAGAATCCCCGTATTTTAAAATCGCAGGAAACCCCGCCCGAGACTCATGCAGATATCTGGGACAGAATTCTGAATGGGAAGTCATGGCGTGGAGAAATCAGGGACATTCGCAAGGACGGAGAGGGCTTCTGGGCCTATGCGACCATAGCCCCGATCAAGAATGAAATGGGCGAGACGACCCATTTTGTCGCCACCCATGAAGACATCTCCATTCGCAAAGATGCAGAGCGTAAATTGCTGGATGCGACCAAGCAGGCGGAATTCGCCAACCGTGCGAAAACCGAACTTCTGGCCAATATGAGTCATGAATTGCGGACGCCGCTGAATGCGATCATCGGCTTTTCACAGGCTTTCCTGGGGCAACTGTTTGGCAAACTGGGCAACGATAAGTATCTGGAATACGCCGGTGACATCAACGCATCGGGAAATCATCTTCTGGAACTGATCAACGATATTCTGGATGTTTCAGCCATCGAAGCCGGAAAAGTAAACCTCCATGAAATTGAAGTCCCCATTGGCCGGATTCTCAAATCGTCCCTGCGTCTTGTTGAACCCAGAGCCAACAGCGAGGGCATCATCCTGAATATGGAAGTCGCACCTGACTTGCCGGAAATTCTTGTTGATGAACGTCGTATCAAGCAGGTTTTTCTGAACCTCCTCAGCAATGCCGTCAAATTTACTGAAAAGGGCGGCAGCGTCACCATATCAGCAACTCATGCTGACAATGGGGGGGTTGATATTACCGTTAGCGACACCGGTATCGGCATGACCGATGATGAAATCATAACGGCGATGAGCGCCTTCGGTCAGGTCGACGGGGGACTGAATCGCAAGGAAGAGGGGACCGGGCTTGGGCTGCCGTTAACCGAGTCACTGGTTGAATTGCACGATGGAACCCTTGATCTGAAAAGCGAGAAGGGCGTTGGCACGACGGTCACGGTGAACATTCCCCAATCACGACTGATCAACGTGGCCTGAAGCTCTGTCTAATGGTGATGTTAGCCTTGGCCCGTCTTGTTGTTCAGGGTGAAGACAATCCGCTCTTTCAGATCGTTCGGTGAAAATGGCTTCGCCAGAAATCCGTCAATACCGGCGTTTTGTGCCTCAAGAACCTTTGCCCGGTCTACATGCCCCGAAATCATGACGATGGGAATATTCATATTGGGCAGTCCCTTGTCACGGCGCACCAATTTGGCAAATTCAATGCCATCAAGCACCGGCATTTCACGATCCAGCAAAATAACGTCGATGTTGTCACCCATGTTCCACAGAATCTCGAGACCCGCAACGGCATCTTCGGCTTCGATGATTTGCCTGACATGAAAACTGGCAAGCGCAGTCTTGATGACCTTGCGAACAAAGGAACTGTCCTCAATGACCAGCAGGCTCAGGCTCTCCATAAGTTTTGCGTCTTGTGGCGTGCTCATGGATAAAAGGATCAATCTGCCAGTCAAAAAATATCGTCGGCCCTTGTTCAGGCCAACGATTCACGACCGATTGTATCGATTGCAACCTGGCAGGGAAACGGGAAACCCCGGTTTTAGATTATATTTCTGCCATGCGGAAATTGGGTTCGGTGTTTAAGCAAGGTTCGCGATAGACTTATCCGATGATGATCACCTTGAAATTATGGGGCCATTTCACCCAATTCCTGCCCGATGGTGCCGAAGGGTATGCGGCCGAAGTCGAGGTCCCCGATAACGCCACGGCACGGGAAATCGCCGAGCTTTTCGGCGTTCCCTTCGATGAATGCCGGCTGATGCTGCTCAACGGGATTACCCATCCTTCGCCGCCGGTCTGGGGCGATATCAGGCTGAAAGAGGGCGATGCCATCGCCATATTGCCGAACATTCATTGAGCGGGATTAGGAAAATATAAAGCACAAGAAAGTTGAACTTTCTCGCTGCCCGAGAAACCGCTTTCAACAACTGTCATCGCCAATTATGTATGGTGTTGGTGAACGACCTTAAGGATGACCGAAGATGCCCGATTACAGATCCAGAACATCGACCCACGGCCGCAACATGGCGGGTGCGCGCGGCCTGTGGCGCGCCACCGGAATGACCGATGATGATTTCGGCAAGCCGATCATTGCCATTGCCAACTCCTTTACCCAGTTCGTTCCGGGCCATGTTCACCTGAAAGACCTGGGCCAGATGGTGGCCCGCGAGATCGAGGCTGCGGGCGGTGTCGCCAAGGAATTCAACACCATTGCCGTCGATGACGGTATCGCCATGGGCCATGACGGCATGCTGTATTCACTGCCCAGTCGCGAGATTATCGCCGACGCGGTGGAATACATGGTCAATGCCCATTGTGCCGACGCCATGGTCTGCATATCGAACTGCGACAAGATTACGCCGGGTATGCTGATGGCGGCGCTGCGCGTCAATATTCCGGTGATTTTCGTTTCCGGTGGGCCGATGGAAGCCGGAAAAATGGTTGTCGATGGCAAGGAACGTTCCATTGATCTGATTGATGCAATGGTTCAGGCCGCCAACCCCGACATCACTGACGAGCAGGCGATGGAATACGAACGTTCGTCGTGCCCGACCTGTGGTTCGTGTTCAGGAATGTTTACGGCCAATTCCATGAACTGCCTGGCCGAGGCCATCGGTCTGGGACTGCCCGGAAACGGATCATTACTGGCGACCCACGCCGGGCGCAAGGAACTGTTCCTCGAGGTCGGGCGATCCATCGTCGGCATCACCAAGTCCTATTACGAAGACGGCAACGAGTCCGTGCTGCCGCGTTCCATTGCCAGCTTCCAGGGGTTTGAGAACGCCATGGCCGTCGATATTGCCATGGGCGGGTCGACCAACACGGTTCTGCATCTGCTCGCCATGGCCGAAGAGGCAGGCGTCGATTTCACCATGGCCGATATGGATCGCATGTCGCGCAAGGTTCCAAACTTATCAAAACTGGCTCCGTCGACGCCGGACTTCCATATGGAAGATTTTCACCGGGCCGGTGGCATCATGGGGATTATGGGTGAACTGGACCGGGCCGGATTGATTAACCGCGATGTGCCGCACATCAATGGTGGCACCATTGGTGATACCATCGACAAATGGGATATCAAACGCGTCAACGACGACAGCGTGCATAAGTTCTATCTGGCGGCGCCGGGTGGGGTGCCGACTCAAGAAGCATTCAGCCAATCGAAACAATATGATGATTTGGACGATGACCGCGAAACGGGCTGCATCCGCAATGCTGAAAATGCCTATTCCGCAGACGGCGGTCTTGCCGTGCTGTTCGGCAATCTTGCCATCGACGGCTGTATCGTCAAAACAGCCGGTGTCGATAAAGACAATTTGACCTTCCGCGGCCCGGCCTTCATCTGTGAAAGCCAGGACGAGGCGATCGCCAAAATTCTCGGCGGCGAGGTTAAATCCGGTGATGTTGTTATCATCCGTTACGAAGGCCCACGCGGCGGACCCGGCATGCAGGAAATGCTGTATCCGACCAGCTATCTGAAATCCATGGGGTTGGGCAAGGAATGCGCCTTGATCACCGACGGCCGGTTCTCGGGCGGAACGTCAGGGCTGTGCATCGGACATGTATCGCCGGAAGCGGCCCAAGGCGGTGCCATCGGTCTGATCGAAAGTGGCGATATCATCGACATCGATATTCCAAACCGTCTTATCAGCGTCGACCTGAACGATAATGAGCTGGATGCCAGACGCAAGGCGACGCAGGCCAAAGGCGACGATGCCTGGAAACCGGCAAAACCGCGTGAACGCAAGGTATCGGTTGCTCTCAGGGCCTATGCGGCGTTGACGACAAGCGCCGCGCGCGGTGCCGTCAGGGACGTTTCGCAAGTCGAGAAGTAGCCAGCCCTTATTCCCGAAGGCTGCACCAGATCGGCGTATGGTCGGATGGTTTTTCCCAGCCGCGCGGTGTCCGGTCGATGCCGCAGCCATCCAGTCGGTCGGCGGCCTGCGGGTTGAGCAACAGGTGATCGATACGCACGCCATGGTCTTTTGGCCAGCCACCGGCCTGATAGCCCCACCATGTATACAGCCCGGTCTCGGGCGTCGTCGCACGGAAGGCGTCGGTCAGGCCCAGATTGATAATCTTGCGCAGCGCGGCGCGTGATTCAGGCTGGAACAGGGCGTCGGTGGCAAACATTTTCGGGTCATAAACGTCGCCGTCCTCGGGGATGACGTTGTAATCGCCACCCAGCACGAAGGCTTCATCGTTATTCAGCAAACTCTGCGTATGTGCGTACAGGCGTTCCATCCAGTCCAGTTTGTAATCGAACTTTTCGCCGGGGATCGGATTGCCGTTGGGAAGGTATATGCAGCCGACGCGTACGCCGCCGCTAAAGGCCTCGATATATCGGGCCTGCTCGTCAGTCTCGTCGCCGGGCAGGGCGGTCAATTCAAGATCGATGGGAAACTTCGACAGGATGGCGACGCCGTTGTAGGTCTTTTGGCCGGAAACCACGACGTTATACCCGGCATCACCGATTTCAAGGGCCGGAAACTTATCCTCGATGCACTTCAGTTCCTGCAACAGGACGATGTCGGGGGATGCCTCTTTCAGCCAGCGCAACAGATGCTCAAGCCGTGCCTTGACCGAATTAACGTTCCAGCTGGCGATTTTCATCATAGGGGGGAAACTCACTTATTTTATGGCTTTCGCGGGAGCCATTTTTTTGCCGGACTAGGAGCTAAAGTCGCCGTGATGCCATCATCACAAGGGTTTAGGGACAACGTCCGTTGAAAAAAGAGCCCCGTCCCGAACGGGATTTGGCATAAATGCCGCGAGCTAGCGTCATTATGTCCTCGAATATGCCTACATGTCCTTCGGCCAAATTCCTAATCTCGCGACATTTCTGCTCAAACCAAAGCTCACAGAATAAGTGAGTTTCCCCCCTTAGACGGAAAAAGACGAACCGCAGCCGCAGGTCGAACTGGCGTTGGGGTTCTTCATGGCGAAGTACGAGCCGATCATTTCTTCGACGAAATCCAGTTCCGATCCACCCAGGAATCCAATGGACATTTCATCGGTGATGATCTCGATTCCGTCTTTGGTGAAGACAAGGTCGTCGTCGTTTTTCTGGTCGTCGAGGCCGAATCCATACTGGAATCCGGAACACCCACCGCCCGATACCGAGACACGCAGTCGCATGCCGGGGGTGCCTTCGGCTTCGATAAGGTCGGAGATACGCTTTGCAGCGCTATCGGATATGGTCAATGTTTCGCTCATTTCAGGGTCTCTTTTGTCTGTCGGTGTTGTTACCTATCTTATTTAGTATGGATAGTCATCATTAACAAGATCAAGCGCTTGCCTCCAACGTTTGACCGTTTACAACCCGCACCCTACCTGTATGGGTGTGTATGCCCCCCCCGGATAAGCGGTTTCCGTTTTCATTCAGTAATGCTAATAAACCGCTTAACAAAATTTCCTGATCTCATTTAGTGAATTTCTATGGAGTATTAAAGATATGACCATCCGTGTTGGTATTAATGGTTTCGGTCGCATCGGTCGCATGGTTTTCCGTGCCATCGCTGACGAAGCCGAATTCAGTGACATCGAAGTCGTGGCCATCAACGATCTGTTGGAAGCCGACTACCTTGCCTACATGCTGAAATACGACTCCGTACACGGTCGCTTCAGTGGCGACGTCTCTGCAAAAGACGGCAACATTGTCGTCAACGGCAAGACCATCCGCCTGACCGCCGAGCGCGAGCCGAAGAACCTGGCTTGGGGCGACGTCGAAGCCGACATGGTGATCGAATCCACCGGCTTCTTCCTGACCGAAGAATCCTGCCAGGCGCACATCGACGCCGGCGCCAAGAAAGTCGTTCAGTCGGCTCCGTCCAAAGACGGTACCCCGATGTTCGTTTACGGCGTCAACCACAACGAATATGCCGGTCAGGCCATCGTGTCTGCCGCATCGTGCACCACCAACTGCCTGGCACCGGTTGCCAAGGTCCTGAACGACAACTGGGGCCTGAAGCGCGGCCTGATGACCACCGTTCACGCCGCAACCGCGACCCAGAAAACCGTCGATGGTCCGTCCATGAAGGACTGGCGCGGTGGCCGTGGTATCCTGGAAAACATCATTCCGTCGTCCACCGGTGCTGCGAAAGCCGTTGGCGTCGTGTTGCCGGAATTGAACGGCAAACTGACCGGCATGGCGTTCCGCGTTCCGACCTCTGACGTTTCCGTCGTCGATCTGACCGCTGATCTGGAAAAAGAAGCTACCTACGAAGATATCTGCGCCGCCATGAAGGCCGCGTCCGAAGGCGAAATGAAGGGTACGCTGGGTTACACCGACGAGAAAGTGGTTTCCACCGACTTCGTCGATTGCTCCCAGTCTTCCATCTTCGATGCCGAAGCCGGTATCCAGTTGGATGGCACCTTCGTTAAGGTCGTGTCGTGGTACGACAACGAATATGGCTACACCTGCAACATGATGCGCTTCGCAAAGCACGTCGCTTCTAACTAAGGTTTAGCTCGACAACAAAAAAGCGGGGTCTTCGGAAACGGGGGCTCCGCTTTTGCGTTGCCCGATAGCCATCTGCACGGTAGGTTCCGGGCATGACGACACGACACTCCCTTGCCATATATGCCTGTCATCCCGATGACAGTCGTGGACGGCTGTTCGACGAACCGCTAAGCGCGACCCGTACATGCTTTCAACGTGATCGCGACCGTATCATTCATTCCGCCGCGTTCCGGCGTCTTGAATACAAGACTCAGGTGTTCGTCAATCACGAGGGTGACTTTTTCCGTACCCGTCTGACCCATTCTCTGGAGGTCGCGCAGATTACCCGTTCCGTCTGCCGTTCGCTGGATTTGAACGAGGATCTGGGCGAGGCGCTGGCGCTGGCTCATGACCTTGGGCATCCGCCGTTTGGTCATGCCGGTGAAGAGGCTCTCAGGGAAATGATGACGCCCTACGGCGGTTTCGATCATAACGCCCAGTCATTGCGCGTGGTGACGCTACTGGAATCCCGTTATGCAGATTTTCAGGGGCTGAACCTGAGCTGGGAAACGCTGGAAGGCGTGGTCAAGCATAACGGGCCGTTGCTCAATATGGCTAAGGGGCAAGACGATCTGCCGACTGCGGTTGCCCAATACAATGCAGCGCACGATCTGGAACTTCATACCTTTGCCGGGCCGGAAGCCCAGGTCGCGGCCATTTCTGACGACGTCGCTTATAACAACCACGATATCGATGATGGAATCCGCGCAGGTTTGTTTAATATCAATGACTTGAATGACGTGCCGTTGGTCGGTCCCATCTTTTTCGAGGTTAAAAAGGCCTATCCGGATCTCGATGATTCACGACTGGTGTTTGAGTCCGTGCGTCGCATGATCGGCGCAATGGTTGAGGATTTGCTTGCCGAGACAGGTCGTCGACTACAGGACCTGAACCCGAAATCGTCCGAAGACATCCGCAATGCATCGCATTCTATTGCAGGCTTTTCCCAGACCATGCGCGCAAACGATGCAGCTTTACGCATATTCCTGCATGAAAACATGTATCGCCACTACAAGCTCAACCGCATGACCAGCAAGGCAAAAAGGGTGGTCACCGACCTGTTCAAGCTTTTGGTCAACGAACCGGGATGCCTGCCGATGGAATGGCAGCGGAAAATTGACGGCAAGGACAAGGAAACCACGTCCAGGGTCGTCGCTGACTATCTTGCCGACATGACCGATCGCTTCGCGCTGGATGAATACCGTGAACTCTTTGATGTGCAGGCTAAAAACGCATGAACCTTTTCGAACACTTCAGAAACCGTGTGATTGATAATGTCAGTGGACTGGTTGCCGACGGCGTTCTGCCCGAGGGCATTGAGACGGCGCGTATTAATGTCGAGCCACCGCGCGAGGCCGGACATGGTGACCTGACCACTAACGCCGCCATGCTGCTGGCGAAACCGGCCGGTATGAAACCGCGTGACCTGGCCGAAAAGCTGGTCGAGAAACTGCTGGGCGAAGACAACATCGTTTCCGCCGATGTTGCAGGTCCCGGGTTCATCAACATGACTCTGGATGACGGCTTCTGGCATCAGCAGCTTTCTGAAATTTTGGCCGTCGGAACGTCGTACGGAGATTCGACCATTGGCGGTGGCGAGACAATCAACGTCGAGTTCGTATCGGCCAACCCGACCGGGCCGATGCATGTCGGCCACGGGCGCGGTGCCGTTGTTGGCGATGTGCTGGCCAACATGCTGACCAAGGCCGGTTTTGACGTCACCCGTGAATATTATATCAACGATGCAGGCGCACAGGTCGACGTGCTGGCCCGTTCACTGCATCTGCGCTACCGGCAAGCGCTGGGCGACGATATCGGCGAGATTCCCGACGGCCTGTACCCCGGTGAGTATCTGATTACGACCGGTCAGCGACTGGCCGAAATCGAGGGCGACAAGTGGAAGAATGCGCCTGAAGATGACTGGATGCAGCCGGTGCGCGATTTCGCCATCAACGCCATGATGGATATTATTCGTATTGATTTGAAAGCCCTGGGCATTACCCATGACAGGTTTACGTCGGAACGCGAACTGGTGGCGTCGGGTGCTGTCGCCGATGCAATTGCCGACCTGGAAGGCCGCGGCCTGATTTATCAGGGCACGCTGGAGCCGCCGAAAGGCAAGCTGCCCGATGACTGGGAGGAACGCGAACAGACCCTGTTCAAGTCGTCAGATTATGGCGACGACAGTGACCGCCCGGTGAAGAAATCCGACGGGTCATGGACCTATTTCGCCACCGACATGGCGTACCACCGCGAAAAACAGCAGCGCGGATTCAACACCATGATCGACGTCTGGGGGGTCGATCACGGCGGCTATGTCAAGCGTGTCAGCGCCGCGGTCAAGGCGTTGACGGACGGAGCCGGCGAACTGGATGTAAAGCTGTGCAATCTGGTCAACCTGATGGAAGACGGCAAGCCGGTGAAGATGTCGAAGCGGGCAGGGACGTTCGTCACCCTGCGCGACGTTATCGACAAGGTCGGCAAGGACGTCGTCCGTTTTATCATGCTGACCCGCAAGAACGATATGGGCCTGGATTTCGATCTTGCCGGAGTGATGGAACAGTCCCGCGACAATCCGGTGTTTTACGTGCAGTACGCCCATGCCCGAATTCATTCGGTGCTCAGACATGCCGCAGAAGACTTAAGCGCAGATGCATTGAGTGATGCGGCCCTGGCCGCAGCCCCGCTGGACAGGCTGAACGATCCGGTGGAGCTGGCGCTAATCAAGCGCATGGCGAATTGGCCACGCATTGTTGAAAGCGCGGCGGAAGCGCATGAGCCGCACCGGATCGTCTATTATCTGGGGGAACTGGCAGCAGAATTCCACGGCTTGTGGAACAAGGGCAAGGATGACGCCTCGTTGCGCTTTATTCTGGCTGACGATCCCGACCTGACCCGGGCCAGATTAGCCCTTGTCAAAGGGGCCGCGTTCGTGATCGCATCGGGGTTAGAGGTAATTGGAGTCGTGCCTGTTGAGGAGATGCGTTGATGGTCGCTGATGACGACCCAACCCCGGCAGATCAGGACGGGCCTGAGGACGACACGATTGTGCCAGACCCGACCGATGCCATTGAGTTCGAACCGATAGAACGGACCAGCCCGAAGCGTACCGGATTGATCGTGTTTCTGGCGTTGCTGGTGCTTGGCGGCGGCGCTGGCGCGGCTTGGTATTACAAGGACACCCTGCTGAAGGGTGCCGACATGGATGAATTCCCGATCATTCGCGCCGTCGAGGGACCGGTCAAGGTGCGCCCGGAAAATCCCGGCGGCATGAACATTCCGGACCGCGACAAGCTTGTCTATGACCGTATGAAGGGCGCGACAAAGGCCCCCCGTCTGGAACGTCTGCTGCCTCCGGCGGAAACTCCGCTGGCCCCACCGGCCCCGAAACCGGAACCGCCGAAAGTTGAACCGGCGAAAGTAGAGAAGCCGAAGGCCGAGATGCCAAAAATTGAGGCCAAACCGGATTTACTGAATTCAGTGCCTGAATCCAAACCCGTGCCGAAACCGGCCCCGAAGGCCGTCGCCAAAGCCGAGCCCAAGCCTATTGTTAAGCCTGTTGTTAAGCCTGATCCGAAACCGGCTTCGGCCCCAACTCCGGTGGCCAAGGCGGTTCCGTCGCCGATACAACAACCAACGACGTTGCCCGATACGGTAAAGACGGCGCAAAAGCCGTCCGTCGAGGTAATGGAGCCTGAACAGCCTCCCCAGACGGATATTTCGAGCTTTGCCTACAAGGTGCAATTGGGTGCTGTGCGTTCCGAAGAGCTGGCGGCCAATGAATGGAAGCGCCTGCTGAAAAAGAACAACGACCTGTTGGGTTCATACAGCATGACGGTTGTGCGCGCCGACTTAGGCCCCGGCAAGGGTGTCTATTTTCGCCTGCGTGCAGGACCCATCGCCGGCGAGGACGTTGCTCGGGCGCTGTGTAAAAACCTGGTCGAACGAAAGGTCGCCTGCCTGATCGTCAGGCCCGGAGACTGATCGTGCCTTCCAAAGCCCTGTTGGCGACTGTGTTCGGGTGTGCAGGTGAATCACTCGATGACACAGAAAGACATTTTTTTGCAGATTCAAATCCTTTCGGTTTCATTCTGTTCAAGCGTAATTGCGCCAACCCCGATCAGATCCGTGCTTTGGTTGATGATCTGCGTCAGTCCGTCGGTCGCGCCGATGCACCGGTGTTGATCGATCAGGAAGGTGGGCGGGTACAACGGCTGACCCCGCCGCACTGGCGCGATTCTCCGGCGGCAGAAGTATTCGCCAGACTGCCTGAAAATATCGGCGCCGATGCGGCCCGCCTGAACGCGCGTTTGATCGCCAATGAACTGTCGGAACTGGGCATAACCGTGGATTGCACACCGGTGCTTGATGTGCCGCAATCAGGGGCCGACCCGATCATTGGTGATCGTGCCTATGGCGATGATCCGGTGCGTATCGCCGAACTGGCCCGCGCCGTTTGCGAAGGCCTGCTGGCCGGGGGCGTGCTGCCGGTGGTCAAACATATTCCGGGTCACGGTCGGGCCGATGCCGACAGTCACAAGGCGCTGCCCCGTGTTGATACCGATATAGACGATCTGCGTTCGACCGATTTCAAACCGTTTATCAAACTTGCAGATGCCCCCTGGGCGATGACGGCGCATGTTTTATATACGGCCATTGATGCCGAGAACCCGGCAACCTGTTCGCCCACAGTTATCGACATGATCCGAAATGATTTCGGCTTTGCCGGGGTGCTGGTATCCGATGACCTTTCCATGCAGGCGCTGTCGGGAACGATGGCTGAGCGCACACTAGCGGCATTGAAGGCCGGGTGCGACGTCGCGCTTCACTGTAATGGCGATATGGACGAAATGCAGGCCGTCGCCGGGGCGGCATCGCAATTGAGCGAGATTTCCCTGTCCAGAATTAATGCTGCAGAAACCTTGCGCCGGGACAGCCTGACACCAATGTCCGAAGGGCATGATGCTGCCACCCGACGGCTTGAAGGAATGTTATGTCAGGCGATTTGATGTTCACTATTTCGGTGTGGGCGCTGCCGCTGTTGCTGGCGATTACCCTGCACGAGGCGGCGCACGGCTTTGTCGCTTGGAAACTGGGCGATGATACGGCGTTGCGCATGGGCCGGGTGACGTTCAATCCATTCCGTCACATCGACTTGTTTGGCACCATCATCATGCCGGCATTGATGCTGTTGGCATCCGGCGGGCGGATGATGTTCGGATTCGCCAAACCGGTGCCTGTTAATTTCGCACGATTGCGCAATGCACGCCGCGATATGGTGCTGGTGGCACTGGCCGGACCGGGGGTCAATATCGCGCTCGCCATTGTTTCGGCCCTGTTGTTTCATACCCTGCATATGATGCCCGAGGATTTCGGCATCTGGTCCGCCCATAACCTTAAAAATTCCATTTGGATCAACTGCTTGCTGGCCGTGTTCAATATGCTGCCAATTCCGCCACTTGATGGCGGGCGGGTTGCCGTCGGGGTGTTGCCGATGTCGCTGGCCCGACCCCTGGCACGGCTCGAGCGGGCCGGTTTCATTATTATTATCGCTGGCATCTTTCTTTTGCCGTGGCTGGGAGGCAGAATGGGGCTTGATCTGAATATATTTCGCTGGCTGGTCGGTGAACCATCGGCCTATGTGATGGACCTGATCCTGTCCGTGACCGGGGTAATCTGAGCGTGGAAATCTGAGCGTGGAAATCTGAACGTGGAAATTTGAACGTGGAAAATATGGACGAATTTGATCTGGCCGAGACGCCGTCCGATGACAGCGCATCCGCCTTCGTCGTCGATATTGACGGTTTCGAAGGCCCCATTGATGTGCTGCTGACGCTGGCCCGTGACCAGAAAGTCGATATCACCCAGATATCCATCGTTCAACTGGCCGACCAGTATCTGGCGTTTGTCGCCGAGGTCCGTAAAACCAATCTGGAACTGGCGGCCGACTATCTGGTGATGGCGGCGTGGCTGGCCTATTTAAAATCGCGATTGTTGCTGCCCGACCTTTCCGAAGAAGGCGAACCCAGCGGCGAGGAAATGGCCGCCGCACTGGCCTTCCAGTTGAAGCGTCTTGAATCCATGCAGAATGCGGGTGCCCGATTGATGGCCCGGGGCAGGCTGGGCCAAGACTTCTTTTCCCGCGGCGAGCCAGAAAAATTCACCACCAGCCAGAACACGATTTTCGACGTGACCCTGTTCGATCTGTTGAAATGCTATGGATCACAGAAACGCCAAAATTCAGATGGAACGCTGCATATCGAGGCCTGGGATATCTACAGTGTCGATGATGCGCTGGAACGATTGCATACGCTGGTTGGCAAAACACCCGACTGGCAGGTGTTGTCGGGATACCTGCCCAAGGGTATGAAAGACGGCCTTGGGCTGCGTTCGGCCATAGCCTCGACCTTTGCTGCCAGCCTTGAAATGGCGCGGGAAGGAAAATTACGGTTGCGTCAGAACGCTACTTTCGGGCAAATCTACATCCGCAGTTCAGAAGATGACCTGAAAAGCCGACCCGATACCGATACCGGGACTGAAGCCGAAACCAATGCAGGAAACGATAACGGATGAGTGACGCCTTGAACCAGAACCTGAAATTAATTGAGGCGTACCTGTTTTCATCAGAGGGACCCGTGGCCGAGAAATCGCTTGCCCACCGCTTGCCTGAAGGAACGGACATCGAGCCGTTGATGGTCCAGTTGCAGGAACATTACGCTGATCGCGGCATTAATCTGGTCAAGGCCGGTGGTTCATGGGCGTTTCGCACGGCACCCGATATGACCACTTTGCTGAATCGGGAAATCGATGTGCAGCGCAAGCTTGGGCGCGCGACCATCGAAACGCTGGCGATAATCGCCTATCACCAGCCTGTCACCCGTGGCGAAATTGAAGAAATTCGTGGTGTCAGCTTGTCCAAGGGAACCCTGGATACGTTGTTCGAGGAAGGCTGGGTCCGCCCCCGTGGTCGACGGAAAACGCCGGGCCGCCCGACAACATGGGGGACGACGGATGTGTTCCTTGACCATTTTGGACTGGAAAGCATCAAGGACCTGCCGGGCACGGACGAGTTGAAAGCCGCCGGGTTACTGGATAAACGCCCGGCCATAGACGCCTATCGTGTCAGCGGCACGGTCGCAGCAACGGCCGACGAAGCGCGTGGCGAGACAGACGAAGAACCTGAAAACGGTATTCTGCCGCTGGCCCCGCATTTGGCGGAAGGCGACGAGAACGAAGCACCAGAGCCCCTTGACCCGGACGCAGGTTAATATACAGCATTGATGGCGGCGGCGTTGCCCTGTTACCGGGTTTCTGCCATTATCCGCCGACCTTAACAACTAAGCGAATTTAAGAGAGAAAAATATTATGGGCGCATTCAGTATTTGGCATTGGTTAATCGTTTTGGCGGTTGTCCTCGTGCTGTTCGGCGGCAAGGGAAAAATTTCCGCGCTGATGGGTGATTTCGGCAAAGGCCTGAAGTCTTTCAAGAAGGGTATGAAGGACGAAGAAGGTGGCGAAGGTGGCGAAGGTGGCGATGGCGAAGAAGCTACAAAAACCCTGGATTCGGATAAAACCGAAACGGTGGATACCGCCAAGCAGTCCGACGAAGCCAAAAACGGTTAAGTCTTTCATGGCCGGGTGAATTCCCGGCCTAATTTCCCCATGACTGGAGTATGAGTCCGCCATGTTCGACATCGGCTGGCAGGAATTATTCATCGTTGCCGTTCTGGTCATCGTCGTCGTTGGCCCGAAGGATTTGCCGCGCACACTGCGTGCTGTTATGGGCCTCTTGCGCAAAGGCCGGATGATGGCCCGCGACTTTCAGAATGGCATCGACGATGTTGTCCGCGAGGCTGATCTGGAAGACATTCGCAAACAGATCACCGATGTTGGTGGTGACGATATCCCCAACTCTATCGAAGAGGCCCTGGACCCCGATGGTGACATTGCCAAAGACCTGGACATGACCGACGTTACCGATGAATTAAACAAGGCCGGATCCCTCGATGATCCTGTAGAGGAACTTGATGCTCCTGTTGAGGAGCTCAACGCTTCTGTAGAGGAACTCGACGCTCCCGTAGAAGAAAGTAACGTGGAGACGACGAAGGACGACAAGGACGCCTGATGGCAGAACAACAGGAATCATTGGAGAATATTGATGGCAGCAAGGCCCCCTTGCTGGAGCATCTGATTGAATTTCGCGGGCGATTGATGAAATCGTTTGCGGCCCTGATCGTGTTGTTTTTCATCTGTTACTTCTTTGCGCCCGATATCTATAACTTTCTGGTCAAGCCGTTGGCCGATGTTATGGGCGACATGGACGGCACGGGAAATAATCGCCGGCTAATCTTTACCGCGCTGCACGAAGCGTTCTTCACCTATATCAAGGTGGCGTTTTTCGCCGCCCTGTTCTTGTCGTTCCCGTTCATTGCCATGCAAATGTGGCTATTTATCGCGCCGGGTCTGTACAAGGATGAAAAAAAGGCATTCTTGCCATTCCTGGTCATGACCCCGGTGCTTTTCTTCATGGGTGGGGCGCTGGTCTATTACTTAATTTTTCCGATGGCATGGTCATTTTTCTTAGGCTTTGAGTCTGTCGGCGGTGCGGGCACGCTGCCGATCCAGCTGGAAGCCAAGGTCGACCAATACCTGTCGCTGGTCATGCAGTTAATTTTCGCCTTCGGCCTGTGTTTCGAACTGCCGGTCCTGATGACCCTGTTGGGTCGGGTCGGCATCGTTACCGCCAAGGGCATGCGCGACAAGCGCCGTTACGCCATTGTTCTGGCTTTCGTTGCCGCCGCCATCCTGACACCACCCGATGTCATCAGCCAGATCGGTCTCGCCCTGCCGACAATCCTGCTATACGAAATTTCCATTATTTCTGTTGCAATGATAGAGCGCGATCGGAAAGACCCGGACGATGAAGCCGACACCGATGACGAAGAAGACAAAGACAAGGACAAAGACAAAAACAAAAACAAAGGCAAAGACAAAGACGACGACGAAGCAAAGGTATAGGGGCGCATGTTCGATATTAAATGGATCAGGGATAATGCCGAGGCTTTCGACGCGGGTTTGGCCCGACGCAAGCTGGACGGCATGTCGGCTGGTCTGATCGAACTGGACAAAACGCGCCGCGATGCCGAGACCCGGGCCCAGGAAATTCAGGCCGAGCGCAACAAGCTGTCGAAACAGATTGGTGTCGCCAAAGCCAGTGGCGAGGATGCGTCTGAAATTATCGCCGAGGTATCGCGTTCCAAACAGGCGCAAAGCGAAGCCGAGGAAGAGGCGCGTATAGCAACGGACAAACTGAACGATGTGCTGATGGGAATTCCCAATCTGCCGCTGGACGATGTGCCAGACGGGGCGGACGAAGACGACAACCGCGAAGAACGCACATGGGGAACGCCGCCAAGTTTAGATTTCGAGGCGAAAGAGCATTTCGACCTGGGCGAAGCGCTGGGGTTGATGGACTTCGAAACCGCGGCGAAAATGTCAGGTGCCCGGTTCGTGTTGTTGTCTGGCCCGCTGGCCCGCATGGAACGTGCCCTGATGTCGCTGATGCTGGACATGCACACGACAGAACACGAATTACTGGAAGTCAATCCACCGGCGTTGGTTCGCGACAGTGCGCTGTACGGAACCGGCCAGCTGCCAAAGTTTGGCGAAGACCTGTTCAAGACCGAAGATGACCTGTGGCTGATTCCAACGGCGGAAGTTCCGCTGACCAATATCGTCGCCGGTGAAATTCTTGACGAGGAAACCATGCCGCGCCGCTATACCGCGATGACATGGTGCTTCCGTTCCGAAGCAGGGTCGGCGGGCAAGGACACCCGCGGCATGATCCGCCAGCATCAGTTTTCCAAGGTCGAAATGGTCTCGGTGGTGACGCCCGACCAATCAGACGCCGAGCTGGAACGCATGGCTGGTTGTGCAGAGGCCGTCTTGCAACGGCTTGAGCTGCCGTACCGGGTGGTGACGCTGTGCACAGGCGATTTGGGTTTCGGGGCGCGCAAGACCTATGACCTGGAAGTCTGGTTGCCCGGTCAGGACCGTTATCGGGAAATATCAAGTTGTTCGACCTGTGGCGATTTTCAGGCGCGACGGATGAAGGCCCGCTGTCGTGCGACCGGCGAGAAGTCGACGCGTTTCGTCCATACCCTGAACGGATCGGGACTGGCGGTTGGGCGCACTCTGATTGCGGTGCTCGAGAATTATCAGCAGGCCGATGGTTCCATCGTCGTGCCCGATGCGTTGCAGCCCTATATGGGCGGCCTCAAGGTTATCGGCGGCGATGTTTAAGCGGGTGCCCAAACTGTCGAAGGCGCGGGTGCTGATTTCCAACGATGACGGCATTAATGCGCCGGGGCTGAAAATGCTGGAGCGCACCATGCGCAAACTGGCAGGCGAGGTCTGGGTCGTTGCACCGGAAACCGAACAAAGCGCCGCCGCCCATTCCCTGACCCTGCGTCAGCCGCTGCGTATTCGCAAGGTCTCGGCCCGTCGGTTTGCCATCAATGGTACGCCGACCGACAGTGTGCTGTTGGGCGTCAACGAAGTGATGAAGGACAAGCGTCCGGACTTGGTACTGTCTGGTGTTAACCGGGGCGGCAATCTGGGCGAAGACGTAACCTATTCCGGCACAGTGGCCGCAGCCCTTGAAGGGACCCTGATGGGACTGCCAGCAGTTGCGCTGTCGCAGGTGACTGAGGACGGACACCCGACCAAGTGGTCGACGGCTGAACACTGGCTGCCAAAAATTCTGAAGGGTCTGGCGCGTGTCGATTTTCAGCCGACGGTGCTGATGAACGTTAATTTCCCCGACGTACCAGCGAATAAGGTCAGCGGCATTGAAGTGACGCGACAGGGGCGGCGCAAGATCGGTGGTGATTTGCAACACGGTACCGATCCGCGCGGCGAGCCGTATTTTTGGGTTGGCCCGCAGCGTGTCGAAGACAGGTTTTTGAAAGGCACCGACCTTGAAGCCGTCAACCGGGGGGCCGTGGCGATCACACCGTTGAGCGTCGACATGACGCACCGAGCGACCTTGAAAAAACTGAAAGAATTTTTCTAGTGGAAGACAGCAGAGCGCAATTGATTCTGGCGCTGCGCCGTGGCGGCATCGACAACAAGCAGGTCATGCAGGCCATGGAACGGGTACCGCGCGAAGATTTCGTGCCCGAGGCCATTCGCGACAAGTCTTATGAGAATATCGCCCTGCCCATCGGTCACCATCAGACCATTAGCCAGCCGCTGACCGTCGCCCTGATGACACAGGCGCTGAACCTGACCGACCGGATGAAGGTTTTGGAAATTGGCACCGGGTCGGGCTATCAGTCTTCGGTGTTGGCGCTGTTGTGTCGCAGGCTCTACACCATCGAGCGCTATCGCGAGTTGATGCAAGGGGCCGAAGAACGTTTTGTCGCCCAGCGCCTGACCAATATCACGACAAAATGCGGCGACGGTAGCCACGGCTGGCCCGAACAGGCACCCTTCGAGCGTATTATCGTCACCGCCGCGGCCCACGACATTCCGCCGATGCTGGTCGAGCAACTGGCCGTCGGCGGCATCATGGTGGTGCCGGTCAATGATGGCCGGGATGAACATGACCAGCGGCTGTTGCGCGTCACCCGTACTGAAGACGGTGTCGAGACCGAAGAGTTGGGCATTACCCGATTCGTGCCCCTGGTCGAGGGCGATCAAGGGTAGTTTTTTTTATGGTGTCCTGCGGGGCAACGATTCTGGAAGCCTGACCATATGTGGCGCGCCTCCTGCGGCGAGGCCTCTGGAAGTTAAAACAAGATTGGGTGCAGGAGCCATATTTTTGTCCGTCATTCCCGCGAAGGCGGGAATCCAGTCTGTCTTTGTGCGATAATCCCGCAATGATTCGTTTGAGCACCATTTTTCTGCTGTTTACGCTCAGCGCCTGCGGTTGGGCCGAGTGGCCGCCGCCTGATGGTCCGCGTTCGGCCAATCGTCCGCTCGTCAGTTCTAGCTCATTCGTTGGTGCCAGTGCGGTCATTGTCGGCAAAGGTGATACGGTCTATGGCCTGTCGCGCCGCCACCGTGTATCGGCCCGCAACATCATCGAAGCCAACAGCCTGAGACCGCCTTATGTGCTGAAAGTTGGGCAACGCATCGTCCTGATGCGCGATCGCATTCACGTCGTCAAACGGGGTGACACCTTGAGCACCATCGCCGAAGGCTATGACGCCAACATGTATGCCATCGCGCGTATCAACGGCATTCGCAAGCCCTATACGATCCGGGTCGGACAAAAACTGCGCCTGCCAAGTGGCGGTTCGGGAACCAACACCGCAAAAGTGGCGTGGCAAAAACCGACGGCGGCGAAGCGAAAGACAATTACAGCCAGCCGCCAGACGGCATCGAAAGCCGTATCGAGACCGCCGAAGCGCAGCGGTCGGTTCACGTGGCCGGTAAAGGGCAGGGTGATGTCGAAATTCGGGGCCAAGGAAAAGGGCCTGCAAAACGACGGCATCAATATTCAGGCCCCGGTCGGGGCATCGGTCAAGGCGGCTGAAAACGGTGTCGTTGCGTATGCCGGAAATGAATTGCGCGGGTTCGGCAATCTGCTTTTGATCAAACATTCTGACGGCTGGATTACGGCTTATGCCCATAACCAGAAATTGCTGGTGAAACGCGGCGAGAAAATAATGAAGGGGCAGACCATCGCCAAGGTCGGGTCATCGGGCGGCGTAAAGTCACCGCAATTGCATTTCGAGCTTCGCAAGGGCAAGCGGGCGGTCGACCCGTTGAAGCATTTGTCTTAAAGGCAGAGGGCGGCGTTATTGCGCCGACTTGTCTTTCGACAGCCAGTTTTCAATTTTCTGGTCTTGTTCCAGCTTGGCGTCTTCATCGATCAGGGTTTCGACATGGGCCAGTAGCTGGCTTGATTTGTCATGGCTGTTTTCATTGCCGAGCGCCAACCAGAAATAGGATTCATTGATATCCTTGGTAATGCCTTCGCCCTGGAAAAAGATAAGACCGAGGGTGAATTGAGCATCGCCGTAATTCTGCTTTGCGGCCTTGGTAATCCACTCCAGTGCTGCTGCCTTTTGGACCTTGGTCTGGCCTTCCTTGCGGGTGATTTCACCCAGACTGTATTGGGCCACAGCGCTGCCTTGCTTGGCGGCCTTGCGATACCAGAACATGGATTGCAGCGTGTCCTTGTCGGCACCAAGACCGCGCCGGTACATGTAACCCAACGCGTTCTGGGCATTGGCGTCGCCGCCATTTGCCATCAGTTTGAATGCCTTGATCGCCGTTTCGTGCTCGTCGTCCCTGAACGCATTGACCGCTTCAACAAAGGTCATGGGTTCCGGTTCCAGTTCCGGAAGAGAGGACAGGTCGGGTTCCTGCTCCAGAGTTTCTGCCTCCTCAGGCGAAAACTCCGGGTCTGCCGGGGGAGTACCGGCCCGGGCTTTCGCTGCGATATCATCGGCCTTGGCAATGATATTTTTTGCGCCTGCTTGCAGGGCCAGACAGGTGTTGATTTCAACGCGCTGCTTCAGCTTGCTGACGTAATCGTCAAGTGCGATGCCTTCCAATTTGGCACCGGTGCTCGGGATGATAATTCCCTTGCCAAGCCCTTTCAGGGCCTGAACCTTGGTTAATTGACGCGCCCATTTGTCGATATATCCGGACCAGTCCCCGCTATGGTTCTGATTGACGTAGGCGATGACCTTGCCGTGGGTCAGATCGTTCCACCACGCAACTTGCGGGAAATCGACGCAATCGGCGGCGCGGGCACCAGAAGACAGGAATACCACCGGTATAATGGCTAATCCGATCATCATCGCACGGGTGAAAGTCGCTCTTAACATCGCAGCCAAGCCTGTAAGAATCTCTATCTACGACAGAGTCTATAGGATTTGTCGTTCCGTTACACGTCTAGCCGCTGGCCAAGTTGCCCTGCCAGATCCTGAATAAACTGCCATGCGGTACGCCCCGAACGTGCGCCGCGCGTAACGGCCCATTCGTTGGCGCGTGCATGCAACGCGTCGCCGGGAACGTCAAGGCGGTGATGGGCAACATACCCATCAATGATGTCTAGATACGTTTGCTGGTCGCAATTATGAAAGCCAAGCCACAGGCCGAACCGGTCCGACAGCGAGACCTTTTCCTCGACCGCCTCCGATGGATTGATGGCAGTCGAGCGTTCGTTGTCGATCATGTCGCGCGGCATCAGGTGTCGGCGGTTCGACGTGGCGTAGAAAATGACATTGTCCGGGCGTCCTTCGATGCCGCCTTCCAACACCGCCTTCAGGGATTTGTAGCCGGCATCTTCACCGTCGAACGACAGGTCGTCGCAGAACAGCACACAGCGTCGGTCCGTTTCACGCAATAAGGTAAGCAATTGGGGCAGGGTGGGGATGTCTTCACGATGAATTTCGACCAGCATCACCCGGGTTGTTGAGCCATCGATGGCTTTGGCGTGCACCGCCTTGATCAGAGAGCTTTTACCGGTGCCCCGCGCCCCCCATAACAGCGCGTTGTTGGCTGGCAGACCTTGGGCGAAGTTGATGGTGTTGGCGAGCAAGATGTCAGACTGGTGATCAATTCCCTTCAACAACCCAAAATCGACTCGGTTGACGGATGTTACCGGAGCCAGCCAATCATCGTCCGCTTGCCAGACGAAAGCATCGGCGGCATCAAAATCTGTCATGTGCACGGGGTCGGGCGACAGTCTTTCCAGTGCCTTTGCGATGCGTTCCAGGGTCGGCAGCAGGCTTTCGATATCGTTTGTGTCGGCAGGGCTGGTTAGGGTCAAGGAATCGGTTGAAATGCCGAGGGCATCGGATATGCGTTTAACCCAGTCATCGCTGAGACGTCGATGGTTGCGCTCTAATCGCCCGATCTGTCCCTGACTGGCTCCGACACGGGCCGCCAGTTCGGCCTGAGTCAATCCGGCGGCATTGCGAAGGGTGCGTAAATTGTTATCCATTGTCATGGGAGTTCCCTGAATTATTCCACTAGATCGGATATTATTCCAACTAATGGAATGAAATCAACAAGGATGGCGTTTGTGGACGTACTGCGGGCCGCCGCCTGTCCGCCGCTTGAGGGGTAACAAAATGTCCGCTGATATGGGTTGCACAAACCGCCGGGGCGGGTATAGTCCGCTTGCTTGCCGGGCATTTTGCCCGGTGTTTTAAGATTTCCAAGGGAGTGACCAGTCCATGTTCGTTTCGACCGCCTATGCACAATCCGCTGGGGCTGCCCAAGGCGGAGGTCTCGAGGCGATGTTCCCGCTGGTCCTGATCTTTGTCGTTTTCTATTTCTTGCTGATCCGTCCGCAGCAAAAGAAGGCCAAGGAACACAAGGGCATGCTGGAATCGATTCGTCGTGGTGATCGCGTCGTCACCGGTGGCGGCATCATCGGCACCGTTTCCAAGGTGATTGACGATGCCGAACTGACCGTCGAGATCGCCCCTGACATCAAAGTCCGCGTTCAGCGCAGTCTTGTTGCGGTTGTTTTGTCGAAGACCGAACCTGTCAATGATGATAAGAAAGACAAGAAAAAAGATTCCGGCGACAAGGGCGGCGACGACAAACCGAAAAGCGGCGCTTCCAAGCTGAAAGGGCTGCTCGGCGGTAAAAGCTGAGCACCCTTGTAAGCAGGACCATTCAACCATGATCCATTTCGCCAAGTGGAAAATCATTATGATTCTCGGCATCTGTGTGCTGGGTCTCGTTTTCGTTTCACCAAACTTCCTGACCGCAAAACAGGCCGGAAGCCTTCCTGACTGGTTGCCCAATCAGCAGATCAGCCTTGGGCTCGACCTTCAGGGCGGCTCGCATCTTCTGCTTGAGGTCGAGGTCGATACCGTCATTCGTGAACGGGTCGAGGCAATGGTCGATTCCATGCGTGTCGAGCTGCGTAAAAACCGCATTCGATATCAGGGGCTGGGACTGGATGGAATGAACGCCACCGTGATCATCAAGGACGTGGCGCGTCTGGACGAAGCGGTCGGGCTGCTCAGGAAACTGGATACCGGCACCACGGTTGAAACGGCGGATGGCGGGCGCATTGTTATCGCGATGACGGAACAGTCGATCCGTGACCGTCGTACGGCGGCGATTGAGCAATCCATCGAGATCGTCCGGCGTCGTATTGATGAAACCGGCGTGCGCGAGCCGACCATTCAACGCCAAGGCGAAGACCGTATTCTGGTTCAACTGCCCGGCCTTGATGATCCGGAACGGGTCAAGCGTCTGCTCGGCAAGACCGCAAAAATGGCATTCCATCTGGTCGATTCGCGCCAGAATTCCATTCGGAGCATTAAAACCCCGCCAGGTTCTTTCCGGGCACCGTCGGTCGATGAAGTCGGTCCCGATGGGCGTCCGCGCATGTACCTGATCAAAAAGCGGGTGATGGTCAGCGGTGACACACTGATCGATTCACAGCCGTCGTTTCAAGACAACCAACCGGTTGTCAGCTTTCGCTTCGACACCCTTGGCGGCAAGTTGTTCGGCAAAGCGACTAGTGAAAATGTTGGCAAGCTGTTTGCCATTATTCTTGATGGCAAGGTAATCAGCGCCCCGGTTATTCGCGAGCCCATTCTTGGCGGCTCCGGCGTGATATCCGGAAACTTTACGGTACAAAGCGCCCAGGACCTGGCTTTGTTGTTGAGGGCCGGTGCTTTGCCTGCGCCTTTGACCATTTTGGAAGAACGTTCCGTTGGCCCCGGCCTTGGCGCCGATTCAGTCGCCGCCGGTAAGACCGCGTCAATGATTGGCATGGCACTGGTGATTATCTTTATGGTCGTCGTCTATGGCCGTTTCGGGTTGATGGCCGACGTTGCCCTGTTTGTGAACAGTATGTTGATTGGTGCGGCATTGTCGTTGTTGCAAGCGACGCTGACCTTGCCCGGTATTGCCGGTGTTGTTCTGACCATCGGTATGGCGGTCGACGCCAACGTGCTGGTGTTCGAGCGTATTCGCGAAGAAATCCGCGCTGGACGGACCCCCATATCGGCCATTGATGCCGGTTATTCACGGGCCATTACCACCATTATTGATGCCAACGTGACCACCCTGATCGCCGCTATTCTGTTGTATCAGTTCGGGTCTGGCCCGGTTCGCGGTTTTGCCGTGACGCTGGCCATCGGCATCGTTACCTCATTGTTCACCGCGATCATGCTGACCCGTTTGATGGTTGCCAGTTGGCTGCGCCGTAAACGCCCTGACACTTTGCCGATTTAGTAGGCCGATCTAGGAAAAACAGATGCGTGGACTTCACCTGATACCCGCCGATATCAACATCGGCTTCATTAACCGGAAGAAGATTTTTTTCGTTTTCTCGGTGCTTTTGGTGATTGCCTCCATCGGGTTGTTCGCGTCCAAGGGGCTGAATTACGGCATCGACTTCAAGGGCGGTATCCTGATTGAGGTCAAGACCACTGACGGTCCGGCCGATGTGCAGGCGATGCGTGGATCCCTGTCCGGTCTAGGGCTGGGCGAGGTCGGCTTGCAGGAATTTGGTGCACCGAACGAGGTCTTGATCCGCATTCAGGCGCAAGATGGTGGCGAGAAGGCACAGGCTGCTGCCATCGAAAAAGTCAAGGCGGCGCTCGGTGGTGCAATCGAATACCGGCGCACTGAATTCGTTGGCCCGAAAATCAGTGACGAACTGTTCTGGGACGGTGTGTCGGCCGTTGCCGCAGCTATCTTCGCCATTTTGGTCTATGTCTGGTTCCGGTTCGAATGGCAGTTCGGCCTTGGCGCGGTTGTTGCCCTGGTCCACGACGTCATCAGTACCATCGGTATATTTGCCTTGCTGGGGCTGGAATTCAATTTATCGACGGTGGCGGCTATCCTGACCATCGCCGGTTATTCGATCAACGATACCGTTGTCGTTTATGACCGTGTTCGCGAGAACCTACGCCGTTACAAGACTATGAACATGACGGATCTGCTGAACAAGTCCATCAACGAGACCCTGTCGCGCACAGTGATGACGTCGGTCACGACCTTGCTGGCCCTGCTGTCGCTTTATCTGCTGGGTGGCGAGGTTATCAGCGGGTTCAGTTTTGCCATGATCTGGGGTGTCATCGTCGGCACCTATTCGTCGATCTGTCTGGCTGTGCCGTTGTTGCTTTACCTGAATGTTTCACGCCGCAGCGGCGATATGTCTGGCGAGGCCACCACAGAAGAAGCTTAAAGGGGCTCGCTTTATGTCGCTGGATATCACCCCGCAAGTCAGTCCCGGACGTCAGTTAATTCAGGGCTATGGCGATGGCGGTTTCCGTATTCAGGGAAAGCGCCGCGAAGGCTCGTTGATCGTTTTCCTTGAAAACGCCATTGACTGGCCGGTTGCTACTGTCGGTGATATCAACCTTGAAAGCTTGCGCCCGGTTACCGACAAGGCATCGGATATTCAAATTCTGCTGGTTGGTTGTGGGCTTGAATTCACAGCCGAGCCCGATGGGTTGAGGCAAGGCCTGAGGAAATCCGGGATTGTTCTGGAATGGATGGACACCGGTGCCGCGTGCCGTACCTTCAACGTGTTGCTGGCCGAAGACCGCATCGCGGCAGCCGCGCTTGTTGCTGTGCAATAATTCCTGTGATGACGAATGGTCTTAGTCGGCGGCAGGTGCCTTTTCGTCGTCAGCCGAATACAGTCTGAAGTTCGAGTCACCGCTTTCCTGTTTCACAACGTACATGGCCTGATCGGCGCAATGCATAAGACCGGGGATGTCATCGGCATGATCCGGGTAAACGCAGATGCCGATACTGGCACCAAGTGAGCATTCATTGCCCTTGATTTCCATAGGGTCAGAGATCGCGGCAATCATTTTTTGTGCAATCAATTCTGCTTCGTCAATGGAATGCAGGTCTTCCAGGATGGCCACGAACTCATCGCCGCCGACACGTGCGATGGTGTCTGTTCGCCGGGCACTGGTGACAAGACGTTGGGAAACTATTTTCAGGGCTTCGTCCCCGGCAGCATGACCGTGATTGTCATTGATGACTTTAAATTTATCCAGATCGATAAACATCAGGGCGACTTCACTTTTGCTGCGGCTTGCCCTCTTGATTGATTCTTCCAGACGGTCACCCAACAGGTGACGGTTTGGCAGCCCGGTCAGCGGATCGAAGTGGGCCAGATTATAGACCCTTTCCTCGGCTTCCTTGCGTGCGGTGATGTCGCGAACGATGCTTGTAAAGCTCAGGTTCTCGCCCTGACGCATCTCGCGCACCGCCATTTCCATGGGGAATGTATTACCATCCTTGCGCTGGCCGACAACTTCACGGTCGGGTGCAAGGGTTTTCGCCCAATCGGTGCCAAAGTTATCACCTTCCACCGGGACGGGCATCAGAATGCGGACGTTGCTGCCGATCACCTCATCGTAGGTGAATCCAAATATTTTTTCGGCAGCCGGGTTAAACGACTGGATGTTCCCGTGATCGTCAAGCGACATGATGCCGTCGGCGACGGTGTTGAGGATACCTTCGAGCCGCTGCTCGCGAGACCTGAGGGCACGCGCGGCGCGCATATGGCTGGTGATGTCATGTGCCTCAACCAGATAGGTTGTTTCGCCGGAAAAATTGAGCCGTGTGACCCAGATTTCGGCATCCACCTCGATCCCGTCGGGGCGAAGTAATTTTACCGATATGACGGTTTCGTCTTCCGCAAAAACATCCAGACCCAGTGCGGCGATGTCTTTGAAGTCGGGATGAAAGAAGGAAGCCAATTTTGCATTATAGGCTCGGTCATTTTTCTGCAAGCCCAGTATTTTTGCCCCTGCGGAATTGAGGTAGAGAATGCGATCGTCGCGGCAAACGGCAATAAGGTTATGAACCTGTTCAAGAAGTTCGAGCCTGGATGACCAGTCTTGATCAAGCCCGTTTAATTGCATTTCATTTTTGGTTGTCATACTGACCCTTGGGAAAATTCATAAAACTGCGTTTTCCTGATTGTCAAAAATTTCAGGAATATCCATTCGCAAAGAATGGGCTTAGAATTAAACTTAGTGTCCCAGTGAGAGTTTACAACTTCATTCTATTGCAGGCAAAGCAAAGGCCCGGTGTTTCCACCGGGCCTTTGCTAATTTGTTGAGCCTGTTGTTTAGTACAGGTTCTGCGCCGATACCATGGCATAAAGCATGGGGATCGAAAGCAGGGTGTTGGTACGCGAGAACAGCATTGCTGTGCGTGCCGCAGCCGCTTTGGCGTCGGCGTCAGTTTCAACGATGCCCAGTGCTTTCTTCTGGTTCGGCCAGATGACGAACCAGACGTTGAACCACATGATGATGCCGAACCACATACCGATGCCGATGGCCATGCTCTTGGAGCCGGACAGTCCGTCCAGGGTCAGCGATTCGACGAGGTAGCCGTTAACCATCGCCAGCAGCAGGCCGGTGATGATGGTTGCCATGGCGCCCCAGCGGAACCAGAACAGGGCAGCCGGTGCGATGACCTTGCCGATGGCCGGTTTTTGGTCGTCGGGGATTTTCGGCATGTTGGGGATCTGCACGAAGTTGAAGTACCACAGCAGACCGATCCACATAATGCCGCTGAGAACGTGCAGCCAGCGCAGGCCGAAGGCCTGGTAAGTGGCGTCGAACAGGAATTCGTCACCGGACGTAGCACCCAGCAGCAGAATCATAAGAATGGTCAGGACGATGCCTGCAATGACGGTGTTTTTAAGATTTGTAAGGATGCCTGACATGGCGATGTGTTCCTTCTGATATATTGGTTTGATAGATTGATATGTAAAATAATTCTAATGTTCGGCACTGTATATACGACACAATTTGTATTTTTCAACTTATTTGACAAAAGTTGTTCGTTTTCAACGGATTTCACCCCGTTTTTATCAATTTTCAGGTGTTTTTCCGACCAAGCGTACGGATCGATTCGAAAAATGAATACTGTCATGCCCAATGAAGCCGAACTGGAAACCGTCCGCCGTCTGGATGGTGAGCGCTACCTGTGCGCCATGTTCGCCAGCCCCGACAGGCGAACGGCTTTGTTGGCGCTGCTGGCGTTTAATCTGGAACTCGCCCGCATTCCCGAACTGGTCAGCGAGGCGTTGCTGGGCCAGATGCGGTTGCAATGGTGGCGTCAATCCATCGACGGCATCTATCAGGGACAGGTGCCGGACCATCCCATTGGGCGGATGCTGGCCGATGCAGTCACGGAGCATTCACTGGACAAGGGCTTGTTCGATGAAATTCTTGATGCCCGCGAAGGCGACCTGACAGAGGTGGCGTTCGAAGACATCCATGGGCTCGAGTCCTACGCCGAGGCCACTGGCGGGGCGCTGAACCAGTTGATGGCAAAGGTGCTGAGTCTGGACCGTCAGCACGTTGATACGCTGGTGCGGCCCATCGGCACGGCCTGGGCATTAACCGGGCTGTTGCGCGCCATGCCGTTTCATCAGGCCCAGGGGCGACGTTATATCACCATGCTACCCCAACAGGTGGCCGCCACGGCTGCCGGGTTGATTGCTGATGCCCGGAGCAGGGCGGGAAAGACGGAAAGAAAGATGATGCCGGTGTTGCTTCCGGCCGTGCTTGGTGAATATTACCTTCGCCGCTTGGCGCAGTCCGGATACGACGCCGCCCATACAAGGGTTCAGGTCGCCGGCCCCGGGCGTTTATTGAAGGTCTATCTGGCTTATCTACGCAGACGTTTTTAGTTCTAACGGACTTTCTTTTCGGCACGCAGCAGCATCAGTTCGACCGATGACAGCTGCGGGAAAACCGGTTGCGACCATTCATGATACAGATAGACGGCACCGCGTTTGGTATCGGGGAAGCCGCCGCGGGCATCATCGAAGTACCGGATTTCCAGGGTCGTCAATAGATTGGTCACTGGTGCCCGGCTTTGCCAGATAACCGTCGGGTTGGCCATTCTGGGGGACGCCAGCGGCGCGATCGATCGGTTCAGGACCTTCGTTGGCGGTCCATAACGCCGGGTGAAAAACTTGACGATGCTCTCATAAGACCCGGATGGGAACAGGGTATGGAAATAGGTGGCCGAGCCTTCGTCATAGCGAACGATGGTCTGGGTGCCTTCGTACATGACAGAATCGGTAATGAACCGGGCCTTGATTTCTTCGGGCCAGTCCAGCGGCTCTATGCAGAAAATAATCGAGCCGAGTTTCTTGTTGATACACGACTTGTAGAACCACGGAGCCGGGGCCTGTGGGGGCGGGGCCTTGCCCAGCGATGTCGTGCGCCCAAGGGTCAGGATTACGCCGTCAAGACGCAGCTTTGGAATTTCCGCCTGGTTTTTCTTGGTCGGCGGTCGGGGGGCGATTTGCGCCTGTTCGATTTCCTTGACCTGCCAGTCGCCGCCTGAATTTTCTGTTGTACCCTTGGCGTTCTCAGCATCTTTGTCCTGTTCACCGTCGCCGAATGCAAAGAACGAGGTGAACCGGTCGAACCAACCGCTATCGTCGCGGTGCTTGCCTGGCGGGGCCGTCCTGCCGATGGGCTCGTCGGGAATTGGTTGCGCCATAACCTCGACCATTGGAACCGCTTCCGGCATTCTTTTAGACTTGGCAGAGGGGGCAACTGAGACCACCTGAGACGCATCCAACTCGCCAATGGGAAGGCTTCTCAGGGGGGCACCTTCAACGGTGTCGGGCATCACCTTGCCCTTGATCGGCGGCGGCGGACCGGTGACGTCGGGAGGACTGACCGGCGCGGTTGGCGTGTTCATCGCCTGTTTGACAGGCTCAGTTGCAGCTATCGGCTCCGACGTTGGCTCGGGTGTCATTGGAACAGCGATGGGTGTCAGGTCAGGGGTTTTTGCCCGGTCTTTACCAAGATATTTGTTCATCAGAGACTGGATAAATCCGACCTCTTCTCCCCCATTTTCTTTGGGCTTATCTGCTTTTTTCTCCTCAACTGGCAAGGCCGCCATCTGCTGCGGCTTCGATTAGAT
>JABHGV010000059.1 GCA_018671895.1 Rhodospirillaceae bacterium | reverse complement strand
CTGTCCATGCGCGCCTCGTTGGTCAGATCCAGAACATTGGCGAGCATGCCCACATGGGACGGGCTTGCAAAGACATGCTGGCCCAGCCCCCCATCGCCAAGCAGCCCCAGTGCAAAGGCGATAAGCAGCCCACCCGTCGAAGGCGGCGGATTGGTCAACAGGCCGAAACCGCCATGCGACAATTGAAGCGGGTTACGACGTATCAATTCGTAGCCACTCAGGTCTTCAAGGCCCAAATGACCGCCGCCCGTGCGGCTATCGTCGGCAATGGTCTGGGCGATTTCACCCCGATAAAACAGGCCTTCGCCTTCCCGCGACAAGACATCAAGAACATCGGCATATTCCGGATTCTTCAGGACCTCGCCATCGCCCAGCAGTTGTCCGGGATTCTCATGGCTGCCGAAAATCGCCAGACAGTCGTCGTTCGAGGTAAATATCTTTTCGACAATGGTAAAAATATACGCCTGCAAGGAATTAAGGACGACACCGTCGGTTGCCAGTTTCCGGGCAGGCTCGACGATTGTCGACATCGGCATCCTGCCTAAATCCGCATGGGCACCGAACAGCCCCTTGACCACACCCGGCGTTGCCATGGATGCCATGCCGATATGGAACTCCTGCTGCGCCTCGCCAAAATCGGCAATGATTGGCCGCAGTTCTGATTCGTCATCGTGGCGTCTGCTCTTCGGTGTCTGGGCAAAAAAGTCATATAGCACCGGCTTTTCCCCGGCGGGTCTGGCAAGCAAAAATCCGCCGCCGCCAAGAGACGCCAACACGGGCTCCGCAACTGATGCCGCCAACAGGGCCGCCAGCACGGCATCAAAGGCGTTGCCGCCAGCGTCGAGAACCACGGCGGCAGCATGGGCTGTCTGCTCGTGTCCAGCGGCGATGACTCCCTGTTTTTTCATGATGTCATACTAGTCAGCGGTGCGGCTCGCCGGGAACATAACCGTTACCGACGTCCCCTTGCCGGGCTTGCTTTCCATGGTCATGGTTCCATCGTGCATTTCGACCAGCCCCTTGGTTAACGGCAAGCCCAATCCGGTGCCTTCATCCTTGTTGGCGATGGTGTTATCGATACGGCCAAATTCTGACATGATCTTATCAATGTCACCGGACTTGATGCCGATGCCTGTATCGGAAACACGAATGAATATTTTTCCATTCCGTTTTTTCCCGGCGGCTATCTCGACCATGCCCTTGTTCGGCGTGAACTTGATGGCGTTACTCAACAAGTTAAGAATGATTTGAACGAGACGGCGTTCATCGGCCACCAAATCCGGCAAGTTCCTGGCCAATTTGCGTTGCAGGACAATGCCGCCTTCTGTCGCCCGGGTCTCGACCAGTCGCATGCCCCTGTCGATGACATCGCTGATGTTGACCTTCTCGGCCTGCATATCCAGCGCACCCGCCTCGATTTTCGAAACATCCAGCACGTCATTGATCAAATTCAGCAGGTGCTTGCCTGAATCGTAGATATTTTCCACGTATTCCTTGTATTGCGACTGCGCGACGGCACCGAACAGCTCCGCCCTGATGGCATCTGAAAAACCGATAATGGCATTCAGGGGTGTTCTCAGTTCGTGGCTCATGCCGGCAAGAAAATTAGACTTCGCCCGGTTCGCCATTTCAGCCTGATCCATGGCATCTAGAAGCGCATTTTCCACCAACTGCAAATCGGTAATATTGGTTCCGGTCCCGCGATAGCCGACGAATTTTCCCTTGTCATCGAAGACAGGCTTGCCGCTGACCTGAATATATGTCTCGTTGCCGTGCTTGGTTTTCATTTGATAGCGGAAATTTCGAAAGGGCTTTCTTTGCTTCAACAGACGATTGTGCTGCCGCCACTTTTCCGGGTCTTCACCAGGGGCTGCAATCATATCCCGTTTTTGGCCAATATATTTCTTTGGGTCCAGGCCGATAACCGTCCGGACGCTATCTGAAAAATGGGTGTAACGTAGTTGCGCATCGGTTTCCCAAAGCCAATCAGAGTCGGCTTCGGCCATATCGCGGTGACGTTGCTCGCTTAAGATCAGCGCCTTTTCCGTCCGCTCATGCTGCTCGATCTTCTCCGTCAGTTGATGGGTCCGCTCCTCGACTCGGCATTCCAGTTCATCGCGGGTCTGGCGCAATCGCTCTTCTCTCAGCTTGCGCTTGGTGATGTCCTGGGCGACCAGCAACAGCAAGGAATCGTTATCGGTTTCAATGAGTTCACCGGAAATCAGAAGATCCAGAATTTTCCCGTTTTTTGCCCTGAACCGGGTCTCGAAACCACGTACGGATCTATTCGCCGACAACAGACGAACAAGACGCGTCCGGTCCTTACTATTAACCCACAGCCCTATTCCATGTGCCGTCTTGCCGATAACGTCACGGCGCTTGAAACCCAGACTGTCCAGCCATGCATCGTTAACGTCGATAAGACGTCCGTCTTTCATTGTCGAAATGGCAAACAGCCCGGGGCTGGCCTCGAATGCCTTGGCAAACAACTCATCGCTGTCATCATACACCCGCTTGTTCATCTGTGATGCCTGAATGGATTTCAACATCCCGGACAACAAAACCGCATCCAGATGCTGCCAGCAGAGGTAACGCTTGTCGGCCCCATACCCCTTCATCGATTTAGCCATCTCAGAGCCGTCATCGGCGATGAAAAGCACCGACATTTTATCGACCGCCTTCAGCAGTTTCAGCCCTGCCGACTTCTTCGCCGCGCTCCACGACGACGCATCGATGATGATGAAATCAAATCTGGATTTTTTGATGCGCTTGACCGCCGCACCGCAGTCAGCCACCGTAGAAATCGTGTAGGCGTCGGTGCCCAATAATTCGCGCAGCAATCTGGCATGACCGGCGTCTGACAACGCCAGCAGGATTTTACTTTTCACGACTTTGTTACGGGATTTAGACTTCATTGCTCTACGTTAAACACAACCAATGCCCCGTTCAGTGCGATATTTTCTAGATACACAGCCCATACTTGGTATTTGATAAGACGATGATTTTCAAGACAAACAATGTGATCGGATTCACACATGCCACCGTGTTGGCAGGACTGCTCGGGATCACAGCATCCGATCCTGCTGCTGCGCAACCACCAATGGCATCCCATGGCACTACCGCCGCCATCGAAGCCTGTGTGCCGACAGGACGCTGGATCGCCCCGGCAACAGGACGCACGCTTGAAGCCCAACAGATGATCGCCGACATGGCCAGACGCCCCGTCGTGCTGCTTGGCGAAACCCATACCAGCGAAGAAGATCACCGTTGGCAGCTTCAAACCATTGCCGCCCTGTTCGGGCGAAACCCGAACATGGTGATCGGATTCGAATCCTTCCCGCGCGCAGCCCAGCCGGTTCTCGACCGCTGGACCCGGGGCGAATTAAGTAAACAGGAATTCCTCGAACAAAGCCGATGGAACGAGGTCTGGCGATATGACGCATCGTTGTACATGGGCCTGTTCGATTTTGTGCGCATGCACCGCATTCCCATGCGCGCCTTGAACGTTGATATGTCACTGCCGCGACGCATTGGTGAACATGGCCGCGACGGCATCCCTGAAAGCGACATGGAAGGCGTCGGTGCTCCGGCTCCGCCAGCAGATGACTATCGGCAAAGCCTGCGCGAGATATTCGACAAGCACGTGGGAAAACACCGCGAGGACAGAAGCTTCGACAACTTTGTCGCCGCCCAGCAAACCTGGGACCGGGCCATGGCCGAGGCGTTGGCCGATGCCCGCACCGCAGGCGGCAACCCGTTGGTCATCGGCATCATTGGCAGCGGTCATCTGGAATACAAACATGGCGTTCCGGCGCAACTGCTTGATCTGGGCATCGATAACGCCGCCGTCCTGCTGACATGGGACCGGGGCGCTTCGTGTGAACAGATGGCATCAAAATCAGGCACCCCTGTTGCCGATGCCGTCTTCGGCACCGATGCCCCTGCCCATCATTCCACACAGCGCCCGAAACTGGGCGTCATGATAGAAACCACCGGCGACGGCGAGCGTCCCGGCGCTCGTGTTGCACGCGTCGTCGAAGACAGCGTCGCCAGCGCCGCCGGGCTGAAAAAAGGTGATGTCGTTATCAACGCAGCATCCATGCCGATTGAGAATACGGCTCAACTGATCGCCCTGATCCAGCGACATTCCCCCGGCACGTGGTTGCCGATGACGGTGCTAAGGGACGGCGTGGAAAAAGACATCGTTGCCAAGTTCCCGGCCCTGCAACCATGAGACTCCTGCTGATCCTTGTTGCCGTGGCGGTCTTGTTCATCGCCCCGGCGTCGGCAAGCGCCGACATCACCAGTCTGCACCACAAACTCGATCTTCGGCTCGACCCGCTCAAGCAGACCCTTGATGCTACCGATCAAATCCGCATTGAAGGCGGCGGCAAGACCGTCCTGCAACTGGCTCAGGGGTTGATCATCACGTCGTTCAAGGTCGACGGGAAGCCCCATTCGACCATGCGCAACGGCACCGCGCTTCTGGTTAATCTGGGTGCCGTCGGCAGCCACACCATCGACATCCACTACACCGGGCTTATTGCCAACGACAGCGGATTCCTTGGACCCGGAACGGGTTGGTATCCGGATATCGGCGAGACGGCTTTTTCCTATGAGCTTTCCGTCCAGGTGCCGAACCCGCAAATCGCCGTCGCACCGGGACGCATGATCGAAGAAGTGCGTGGAGCTGAAACATACCGCGTGCGCCTTGTCTCCGAACGATCGAGCAAAGGCATGGTGCTGATGACCGGAGCCTATCGCATCCATGAAAAGCAACACGGCAAGATTCGCATCCGCACCTATTTCGCCGAGGATCTGGTGCCGTTTTCGAAAGGTTATCTGGATGATACGGCGGCGTATCTGTCTCGCTATGAGAAAACCATTGGCAGCTATCCGTTTTCATCCTTTCGCATCGTCTCGGGCCTGCTGCCCGTCGGCCTCGGCTTTTCCGGCCTGACCTATATCGGCGAGCGGGTTCTCAGGCTGCCATTCATCCGCACCACGTCATTGGGACACGAGGTTCTTCATTCCTGGTGGGGGAATGGCGTCGAGGTCAACTACGACACCGGAAACTGGGCCGAAGGCCTGACCACATACATGGCCGATTATGCCTATGCCCAAGACCGCGGCGGCGATGCGGCCGAAAAAATGCGTATTGGCTGGCTGCGTGATTATGCTGCCCTGCCCGCCACCCGCGAGCGCCCGATCAAGGATTTCATCAGCCGCAGCCACAATATCGAACAGGTGGTTGGATACAACAAGGTGGCTTTCGTTTTTCACATGCTGAAGGGGGAAATCGGCAAGGCTGCCTTCGATCAGGGACTGCGGTATTTCTGGCAGCAACACAAATTCAGCAGCGCCGGCTGGGGCGATTTGCGCCGGTCCTTCGAGACGACATCGAAACGCGATTTGAACGTCTTCTTCAGGCAGTGGATTGATCGCACCGGGGCCGCCGAGATTTCCCTGCAGAATGCGCACAGAACGGCGGACGGGGTTGCTTTCACCATCAAGCAGTCGGGTTCGCCCTACGCCTTGAGCATACCGGTGACGCTAACCACGGGTCGAGAACAGGCAACACACCGTGTTCAAAGCGCATCCAACAGTACCGCCATCGCGCTTAAATCATCATCGACCATCGACCGCCTGACAGTGGACCCTGAATTCGACACCTTTCGCAGGTTGACACCGGGCGAAGCGCCCCCGATTCTGCGCGATACGACCTATGCCACAAATCCCCTGACGATTCTTGCGACCAACGACGATGCGGTTCGCGATTCTGCCCGACGTCTGGCCGACAGGATGTTCGGTGGACGCCCGCCCGAAAGCAATTCGACGATGGCCACCGCATTGCTTGTTATCGGCACTACGGAAAAGGTTCGAAAATTCCTGAGAACCCGAAACCTGCCGCCGACTCCCGCGACCATCGCCACCGGTGGCACGGCGCGCGCCTGGGCGGCAAACTGGATTAATGAAAAGGGAGTCAGGCTTCCCCTGCTGGTTGTCGAAGCTGATGACCTGACCGCATTGAACCTGTTGCATCGACCGCTGCCCCATTACGGGCGCAAGGGATATCTGGTATTTGAAGGATCGAAGGTGATTGTTCAGGGCCAATGGCCGGCCCAGGCGGGTCCGCTAAGCGTAACCTTTAAATAATATCAGGCGGCGATAAGCAGCACGAAAAAGCCGCCTGCCAATCCGGCAAGCAAGCCAACGCTGAACAAGCGAGACGGCACGAACGTTGTCAGTCCTGCCCTTGAAGATGTTGATACAGCCATTTTTCAAGTCTCCGTGTATAAACTCTCAGCCTGACAATGCTGTAAGACGGTTAACAAACGGTTACGCCGGTACCAACAAAACAGCGGCGCAGTTGACAGGGCCGGGCATACACCCGAAAATCGCTATATACCGCTTATATTTACTTATTTTTTTCCTGGGAAAATTTCTTAATGAAACGTTTGACGACCCCAATTGCCCTGCTGCTGTCGCTGGTGTTTACCCTGGCGACAACGACCGCGTTCGCCCAAAGCAGCAACGAAGGGTTGCTCAATGCTGTTTCCTTCAAGGATGTACCCAAAAATGCTCCGTTAAGCGTTCGCCCGCTGGATAATTCTGACTTGAACATGGCCCTGAAGGATGAATTCGAGCGCATTCTGCGTGCAAAGGGATATTCCGTCAGCGACAAGGCCGCCTATGTCATGTCGTTCGAGACCCATGATGAAATCGGCGCCTACAGCACACGTGACAAGCGCGCCGTGCTCGAATTACAGGCCCGGGGCGGCCGCGAAGGGGGCGAAGATGCAAAAATGCGCTTCAACCTGTTCGACAGTAATTCCGGCGGTGTTTTCAATCGGGGAAAAGGCGAGACCACCGTCTCGTCGCCAAGCCAGTATCGCATCGACGTCTCCATCGACGAAGCCGCCACCGGCAAGCGCCATTGGCAGGCCTGGGCCGTTGCCAATCTTCTTCGTCCGGACAGTCTGGCCCTGACCCGGTCGATGATTCCGGCGTTTGTAGACAACATGGGACAGACCGTTAAGAGCAAAAACTTCGAGTTGTACTGACACGCCGGTCTTGCCGTTTCCCCGGATTCCGGGTACACCCGTTTACGTCTTAAAACCTGCTCCACACCAGATAAAACGACTGACAAAAAAGCGCCATGAGCGAATTTGCCGATAAAGCCCTGCTGCCCGCCGGAATGTGCGATGTGCTGCCGCCGGAAGCCGAAAACGAAGCGTTGACGACGCAGCGGCTGATGGGCGCGCTCACGGCCTATGGTTACGAGCACGTCAAGCCGCCGCTGATTGAGTTTGAAGACAGCCTGCTGACGGGCAATGGTGCTGCCATGGCAGAGCAGACCTTGCGTTTGCCTGACCCGGTATCACAAAAAATGATGGGTGTGCGCGCCGATATGACCTTGCAGGTGGCGCGTATTGCAACGACCCGTCTGAACAAGGCCCCGCGTCCGCTCAGGTTATGTTACGCCGGGCAGGTGCTCAGGGTTCGCGGCACCCAACTGCGACCGGAACGCCAGTTCGGACAGGTCGGGGCCGAATTGATTGGATCTAACGACGCCACCGCTGATGCCGAAGTCATTATCATCGGCATTCAGGCATTACAGGCGCTCGGAATTGGGGAATTGTCCGTCGATATCGCCATGCCCTCGCTGGTCTCGGCAATTCTCAATGACCTGGACCTGGACAAAGACGCCGAGAACGAGACGCGAAGCGCCCTGGACCGCAAGGATTCCGCCGCAGTTGGCAATCTGACGAAGGCGCTCGGCGACAAGACGACGACGCTTCTCACTGACATGCTGGCCGCCACCGGCGAGGCAACAAGTGCCCTTCAGGCGCTCGCCGCAATGAAACTGCCAAAGGCGGCGAAGACAGAGTTCAAAAGCCTGAACAACGTCATCGATACGTTAAGGGCGGCAATCCCCGACCTGAAATTGACCATCGACCCGGTTGAAGGTCGTGGCTTCGAATATCACAGTGGTGCCACCTTTACTTTTTTTGCCAAGGGTGTGCGCGGCGAACTGGGCTCGGGTGGACGCTATATGGCGAACGGCGAAGATGCCACCGGACTGACCCTGTTTATGGATACCGTCATGCGCGCCACGCCCGATATCGAACGGGGCCGGCGCATCTACCTTGCACCCGGAACCGACTGGGCAACAGCGCGCCAATTACAGGAAGATGGATGGATAACCGTCGCCGGATTGAGCAATAATGGCGACAACGACACCAGCGAGGCTGAACGTCTGGGTTGTACGCATGTCTATTCACAAGGTAAACCTCTGGAAATCTGAACTTACACGTACTCAAGGAACTTGATCATGGCCAACGTAGTGGTCGTCGGCTCGCAGTGGGGCGACGAAGGAAAAGGAAAAATTGTCGACTGGCTTTCGGAACGCGCCGATGTGGTGGTCCGTTTTCAGGGCGGACACAATGCCGGGCATACTCTGGTTATCGACGGCGTCACCTATAAGCTGAGCATGCTTCCGTCCGGCGTCGTGCGCGGCGGAAAGCTGTCGATTATCGGCAACGGTGTCGTGCTCGACCCGTGGGCCCTGTTGAACGAAATCACCAAAATTCAGGAACAGGGCGTCGATGTAACGCCCGAAAACCTGCGTATTGCCGATAACGCGCCGCTGATCCTGCCCCTGCACAGCAATCTGGATAACGCCCGCGAAGAAGCCCTTGGCAAAGCCAAAATCGGCACCACCGGGCGCGGCATCGGCCCGGCCTATGAAGACAAGGTGGCCAGACGCGCCATCCGTGTCGGTGATTTGGCGGACCGTGATGTTCTTGGCGACAAGATCGACAAACTGCTGTTCCACCACAACGCCCTGCTGCGCGGTCTTGGCATGGCAGAGGTCGATGCATCCGGATTGCAGGAACTTCTCGAAGAACTGGCACCGAAACTGTTGCCCTTTGCCAGCCCGGTCTGGAAAATCCTCGACGAAGCCCGCAAGTCAGGAAAGCGTATCCTCTATGAAGGCGCGCAGGGCACGATGCTGGACATCGACCATGGCACCTATCCGTTCGTTACATCATCAAACGTCGTCGCCGGTCAGGCTGCGAGCGGTTCCGGACAGGGGCCGGGCGCCATCGATTATGTGCTCGGCATCACCAAGGCCTATACGACGCGCGTCGGTTCCGGCCCATTCCCGACCGAACTGGAAGACGAAATCGGCACCACGCTGGGCGAAAGGGGCCATGAATTCGGCACCGTCACCGGGCGCAAAAGGCGCTGCGGCTGGTTCGATGCAGTTCTTGTCCGCCAGGCGGTCAAGGTCAATGGCATCAACGGCATCGCCCTGACCAAGATTGATGTGCTCGACGGCATCGGTGATCTGAAAGTTTGCACCGGTTATCGGATCGACGGCGTTGATTTCGATTACCTGCCCGCCAGCAGCGTCCAGCAAGCCAATGTCGAACCAATTTACGAAACCATGGAAGGCTGGGATGAAAGCACCGAAGGTGCCCGCAGCTGGGCCGATTTGCCGGCGACGGCGGTGAAGTATATCCGCCGCATCGAAGAGCTGATCGAAGCGCCTGTCTCGCTGTTATCGACCAGTCCAGAGCGGGAAGACAGTATTCTGGTCCACGACCCGTTTGCCGACTGATTCAGGGTTAATTCCTCGTGTAAGTGACTCATATAGCGGGATTATTCTGCCAGCCCATAATTTCGTTGTGATTCAATGGCATAACGTCTAAAATCACCACCACTGGAATGGGTTCAGCAGGTCAGAAGACCGGCTCCGTTCCTATATGGGTATTAGAACGATGGCTGATGAGACCCAAGAAAAAGAAGACGTGGGCCGAAGTTCCACGTCCTCCGGGCCGGTAATGATCAAGGATCAATACTTGATCGATGCCGCGACTCCGCTTCATGAATTCGATACCCCATCGGCGAAAGCCTATGCGGTCAGCGACAGGCGCAATCAGGACAAGAAACTGTTTGCGCTGATCTGCACCCCTGCCCTGCCGGCACGTATCAACATCATTAAAAAGCTGCGCGGTGACGAGATCGACGGCGTTATCCACTTGATTGAGTGGGATACCCTGTTCTGGCCGCCGATGAAGCAGGAAGCCATTATCCTGATTTATAATCGCCCGCTTGGCGGCAGTGTCGTCGGGGCCATCGCCGCCGGCGATTACAGGATGAATGAATACGAAATCCAGAACACCTTTATTCAGCCCCTCTATCGCGGCCTGAAATTACTGTCGGCCCGGGACATTTCCCATCGCGCGGTCCGCGCCGACAACCTGTATTTCATGGATGCCGAACGCACTCAGGTGGTGCTAGGCGATTGCACCAGCTGTCCGCCGGGATACGACCAACCCATTGTCTACGAGACCATTGAGGGCGGCATGTGTATGCCCGGCGGTCGACCGAACGGTGCGTTTTCCGATGATCTGTACGCCCTTGGCATCACCCTGTTGATTCTTCTGATTGGCGAGAAAAACATCGAGGGCATGAATGACCAACAACTGCTTACCTCGAAAATCGAGACCAGTAGTTTCGTCAGCCTGAGTGGACGCGCCAGAATCTCGCCTGCCTTGCTGGAACCCCTGCGTGGTTTTACCAGCGACGATATTAATGAACGATGGGCAGCCGAGGAAATGGACTTGTGGCTTGCCGGCAAACGACAAACGCCGCTACAGCGAAAGCCTCCCCTTAAATCCGCTTCTGCATTTGTTTTCATGGAAAACGAGTACCACAACCCGCGCGTTATTGCCTTGGCATTCTCGAAAAACATCGAAGAAGGCGCCAAGGCGATCAAGGATGAAGTGTTTGCCCCGTGGATCCGTCGCAGCCTGCAAATGGCCGATCTGTCCGATCAGATCCAGTCCCTGATCGATGTGGCCGCGGAACATGAGACGACATACCGTGGATCTGACGAATATCTGGTTGCCAGAACCTGCATTCTTCTCGATCCCACCGCCCCTATTCGCTACAAGAATTTTTCCTGCATGCCGCACACCTTTGGCACGGCCATGGCCGTCGAATTGCTGCACAAGGACAACATGCAAATCCCGGCCGAAATTATCAGCCAGGGCATCGCCACGGCTTGGTTTCATGCCGCTACACCTGAACCGCGCGATACCACCGACACAGGGTGCGACATCGAATTCTCGCGAATGAAGGGCTATCTGCAAAGCAAGATTCCCGGCAACGGGATTGAACGCTGCCTTTATTAATTCGCATCGACCTTACCGTGTCTGATCCCCCTGATCGCTGAAGAACTGGTCATCCACATCGAAGACTTGTTGCCGGGGCTCGATAACGTCGCCAACAATGTCGACAAAAAGCTGAAACCCCTGGACCGGCACATCGCCGCATTCATCACCGCGCGCTTCAGGGAAAACATCGACCCGCATCTGGCCGCCCTGGCCGAACCGAAAGAATCGTCGTTCCTGATCGGCATGCTCAGCCTGTTTGCTTACATGCAGTGGAAACTGAACAACGAGGATCTGTACGGCCTGAGCAGTTGGGTCGGCAGCCTGCTTGCACCCGCCATCAACACCTATTACAGCCGCTCGACAAGACGCGAAATTGAAGACGAATTGCCAAGGGTGATCCGCACGGGACGGCTTCCCGAGCTGTTCGAACTGGTCGACAACGCAGAGAACCGTCGTGAAGATACCGAACAATATGCCGTCGCCCGCTTTGAGTATGCCAAGGCCGAAGATGAAATTCAGGAAATTGAAACTGGTGACATGTCGGACCCTGAAACCACCGCTGCCGCCGGAGCAAAAGTCGCGGCTATGACGTCGGTGGTTATTTCAATGTGTTTTGTCGCCGTAATGATCGTTGCAGAGGTCTGGTGACGGCAATGGCAAGAGCTCCTGCAAAACAGGCCCCGGTAAAGGGCAATTTCAAGAAGAACCAGATGACCCTGTGGTTATCGGTGGCTTTCGTTACCGTCATCATCATGTCGTTGCCGACGGTGCTGATCGTTGTCTTCGGTCTGTTGCCAACGTTCGTTGCCTACGTCATCGACCGTGCGAAGGGAAAACCCGCTGCATACTGCGTTGGTGGCATCAACATATGCGGTGTATTTCCATACATGCTGCAACTGTGGACCGGCGACAACTCCATGAACGCCGCAATCAACATCATGACCGATGTTTTTGTGCTGGCCGTTATGTACGGCGCCGCCGCATTCGGCTGGATGATCTATCAAAGCTTGCCGCCGATCGTCACCACGTTCATGACAGTGATCGCCCAACACCGGGTTTCTACCCTGCGCGCCCAGCAGCGTGAATTAGTGGATGAATGGGGCAAAGACGTCTCGACGCCTCAGGAAATTCTGGATCTTGGTGAAGGTATCGAACTTGTTGACGAGAGCGCTCCGATAGAGGAACCGGACCCGGAACCGCAGGCTGCCGCTCAACCGGCACCCGAGCCACCTAACGCCGGCACAGCCGAAACGCCGGGAACAGTTCCCGGCGAAGCGACCTGAACGACAGAGCTGTCCTATATATGCTGGCTAATAACGGCGTTCTTGACCGATTTTTGAACCTTTTCGAAGGCCCGAACCTCAATCTGGCGAATACGCTCACGCGAGATATTGTAGTGCTGGCTCAAGTCTTCCAGCGTCATCGGTGAATCTTTCAGGCGACGCTCGGTAAAGATATGCTCTTCGCGATCAGACAGACCCGTCATTGCGGCGCTCAGCATGCCGCGGTGTTGGTCCAGCTCCTCGGACGCGGCGTATATTTCTTCCTGATTGTCGCTATCGTCGGTTAACCAGTCCATCCATTCGCCGTCGCTTTCATCGCGCAACGGGGCGTTCAGGGAATGATCGGAACCGGCCATCCGCTGGTTCATGCTGATGACTTCCGATTCCGGAACGTTCAGCTGATCAGCAATATGGGTGACGTGTTCGGGTCTTAAATCACCGGCCTCGAACGCCTGCAGGCGCGCCTTGACCTTGCGAAGATTGAAAAACAGTTTCTTCTGGGCGGCAGTCGTACCCATTTTGACCAGCGACCATGAATGCAGGATGTATTCCTGGATCGAGGCCCTGATCCACCACATGGCATAGGTCGACAAACGAAAGCCCCTTTCCGGGTCAAACCGGTTGATCGCCTGCATCATGCCAACGTTGCCTTCGGAAATAAGCTCGCCAACCGGCAGGCCGTAACCGCGATAGCCCATGGCGATTTTAGCGACCAGACGCAAGTGACTGTTGACCATACGGGCCGAAGCATCATCGTCTTTTTCGTCTCGCCATTTGACGGCAAGAAGGCGTTCTTCCTCTGCTTCGAGCATTGGGAACTTCCGGATTTCCTGAAGATATCGCGACAGGTTACCTTCCGGTGTGGTGTCTAAGCCAAATGTTGATGTAGCCATCGAACAAATCTCCCTGACGATTTAGTTGCACGGTTGATCAAATAACGATCAACACTTTTGCATCTTGATGTTGTGTCCGTATGACCGTGTTGTTGCCAGGATGTTGCTATCCATGACCCCCACGCCAGATCATTGGATTTATATTAACCAACTAATTTACTATAGTATATAAGAAAATTACTAATTTGCAAAAAACTCTAGCAAGCAATTGATATCACTATGTATTGCAGATTCATAGCGCAGAGTGTCTGCCCCCGGAATCGGGGTAAAACCGATTATATATGCGTGTAATGCTTGGTGATTAAGGGACTCGACTGCGTGGCGCTGCTCATCGCTCAGGCTGCCCAAGCGGGATTTGCTGCCCCGGCCATAAAGCGGGTCGCCGATCACCCCGTGACCGATTTCCGCCATATGGACCCTGATCTGGTGGGTCCGCCCGGTGGCCAGTCGGCATTCGACCAGGCTGGCGACATCGCCGAATTTCTCGAGCACCTTGTAACGGGTCAGGGCGGTCTTGCCGCCGCGTTTGACGACAGCCATTTTCTTGCGGTTCGACGGGCTGCGCCCGATGTTCCCCTTGATCTCACCTGCCCCCGGCGACGGCACCCCCCAGACCAGCGCCTTGTAGGCACGTTCGACCGTGCGATCATGGAACTGTTCTGACAAATGCCTGTGGGCGATGTCATTCTTCGCCACCACCATCAGGCCGCTGGTTCCCTTGTCCAGCCGGTGGACAATGCCGGGCCGCTCGACCCCGCCGATCCCCGATAAGCCGCCCGCACAATGGGCCAGCAGCGCGTTGACCAGGGTTCCGTCCGGGCTGCCCGGCGCCGGATGCACGACCAGCCCCGCCAGCTTGTCGATAACGATGACATTTTCATCCTCGTAAACGACGTTCAGGTCCATAGGCTGGGGCTCTGGAGTCGCTGCGATGGCGGGCGGCACCTCGACAACGAAGCTCTGCCCCTCTCTGACCTTGCACGACGGATCGTCGACAGGGTCATCGTCGCCGGAACGGCGGACACGGCCATCTTCGATCAACGCCTTCAGGCGAGTGCGCGACAGGTCGTCCAGCGCCTCCGCCAATAATCTGTCGAGTCGGGTGCCGTCCTTGCCCGCAGGCACCGGAACGGTGTAAGTGGTGGGTTCGTCGTTAACGCTCATGGCAGGAAGATGAACGGGAAGATGCGTGCACTCAAGGGATTAGTCGCCGGGCTGGGTCTGATGATCGTTATCATCATGTCCGTTATCGCCTATGGCCTGTACAAAAAATCCTCTGATCCGGACTTTAAATTCTTCAGTCTGGGCGGTGAAAGCACCACCAGCAGCACCCCGGCAGCAACCCCGAACGCGCCATCTGCGGCGGCACCCGGCATCAAAGGATTCGGTGATGTCATGGTCTCGCTACCCGAAGGCTGCTCGATCACCGGCGTCACCGGCGAAGGCCCCCGGCTGTTCCTGAAAATCGGCCCGGCGGGTCCGCCGTGCGAGCGCATTGTCGTGCTCGACGCCAACACAGGCGCTATCCTGGGCGACATCAAGGCGACGCCGTGATCAGCATCCCGGCGGATCTGATGCAACAAATCAACGATGCGGCCGAAGCCGCATATCCTGAAGAATGCTGCGGCCTGCTGGCCGGGCGCACCGCGGCGAACGGCGATATCACCGTCACCCGACTTGGCATCAGCAACAATGTCGCCAGCGGCGACCGCAGCCGCCGCTTCGAAGTCGACCCAAAGGTGCGTTTCGATTTGATGCGCGCACTTGATGATGGGGACATCGACGAGGCCGAAGAAATCATCGGACATTATCATTCGCATCCCAATCACCCGGCCCGACCGTCGGAACACGATCTTGAAATGGCTTTCGAGCCGGACCTGATCTGGCTGATCATCGGTGTCGAGAATGGCCGCGCCACCGACGCCACCGCCTGGGGCCTCAACGATGCGGCAAGCGGATTCGACGCCGTCGCAATCAGTTCCAATTGAACGCAGAATGCTCTAAAGCATGAAGCACGGCCCACGAAGTCCCCTTCGTCTAGAGGCCTAGGACACCGGCCTCTCACGCCGGCAACACGGGT
>JABHGV010000004.1 GCA_018671895.1 Rhodospirillaceae bacterium | reverse complement strand
GTCAGCCCGGAAATGGCAGCCGCTGCTGCCATCACCGGTCATTTGACCGACGCGCGGAAACTGGATTAGGGAACCGGAGAGATGGAAAAATTCACCAAACTGACCGGTATCGCAGCGCCCTTGGACATGATCAACATCGACACCGATATGATCATCCCGAAGCAGTTCCTGAAGACCATCAAGCGTACGGGTTTGGGTAAAAGCGTGTTTTTCGAGATGCGCTTCGATGATAACGGCGACGAGAACCCGGACTTCGTCTTGAACCAACCTGCCTACCGAAATGCTGAAATTCTGGTTGCTGGCGATAACTTCGGCTGCGGTTCGTCGCGCGAGCATGCGCCGTGGGCGATCCTCGATTTCGGCATCCGCTGTGTCATCTCGACCTCGTTTGCTGACATTTTCTATAACAACTGCTTTAAGAACGGCATCCTGCCGATCAAGTTGCCGCAGGAAGATGTCGATAAATTAATGGACGATGCCCGGCGCGGTGCCAACGCCACCGTGACCGTCGACCTCCAAGCCCAGGAAATCACCGGCCCCGATGGCGGCTGCATCACGTTCGACATCGACCCGTTCCGCAAGCACTGCCTGATTAATGGTCTAGATGATATTGGCCTGACCATGGAAAAGGCTGACAAAATCACTGCGTTTGAAGCCCAGACGAAAGCCGAACGGCCCTGGCTGTAAGCCGCGCTCGAAAGAAAGACTCAACTGACATGACTGCTAACAAAAAAATGTTGTTCCTGCCCGGTGACGGCATCGGCCCGGAAGTCATGGATCAGGTCAAACGCGTCATGGACGGCATGGCGAAATCCCGTGCTGTAAATTTTGACATCATCGACGGCCTTGTCGGTGGGGCTTGTTATGACGCCCATGGATGCGCAGTCACCGATGAAACCATGACTGACGCCATGAACGTCGACGCCGTCATGCTGGGTGCCGTCGGCGGCCCGAAGTGGGACGACGTGGCGCGTCAACATCGCCCGGAAGCCGGACTGCTGCGCCTGCGCAAGGATATGGACCTGTACGCCAACCTGCGTCCGGCCATTGTTTTCGACGCGCTGATTGATGCCTCGACCCTGAAGGCCGATGTCATTAGCGGTCTCGATATCCTGATTTTGCGGGAACTGACGGCAGGCGTTTACTTCGGCGAGCCGCGCGGCATCGAAACCTTGGCTGATGGCACCCGTCGCGGCCTTGATACGCAAGTTTATACGGAAGCGGAAATCGAGCGCATCGCGCGTCTGGCGTTTGAGCTGGCCGGCAAGCGCAATGGTCGCGTGACGTCGTCTGAAAAAGCCAACGTCATGGAATCCGGCGTCTTCTGGCGCGAGGTTGTGACCAATGTGCACAAGGATTACGCCGACATCGAGCTCAACCACATGTATGCCGACAACTGCGCCATGCAGTTGGTTCGCAACCCGAAACAGTTCGACGTTATCGTTACCGACAACCTGTTCGGCGATATTCTGTCGGACTGTGCAGCAATGCTGACCGGTTCGCTCGGCATGTTGCCGTCGGCCAGCCTGGGCGAGGCTGACGAAAGCGGTCGCCGTCGTGCCATGTACGAACCGGTGCACGGTTCGGCCCCGGACATTGCCGGTGAAGACAAGGCCAATCCGCTGGCGACCATCCTCAGCTACGCCATGTGCCTGAAGTATTCCTTCGATATGACTGAGGATGCCGCCATGCTGGAAACCGCCGTTGAAGACGTGCTGGGTCAAGGCCTGCGCACACCGGACATTATGTCTGATGGCATGACCGCAGTGTCGACAACGCAAATGGGCGAAGCTGTGGTGACTGAGTTGGACAAGCTTGCCGGTTAGGCTTGCAATCATCGGGGTGGCACGGTATGTATCGCCCACAGTTAATCAGGATTGTTCAAGACCCATGTTTATCGTAACGACCAAAGCCCAAATGAAAACCACTACTGGCGACTAGCCGGGGCCGTTACCGCATGCGTTAAATCAGGCCCGCGGCATCGTCCGGCGGGCTTTTTGTTTGTTTAAAAAAAGGCTTAAGTCGGTCGCCGTCTCGGACCGTAGAAGGAAATGGAAGATTAAAATGGGATACACAGTTGCTGTCGTCGGTGCTACGGGGAACGTCGGGCGTGAATTGCTCAATATTCTAGCCGAGCGTGAATTTCCGGTCGAAGAAGTCATCGCGCTCGCGTCGGCCCGTTCGGTCGGGCGTGAGTTGTCATTTGGCGAGGATGAAATCCTCAAGGTCGAGAACCTCGAGACCTTTGATTTCACCGGCGTCGATATCGTGCTGTCGTCGCCGGGTGCCAAGATTTCGGCGGAATTCGCCCCCAAGGCCGTCGCCGCAGGCGCCGTTGTCATCGACAACACGTCGCACTTTCGCATGGACCCGGACGTGCCGTTGGTGGTGCCCGAGGTCAATCCGGACGCCATCGCCGGTTATAAGAAAAAGGGCATAATCGCCAACCCTAACTGTTCAACCATCCAGATGGTGGTGGCGCTGAAGCCGCTGCACGATTTAGGCACCATCGAACGTGTCGTGGTGTCGACATATCAGTCGGTATCGGGCGGCGGCAAGGAAGCCATGGACGAGCTGTTCAATCAGACCCGTGGCATCTACGTCAACGATCCGGTGGAAAAGAACCGTCAGGTGTTCACCAAGCAGATTGCCTTTAACGCCATTCCGCATATTGATGCGTTCATGGATGACGGCTCGACCAAGGAAGAATGGAAAATGGTCGTCGAGACGAAGAAAATTCTGGATCCCAAGATCAAGGTGACGGCGACGTGTGTGCGCGTGCCGGTATTTATCGGTCATGCCGAATCTGTGAACGTCCAATTCGCCAATTCGGTGTCTGATGATGAAGCGCGCAAGGCCCTGAAGAAGGCCCCTGGCATTACCGTCCTCGACCATCGCGTTGATGAAGGCTACGTGACGCCTGCGGAATGCGCCGGCGAAGACCCGGTCTACGTCAGTCGTATACGTTCAGACCCGACTGTTGATAACGGCATTAATTTCTGGGTGGTGGCTGACAACCTGCGCAAGGGTGCAGCCCTGAACACGGTGCAGATTGCCGAAGAACTGATTCGGACGCATTTAAAGAAATAACGCCCCGGCGAGGGCCAATCGTCATTAATCGTCCGGGGTCGACATGGCCTCGTTGATTTGGTCCTGACTTAAGGAAGCCTCGCCGGAGCCAACGTGCTTCGGCAGGGTGCTGCGTCGGTCTTCGCCATCCTGCGGCACTTTTCTGCGTCGCCGGTCAGGGCCGAAATATTCGCCAACGCGCACGAAGTTGCGCGGCCGGTCGATGACCGCCTGAATTCGGTTAAACATGGTTTTGACCGAAATCGGCTTGACCACGAATTCATTGATGCCAGCGTCCCGGGCTTCATAGATTCGGCTGATATCAGAATGCGCTGACAGCATGATGATGGGGGTGAATGGGTTCTTGATATTTTCTGACGTGCGGATGATTTTCGTCAATTCAATGCCGTTAATGGGCCCCATCATCCAGTCGGTGATGATGATGTCAGGCTCAAAGGATTCGAGCATCTTGATGGCTGCTTCGCCGTTGGCGACATCGCGGACCTCGTCGACTTCCAATAATCCCAGCACGCGGCGAATGATCGTTCGCATGAACGCGTTATCGTCGACGACCAGAAATTTGACGTTGTGCAAATAGCCCTTTGACATTTAGTTGCCTTGCCGCTCCTTGGTTGACGCGAATACACGAGCCGACCCTATCAAGATTTGATATCACCTTACGATAGGAAACTTGCAAAAGGCTTACGCTTGCCAAGTTCTTATGCTGGATGTAGCCTTTTCGCAAGTGCGAAATAAATTAAGGTGGACTCGAGTAATGTCAAAAACATCACGACCGCGCCGCAGCGTTCTGTACATGCCTGGTTCCAACGCCCGGGCCCTTGAAAAGGGCCGTTCGGTTGCCGCAGACGGATTGATACTGGACCTTGAAGACGCCGTAGCCCCGGATGCCAAGGAGATTGCGCGTCAACAAATTCTCGATGCCCTGGCCCAGGGCGGGTATGGAAATCGTGAACTGATGGTCCGTGTAAACGGGCTGGATACGCCATGGGGGCGCGACGACATCATTGCCATGTCGACATCCGGGGCCGATGCAATCTTGCTTGCCAAGGTGGAAAGCGCCGACATGGTGCGCAAAGCCAAAAACTTGATGGTCGAATCCGGTGCACCGGACGATATGGCCATCTGGGCGATGATGGAAACGCCAATGGGCACGTTGCATGCCGAGGAAATCGCTTTTTCAACGTCGCGCCTAGGTGGCTTCGTGATGGGAACGTCGGACCTTGCCAAGGACCTGCACGCCGCCCATACGCCCGCCCGGCTGCCGATGCTGACCAGTCTGGGGCTATGCCTTCTGGCGGCCCGGGCCGCCGGAATTGCAGTGCTTGATGGGGTGTATCTGAACCTTGCCGATGATGAAGGTTTTCTAGATGCCTGTCGTCAGGGGGTCGAACTCGGCTTTGATGGCAAGACCCTGATACACCCGAAAACAATCGCCGCTGCCAATGCCGCCTTTGCTCCATCAGAAGATGAGATCGAATGGTCGAGAACCATCATTGATGCCCACGAAGAGGCATCTAAAAAGGGCGAGGGCGTCGTCGTCGTTGAAGGCAAACTGGTTGAAAATTTGCATGTTGAAAACGCCCGGCGACTGGTTGCATTGGCCGACCGTATCGCCGAAATGGAAGCAGAGGCCGGACAATGAGCGTTAAAACCGAACCCGGAAATTTTTTCGAGGATTTTAAGCCGGGACAGGAAATCGTCCATGCCGCGCCACGAACGGTGACTGAAGGCGATGTGTCCCTCTATACGGCACTTTATGGATCGCGTTTCGCTGTTCAGTCGTCCGATATGTTCGCCATATCGTTGGGCTTTGAAGCCGCGCCTGTCGATGACCTGTTGGTGTTTCACATAGTGTTCGGCAAAACCGTTCCTGATATCTCGCTGAATGCGGTCGCCAATCTGGGTTATGCGTCCGGGCGTTTCGCAGGCGCCGTTTATCCGGGCGATACCCTGCGCACGGTTTCCCAGGTGATCGGGGCCAAGGAAAACTCCAACAGTAAGACCGGCGTCGTCTACGTTCACTCGACGGGGGTAAACCAGCGCGATGAACCAGTGCTGGATTTTGTTCGCTGGGTGATGGTCCGAAAGGGCGACGCCTCTTCACCTGCACCCGAAACGGTGGTTCCTGACCTTGCCCCCTTTGTTGACGAGCGCGAACTGGTGGTACCAGAAGGCATTAGCCTTGCCGGATACGATTTTGATCTGGCGGGCAGCTCGTTGACCTGGGACGATTATCAGGTCGGGGAAAAAATCGATCATGTAGATGGCATGACCATTGAAGAGGCCGAACACACCATGGCCTCGCGCTTGTATCAGAATCCGGCCCGGGTTCATTTTAACCAGCACGTGGAAAAAGATGGCCGCTTCGGCAGGCGTATCGTTTACGGCGGGCACATAATCAGTACGGCGCGCGCCTTGTCATTTAATGGTCTTGCCAATGCCTTTCGTGTCTGTGCCATCAATGCCGGATCACATGTGGCGCCGACGTTTGGCGGCGATACCATCTATGCATGGACCGAAGTTCTGGGGCGCATCGAGGTTCCCGGCCGATCTGACTTAGGCGCCTTGCGCTTGCGCACTGTGGCAACGAAGGATCACGCCTGTGCGGATTTCCCGGACAAGGGCGAAGACGGCAAGTATCACGAGTCCGTTGTCCTCGATTTCGATTATACGGTGCTAATTCCAAGAAGGAATTAGCCATATATGATGCCCTGCGGGGCAAGGTCTCTGGAAGCCAAGTTTAAATTGGCGGCGGGTATCAGGATTTGAAGATTCAGGCTCCTGTCGCCAAACTTGTTTTGACTTCCAGTGAACCAGAAAGCCAAGGGGCGAATAGCCCCGCCCGGCGCTTGAGGGGCAGAATCAAGACAAAAAGAAACGTCAGGTACACAGATCCTGGGAAACCTGTGTTTCGTGTCGCCGTAGCGACACACCTGACGTTTCTAATTGGAGCCGGCCAGGGCTCCGCACACATGTAAAGCGGCTTTCGCCACCGCTGCCGTAATACCCGGGCGTACCCTGGGCAGAGAATCGCCCGAACCATCCGACTGCGAGGTCTGTTTCAACGAAGCCCCACTCCCCGGCTTGCACCGGCAAAGGTTCTTCGCTTCAAGCAGACCGTCGACGCAATTCACCAGCCTCGTGGTGCGGACAAGTATGGAAATACCTGACCGGAAAGCCGAAACTTTCCGTCATGCCTCCCCTGGGGGCGAACCCCCGGAAACCTGTAACCGGAATGCATGGCACCCCGATCTCGGTTTTCCTCTTCAAGAACCTTTTCACCGGCTGGGCCGGATCCCTGGTTCTTGTCTTCGCCGCCTTGTATGCCGATCTTCACCAGGGAGGATCGGCCAATTCAACGAAGCGTCCGCCTCACGTTAATGAGGCTCGTTCCTTGTCGATGTCCTGTCCGTTGCCGACCAGTCCACCGTCCCCGTAACCAGCCACGGTGCGAACACCTGCTCATTGCGGGGGCGACAATTTCTTCGCTTTATCCTGCCGAATCTCCTAAAAGGATCATCAGAAAACGAGGCGTTAAAATCGTCGCATCGACACTTTCACGTGCGCCTACGATGCTCTAAATATTGGCCTGTTTTTACAACGGCTAACTCCCGGGAAAACGCAGTTTTCTGTGCATAAATAAGTGACCTGTTCACATTTGGCGCACACCTTATCCACAATAATATTCACAGAAACACTTAATAATTGTTTGAAATCAAATAGTTAGGGGAGAGCCCTGAATAGGTGTGCCTTGAGGCGAAATTTTTGATGAAGGGGACGAGCACGTTTTTTCTGTGCCCGTCGTTGAGCATTCTCTGGCTCTATTGAACACCCGCTTTTGTGTGCAGTGCACAAGCCGCGTTGACTCGCCCCATAGGAGGCTTTAAACGGGATAAGGGGAGTGCAAGGGAAGGTTCGGCCTAGAATAACATGAACACAGGTTCGACGAACACGGCTCAGACAAACGATGGCAAGGCGGTCCGTTCCCGTCCGCTGTCACCCCATTTGCAGGTCTATAACCCGCAAATCACATCCATTCTGTCGATCCTGCATCGAATGTTTGGCGTCGCCCTGTGTGGTGGCGCGGTCCTGCTGACCTATTGGTTGTCGGCGGCGGCCTATGGCCCGGATGCGTTTGCGCGCGCGCAGTGGTTTTTCGGCTCCTGGTTCGGACAGGTGCTTTTGTTCGGGCTGACCTTTTCGCTGTTTTATCATCTTGCCAACGGCATTCGACATCTGTTCTGGGATGTTGGCCTCGGCTTTAATATGTCGGTGTTGCGGGCAAGCGGTGTGCTTGTCGTCCTTGTCTCGTTGGGGCTGACGGTCGCGACATGGGTCATCGCCTACATGAACGCGGGGATGCTGTAAATGAGTGGACAGTCATCAGCGGGCGGAATTCATCACTGGTGGGCACAGCGGCTGTCGTCGCTGGCGTTGATTCCCCTGTCGCTGTGGTTCGTCGCCTCGGCACTGACGCTGATCGGTGCTGATCATGCGCACTTCACCGCATGGGTTGGCGAGCCTGGCAATATGCTGATGATGGTGCTGCTGATCGTTGCAGTCTTCTATCACACCGGGCAAGGATTGCAGGTGGTCATCGAAGACTACATTCATTCCGAAGCGGCCTTGCGGTCATCGCTGATCGCAACAAGGGCCTTCGTTTATATCGGCGGGGTTTCCTGCCTGTTATCTGTTTTCACCATTGCCTTCAGGTCTTGATATGAGTGCTGCCTACGACATTACTGATCACACTTATGATGTTCTGGTCATTGGCGCCGGTGGCGCGGGTTTAAGGGCGACACTTGGCATGACCGGCGCCGGGTTGAAGACGGCCTGTCTGACCAAGGTGTTTCCAACCCGCAGTCACACAGTCGCCGCCCAGGGTGGCATCGGCGCGTCACTTGGCAACATGGCCGAAGACAGTTGGCAGTGGCATATGTATGACACGGTCAAGGGGTCCGACTGGCTCGGCGATCAGGACGCCATCGAATACATGTGCCGCGAGGCGGTGCCGGCGGTGCACGAACTGGAAAATTTCGGCGTGCCGTTTTCACGCAACGAAGAAGGCAAGATTTACCAACGCCCGTTCGGCGGTCACATGCGCGATTTTGGTGCGGCTCCGGTGGAGCGCGCCTGTGCTGCGGCCGACCGTACCGGCCATGCCATCCTGCATACCCTGTATCAGCAGTGCCTGAAACATGACGCCGAGTTTTTTGTCGAGTTCATCGTCATCGATTTGATCATGGATGCCGATGGGACCTGCCGCGGGGCTATTGCGTGGAATCTGGACGACGGCTCAATTCATCGGTTTCAAGCCCATACCACGGTGTTGGCGACTGGCGGTTACGGACGGGCATATTTCTCGTGCACCTCGGCACACACCTGCACCGGCGACGGCAACGGCATGGCGGCGCGGGCCGGGTTGCCCTTGCAGGATCATGAGTTCGTGCAGTTCCATCCGACCGGCATTTTCGGGTCGGGCTGCCTGATTACCGAAGGGGCGCGCGGCGAGGGTGGTTATCTGACCAATTCCGCCGGCGAGCGTTTCATGGAACGCTACGCGCCGACGGCCAAGGATCTGGCGTCGCGCGATGTTGTCAGCCGTGCCATGACCATTGAAATTCGCGAAGGCCGGGGCGTCGGTGCCGACGAAGACCATATCCACTTGCATCTGGAACACCTGGGTCGCGACCTGTTGCTGGAACGCCTGCCGGGCATTACCGAGACGGCGAAAATTTTCGCCGGTGTCGATGCCAGTCGCGAGCCGATCCCGGTGCTGCCGACGGTGCATTATAATATGGGCGGCATTCCGACCAACCATCACGGCGAGGTTCTGCGCCCGACCGAAAGTGAGCCCGATGCGGTCTCGCCGGGACTGATGGCGATTGGTGAATGTGCTTCGGCATCTGTGCACGGCGCGAACCGTCTGGGCACCAATTCGCTGCTCGATATTGTCGTCTTTGGCCGCGCTGCCGCCATTCGCGCCAGTGAATTGATCAAGCCCGGTGCAGCACACAAACCGTTGCCCGCCGATTCAGCCGATCAGGCGCTCGGTCGCTTCGATAAGTTGCGCCATGCCGAAGGACAACTGGCGACGGCGGAAATCAGACTGGAACTGCAACGCGCCATGCAACGCGACGCCGCTGTCTTCCGCACCCAAAGCTCTTTAGAGGAAGGCCGCCGCAAGGTCGATGACATCGCCCAGGCGATCTCTCAGGTTAAAGTCAGTGACCGCTCGATGGTGTGGAATTCCGATCTGGTTGAAACGCTGGAACTGGAAAACCTGTTGGCCTGTGCACAGGCGACGGTTCATTCAGCCGTTGCGCGCGAAGAAAGCCGCGGTGCCCACGCCCACGAGGATTTCCCCGATCGTGATGACGAAACATGGATGAAGCATTCCCTCGCCTGGATTGACGATAAAGGCAAAGTGACGCTCGGCTACCGCCCGGTCCATACTTGGACGCTGACCGACGAGGTCGACTATATCGAGCCGAAAGAGCGGGTGTACTGATGGTCGAGTTTAACCTCCCTGCCGATTCGAAAATCAGCACCGGCAAGACGGTCAAGGCCCCGGATGGGGCGACGCGTATCAAGCGGTTTAAAATCTATCGTTACGACCCGACGGTGAACGAGAACCCGAGTCTCGATACGTTCGAGGTTGATCTCGATACCTGCGGGCCGATGATTTTGGACGCGCTGCTGAAAATCAAGAACGAGATGGACGCGACCCTGACCTTCCGACGTTCCTGCCGCGAGGGTGTCTGCGGATCGTGCGCCTTCAACATCGATGGCACCAACACGCTGGCCTGCACTAAGCCCATCGCCGATGTGTCCGGCGACGTAAAGGTTTTCCCGCTGCCCCATCTGCCGGTGATCAAGGATCTGGTGCCAGACCTCAGCCAGCCCTATGCCCAGTATGCGTCGATCAAGCCGTGGCTAATGGCCGATGGATCCGCACCGCCGGTGGGTGAGCATCTGCAGAGTCCGGCCGAACGTGCCAAACTTGACGGCATGTGGGAATGCATTTTGTGCTTCAGTTGCCAGACCAGTTGTCCGTCGTACTGGTGGAACGGCGATCGCTATCTGGGTCCGGCGGTGCTGTTACAGGCCTATCGCTGGATCGCCGACAGCCGCGACACCGCAGCCGACAAACGCCTTGATGACCTTGACGATCCGTTCAAGTTGTTCCGCTGTCACACGATCATGAACTGCACCAATACCTGCCCCAAGGGCCTCAATCCCGGCCAGGCCATCGCCGAAATCAAGAAGGACCTGGCGAAGCGACTGTAGCTCCAGACTTTGACAAGGCATCGCCCGGCACCGTAAATTCTTGCTCGCAGCCGTAACAAATTGGAAAGGGCCGGAATGCTCGAGGGCCCCCTCAACAGCTACCGCATAAAGCAGCAATCCGGTGAGATAAGACCGGACCCGGTGCAGGCGCTGGCCATCGAAAAATTACAAAGCCTGCACATGGCGTTGAAGTCCTATGACGCCAGCGGCGAAGCGGGCGGCTGGAAGGAACGTTTTGGCCTTGCCCGGCGCAGGGAAGAGCCCCCACAAGGACTGTACCTGTTCGGCGGCGTCGGTCGCGGCAAGACCCTGTTGATGGATATGTTCTTTCGCACAGCGCCGGTGGAACGCAAGCGGCGGATTCATTTTCATTCATTCATGCAACAGGTCCACGCGCGCCTGAACGAATACCGGAAATGGAAGGGCCGGGGGAACGACCCGATCCCTCCTATTGCAAAACAGTTCGCCGCAGAGTCGACATTACTGTGCTTCGATGAATTACAAATCCTCGACATCGCTGACGCGATGATTATCGGGCGCTTTTTTGAAACCCTGTTTGAAGAAGGCGTGGTCGTCGTCGCCACGTCGAACAGGCCGCCGCACGATCTGTACAAGGATGGCCTTCAGCGCGCCAAGTTCCTTCCCTTCATTGATTTGCTGGAAGAAAGAATGGATCCGCTGATGCTCGACGGGCCAACTGATTACCGGCTCGAGAGCATTCGATCTTCAGGGACATACGTGACCCCGGCCGACAAGAAGGCAAAGGCTGAAATGGCGAGGCTGTTCGAGCGCCTGACCAACGAGGCTGAAGAACCCGATACACCCATCATCGTCAATGGCCGTAAAATCCACATGCCGATGGCGGCTGATGGCGTTGCCCTGACCGGGTTCGATGATATTTGCGGCCAGCCGTTGGGTCCGGCCGATTATCTGGCGATCTCTGGTCGGTATCATACGCTGTTGATCCATTCGATTCCGCGCATGGGGCCGGATAATCGTAACGAGGCAAAACGATTCGTGACCTTGATCGATGCGTTATATGAACAGAAAACGAAGCTGATTTGTTCCGCTGACGCCCAGCCTGCCGAGCTGTATGTTGATGGCGATGGTGCTTTTGAATTCGAAAGAACCAGCTCGCGTCTGATAGAAATGCAATCCGAGGACTATCTGGCGACACCACAAAGGGCTAAACATCGTCTCGCCACTTGCAAAGCAGGGTCTGGAACCCCTACATCAGCAGGGAGTCTTCCCGATAGACGAAACGAACGGAGAAACTTGAGTGACTGAGTATGTTGACGAAATAAGGCGTCTGAAAAAAGAAAAGAACGCCGTTATTCTGGCGCATTACTATCAGGATGCGGAAATTCAGGATGTTGCCGATTTTGTTGGTGACTCGCTGGACCTGTCTCGACGTGCCGCTTCTGTCGATGCCGACGTGATTGTGTTCTGCGGCGTCAGGTTCATGGCCGAGGTCGCCAAGATCGTCAATCCGACGCGCACCGTTCTTTTGCCCGACATGGATGCCGGATGCTCGCTGGAAGAAGAATGCCCGGCAGAAGCCTTCAAAGCCTGGCGGGCCGAACACCCGGATCATATCTCCCTGACTTATATTAATTGTTCGGCAGAGGTAAAAGGCCTGAGCGATATCATCGTTACCTCGTCCAATGCCGAGGCGATCATCAATCAGTTGCCCGAAGACCAGCCGATCCTGTTTGCGCCTGACAGACATCTGGGCGCGTATCTGAACAAGAAAACCGGACGCGACATGGTGTTGTGGCCCGGCGCCTGCATTGTCCATGAAGAATTTTCCGAAGAACGGCTGCTTCAATTAAAGGCCGAGCACCCGGATGCCCGTGTCGCGGCCCATCCAGAATGCCCGAATGCCATTATAGAACTGGCCGATCATGCGGGCTCGACAAGAAGCATTCTCGATTTCGTCGCACGCGATGGGACTTCGACATTTATTATCGCGACCGAGCCGCACATTATTCATCAGATGGAACTCAACCATCCGGAAAAAACATTCATTGCCGCCCCCGGTGTCAAGGATGCGCGCGCTGCCGATTCTTGTCCGTGCACTCATTGCCCATACATGGCCCTGAACACTATGGAAAAACTGCGCAACACGCTCCGCGATATGACACCGCGAATTGAAATGTCGGAGACCTCGCGCCTCGACGCATTAAAACCCATCGAACGCATGCTCGAAATGTCGCCAAAACCGAAGGCAACGTCCCAGGCCGCAGAATGAACTTGCCGGTTTCCGAAGCCGACATAGAGCGCGTCATTGATGCGGCCCTGGCCGAAGATATCGGCAGCGGCGATGTCACATCGAAAACGGTGCTGACGTCTGATTCTTATATGAAGCTGATCATGCGCAGTCGCGAGGACATTGTCGTCGCTGGATTGGACGTTGCGGCGATGGTATTTCGCAGGCTAACGCCGGATGCGACAATCAATGTTTTGGCGGCGGACGGCGACAGTTTGGACAAAGGGGCTGAGCTGATGCGTTTGTCAGGCCCTGCCCAGGGCTTGCTGACGGCGGAACGTACGGCCCTGAACTTGTTGCAGTTGTTGTCCGGTATTGCCACCCTGACACGGCGTTATGTTGACGCCATCGATGGCACCGATGCCGTGTTGCTGGATACTCGCAAGACGACGCCGGGTCTGCGAACATTATCGAAATACGCAACCCGCATGGGCGGCGCAGAAAATCATCGCGTGCGGCTTGATGATGCGGTGCTGATTAAAGACAATCACATCGCCGTTGTCGGCAGTGTTGCCGAGGCCGTACGTCGCGCCCGGGCAGGAACAAAGCTGGGTGTCGAAGTCGAGTGCGATACCATCGCACAAGTTCGCCAGGCACTGGACGCAGGGGCCGAAAGGATACTGCTCGACAACATGAATCCCCGACGATTGCGCCGCGCTGTCGAGATCAATAAGGGTCGCGCAAAACTGGAAGCATCGGGCGGTGTCAGCTTGAAAAATATTCGTGCAATTGCCGAAACCGGAGTCAACTTCATCTCGGTCGGGCGCATTACCCAATCGGCTCCGGCAGTCGATATCGGACTCGATCTAGATGTCTCCTGAATGGGTGCGATAAAACTCCGAACGGGAAAACCTATTTAAGCCGTTGCAATATCGGAATTTTGGTGCGACGCTTCTTGTTGGTACATGGGGAAGACTCGGGAGGACAAGACTTCATGGCACGTAACAAGATTGCTTTGATCGGCGCTGGCAATATTGGTGGCACACTTGCACATCTGGCTGGCTTAAAAGAACTCGGCGACATCATCATGTTTGACGTCGTCAAGGGTACTCCGAAAGGCAAGGCGCTCGACCTCGCACAATCATCTCCGATTGAAGATTTTGATTCCCGCCTTAAGGGCGTTTCAAGTTATGCCGGTATTCGCGGTGCCGATGTTGTCATTGTTACCGCGGGCATTCCACGCAAGCCGGGCATGAGCCGGGACGACTTGCTTGGCATCAATACATCGGTGATGGAATCGGTCGGCAAGGGGATTAAGGAAAACTGCCCGAACGCGTTTGTTATTTGCGTTACCAATCCGTTGGACGCCATGGTCTGGGCGCTGCGCGAAGCTTCGGGATTGCCCAAGCACAAGGTTGTCGGCATGGCCGGTGTTCTTGATTCCGCGCGCTTCCGATATTTCCTGGCCGAAGAATTCAATGTTTCTATCGAAGACGTCACCGCCTTCGTTCTTGGTGGGCATGGCGACACCATGGTGCCGCTGGTGCGTTATTCCACCGTCGCCGGTATTCCGTTGCCGGACCTGGTGAAGATGAAATGGACGACGAAAAAACGCATCGACGAAATTGTGCAAAGAACCCGCGACGGCGGTGCCGAAATTGTCGGTCTTTTAAAAACCGGTTCGGCTTTTTATGCCCCGGCCAGCGCCGCCATTCAGATGGCGGAATCCTACCTCAAAGATAAAAAGCGCGTGCTGCCGTGTGCTGTCCATTTAAATGGAGAGTACGGTGTTAAGGGTTTGTATGTGGGCGCTCCCTGTGTCATCGGGGCCAGAGGTGTTGAGCGCATCGTTGAAATCAAACTTGATAAAGAAGACCGGGCTGGCTTTAACAAATCAGTCAGGGCCGTTAAAAAACTTATTAGAACCATCCAGAGATTAAAGGCAAAAGCCATCCGGGAAGCCCGGGCGGCAGCAAAAAAGGAGAAGACTAAAATGGCTACAGCGAAGAAGAAAACGGCAGCGAAAAAGAAGAAGGCCGCGCCGAAGAAGAAAGTTGTGAAGAAAGCGGCGGCTAAAAAAGCCCCTGCCAAGAAAAAAGCTGCGAAGAAAGCACCTGCGAAAAAGAAGGCACCCGCAAAGAAAAAAGTAGCCGCTAAAAAGAAAGCTGCGCCGAAGAAGAAAGTTGCTGCCAAAAAGAAAGCCGTGAAAAAGGCTCCTGCCAAGAAGAAGGCCGCAGCAAAGAAGAAAGCTGCACCGAAGAAAAAGGCCGCCGCCAAGAAAAAGGCAGTGAAAAAAGCTCCGGCCAAAAGGAAGGCACCTGCGAAGAAAAAGGCCGCCGCCAAGAAGAAAGCTGCACCGAAGAAAAAAGCAGCTGCCAAGAAGAAAGCCCCCGCTAAAAAGAAAAAGGCGGCGAAGAAGGGTCGCAAGTAAGACCTTGGCCTAAGGAAGGTTCGCGTCTGGGCAATCCGGCCCTGACGCGGTGACTATCACCGGGGGGTGCGAAAGGGAGAATGGATGAATATCCATGAATACCAGGCCAAGCAACTGCTTGCCGGTTTTGGCGTAGCGGTTCCGCGTGGTGGTGTTGCCTATACACCGCCTGAAGCAGAAAGCGTTGCCAAGGATTTAGGCGGCCCCATATGGGTTGTTAAATCGCAAATTCATGCCGGTGGTCGTGGTGCCGGTCGTTTCGCAAATAACCCGGATGGTGCGGGTGGCGTGCGTGTGGTGAAATCCATTGACGAGGTCAAGGAAAGCGTCAGCGATATGCTGGGGCATGTGCTGGTCACCAAACAAACCGGTACTGCGGGCAAGGAAGTGAAGCGCGTCTACATCGAAGAAGGCTGCGATATTGCCCGTGAGTTGTATCTGAGTGTCCTGATTGACCGTACGACGTCACGCATTACCCTGATGGCATCGACCGAAGGCGGCATGGACATCGAAGATGTTGCCGAAAAGACTCCAGAAAAAATTCTCAAGGTTTCAATCGACCCGGCGACCGGCATGCTGCCGTATCATGCCCGGCAGTTGGCCTTCGGATTGAAGCTGGAAGGTAAGCAGGTTAACTCGGCGGTGAAATTCATGCTGGCGCTGTATGATGCTTTTATCAAACTGGATGCCAGTCTTGTCGAGGTCAATCCGCTGGTCGTTACCGGCAGCGGCGAGATTATCGCGCTGGATGCCAAGATGAATTTCGACGACAACGCCCTGTTCCGTCACAAGGACATCGAGGAACTGCGCGACGAAGATGAAGAAGACCCGGCAGAACTGGAAGCCGCCCGCCATGAACTGAATTACATCAAGCTTGATGGCAATATCGGCTGCATGGTCAACGGTGCCGGACTGGCCATGTCGACCATGGATATTATCAAATTGTATGGCGGCGACCCGGCCAATTTCCTGGATGTTGGTGGTGGCGCGACCAAGGAACGTGTGACCACCGCGTTCAAACTGATTTTATCGGATTCCAACGTCGAAGGCATTCTGGTGAATATCTTTGGCGGCATCATGCGATGTGACGTCATCGCCGAGGGTGTCGTCGCTGCGGCCAAGGAAATCAGCCTCAGCGTTCCGCTGGTGGTGCGACTGGAAGGCACCAATGTTGAACTGGGCAAGGAAATACTCGGGGCATCGGGCCTTGCCATCGTATCCGCAGACGATTTGGCCGATGCGGCCGAGAAAATCGTTAAAGCCGTGAAGGAGGCTTAAAAAAATGGCTGTCCTTGTCGGTTCAGATACAAAAGTTATTTGCCAGGGCTTCACCGGAGCTCAAGGCACCTTTCACAGCGAGCAGGCGATAGCGTATGGCACGCAAATGGTCGGCGGAGTGACGCCGGGCAAGGGTGGCACGACCCATCTTGACTTGCCGGTCTTCGATACCGTCGCCGATGCCGTTTCCGGCACCGGGGCGAACGCCACAGTTATTTATGTGCCGCCGCCGTTCGCGGGCGATGCTATTGTCGAAGCCCTTGATGCGGAAATACCGCTGGTGGTCTGTATTACAGAAGGCATTCCGGTGCTCGATATGGTCCGTGTCAAACGTGCGCTGGAAGGTTCATCGTCACGTCTTGTCGGGCCGAATTGCCCCGGCGTAATTACGCCTGGTGAATGCAAGATTGGTATCATGCCAGGCCACATTCATGTGCGCGGGTCTGTCGGCATTGTTTCGCGTTCCGGCACCCTGACCTACGAAGCGGTTGCCCAGACAACGGCAGCTGGGCTTGGTCAAACAACCTGCATCGGCATCGGCGGTGACCCGGTCAACGGCACCAACTTTGTTGATTGTCTGGAAATGTTCCTTGCCGACGACGAAACCGAACAAATTGTCATGATTGGTGAAATTGGCGGTACGGCAGAAGAAGAAGCCGCCGAGTTTATCAAGCAGTCGAAAACCAAAAAGCCAGTCGTCAGCTTCATTGCTGGAATGACGGCCCCGCCAGGTCGTCGCATGGGCCATGCAGGTGCGATTATTTCGGGCGGCAAAGGGACTGCGGCGGACAAGGTCGAGGCGTTAAAGAGCGCCGGTATTCATGTTGCGGACTCGCCCGCTGCCATCGGTAGCACCATGTTAAAGGCGTTGGGCAAGTAACATATGTGAATTAGGCCGACGCTTTTCGGCATCTGGGCAGAGAGAGACTGATGGCATCCATAATCGACACATTCCTGTCCGGCACCAACGCGACCTATATCGCAGAGATGTATGCCCGGTTCCTGGACGAGCCTAACTCCGTCGACCAAAGCTGGCTCAGTTTCTTTAACGGTCTCGAAGACGACGCCCGCGATGTGCTGGGTGATTTGGGCGGTGCCAGTTGGTCGCCGTCGGAATCCGGCGTCATTGGTCGCAAGGGCGACACGGCTGCCGAAGACATTCAGGCCGCTCCGCACCGGGGAGACAGTTCAGCCGCGGCAATGATGGGCGGCAGGCTGCCGACCATGTCCAATGGACTGGAAGGCCGCGCCGATGCTAACAGTGTTCGTCAGGCAACGCTGGATTCGATCAGCGCCCTGATGATGGTCCGCGTTTATCGGGTGCGTGGCCATTTGATCGCCAACTTTGATCCCTTAGGGATTGAAGGCAACGCCTATCATCCGGAGCTGGATCCGAAGACATACGGTTTCAAGGAAACCGATATGGACCGGCCGATCTTCATCAATAATGTGCTCGGCCTGGAAACGGCGACGGCACGCGAAATTCTTCAGGTCCTGAAGGAAACCTATTGCAGTTCCATTGGCGTCGAATTCATGCACATGCAGGACCCCGAGGAACGGTCGTGGATTCAGCGCCGGATAGAGGGGATCCGCAACCAGACGCAGTTCACCTTCAAGGGGAAGCGTTTCATTTATCAGCGTCTAGTCGAGGCTGAAGGCTTCGAGAAATTTCTCGACAAGAAATATACCGGCACCAAGCGCTTCGGGCTTGATGGCGGTGAAAGCCTGATCGCGGCACTGGAACAAATTCTGAAGCGCGGCGGACAACTGGGTGTCAAGGAAGTGGTGCTGGGTATGCCGCATCGCGGACGTCTCAACGTGCTGGCATCAATCATGGCAAAGCCCTACATCGCCATGTTCTCGGAATTTCAGGGAATTTCATCGAAGCCCGACGACATCATGGGGTCGGGCGATGTTAAATATCACCTCGGCACCTCGGCCGACCGGGTGTTCGATGAGCACAAGGTACATCTGTCTTTGACCGCGAACCCGTCGCATCTGGAAGCCGTCAATACGGTGGTACTGGGCAAGGTCCGGGCGAAGCAGCATCAGTATGGCGATGAAACTCGAAATTCGGTTATGGGTCTGTTGATGCATGGTGATGCGGCGTTTGCAGGCCAGGGGCTGGTCCCCGAAGCTCTCGACCTGTCACAACTGCGGGGCTATCGGACTGGCGGCACCATTCATTTCATTGTCAACAATCAGATCGGTTTCACCACAGCACCCAGCAAATCACGCTCCTCACCCTATCCGTCGGATGTGGCCAAGGGCATTCAGGCACCGATTTTCCACGTCAACGGCGATGACCCGGAAGCCGTCGTTCACGTCGCCCGTATCGCGGCGGAATTTCGTCATGAATTTGGTCGTGACGTGATCATCGACATGTTCTGTTATCGCCGCCATGGCCATAACGAAGGCGACGAGCCGATGTTCACCCAGCCGATTATGTACAAGGCCATCGCCAAGCATCCGACGACACGTCAGATCTATGCCCGGAAGTTGTTATCGGAAGGCGTCTTTAACGAGGGCGAGGCAGACGATATCGACAATGATTTTGATGCCTACCTTGAAAAGGAATTTCAGGCCTCAAGCAGCTACAAGCCGAACAAGGCCGACTGGCTGGAAGGTAAATGGAGTGGCCTCGCGCAGTTAATAGAAGACGAAGAACTTCACGACGACGATACATCGGTTTCAATGGAACTGTTGAACGAGGTCGGTATGGCGATTTCCGCCGAGCCCGAGAATTTCGAGATCAACAGCAAGATTGCCCGACAACTGAGAAACAAACGCAAAATGATCGAAACCGGTGCCGGTATCGATTGGGCGACGGCCGAGGCGCTGGCCTTTGGTACGCTGATGGTCGAAGGCACAGGCGTCAGGCTGTCTGGACAAGATTCCGGTCGCGGCACGTTTTCGCATCGTCATTGTGTGTTGATCGATCAGGTCAACGAAAACCGCTATTTCCCGTTGAGCTATATCCGCGACGGTCAGGCGGGCTTCGAGGTTATGGACAGCCCCCTGTCGGAAGCAGGTGTGCTTGGGTTCGAGTATGGATACTCGCTTGCCGACCCGCATACGTTGGTCTTGTGGGAAGCTCAGTTTGGCGACTTCGCCAACGGCGCACAGGTTATTATCGACCAATTCATTGTATCTGGCGAAACCAAATGGCTGCGCATGTCTGGCATCGTCATGCTGTTGCCCCATGGCTTCGAAGGCCAGGGCCCAGAACATTCATCGGCACGACCGGAACGCTTCCTGCAACTGTGCGCCGAAGACAATATCCAGGCCGTCAACATCACCACGCCCGCCAACTATTTCCATGCGCTGCGCCGACAGGTGCGTCGCAATTTCCGCAAGCCGATGATTGTGATGGCACCGAAATCGTTGCTGCGTCATAAACTGGTGGTCTCGAAACTGGGCGAAATGGGGCCTGATACTCGCTTCCGCAGGGTACTGCCGGAAACCGACCGACTGGTTTTGGACAAGGACGTCCGGCGCGTCGTCCTGTGTTCGGGCAAGGTCTATTACGACTTGCTTCAAGCCCGGCGCGACGGCGACATTAAAGACGTCGCCCTTGTTCGCCTGGAACAGTTTTACCCGTGGCCACGCAAGACGTTATATCAGCAGCTGTCCCGGTATCCGAATGCCGAGGTTCTGTGGTGTCAGGAAGAGCCGGCCAATATGGGCGGTTGGTTCTTTGTTTATCCACGCCTGCAGGCGATGTTCGACAAACTGGACGGGGTCAACAAGCGTCCCGTATACGTCGGGCGAAAGGCAGCTGCATCGCCGGCGACCGGAAACAACAAGGTTCATGTGGCAGAGCAGGCGGAACTGGTCGAGCGCGCGCTGAGTGGAAAAATAGAAGACATTCCGCAGCCTTTCGTCAGAAGCGGATATTAATGTGAATGATTGTTTTGAACTTTTTCAGACATCAAGAATGACAGTGAGGACAGCATGGCGACGGAGATAAAAGTACCGACACTGGGTGAATCCGTGTCCGAAGCGACGGTGGCGAAGTGGATGAAGGCGGTTGGCGACGCGGTCGCGGCCGACGAGCCACTGGTCGAGCTTGAAACTGACAAAGTGACTCTGGAAGTCAACGCACCTGTTGCTGGAACCCTGAGCAGTATTGACTCAGAAGAAGGCACCGATGTCGAAGTCGGCGCCTTGCTGGGGTCTATCGAAGAAGGTGCCGGAGCAGCGGCGGCGGCACCAAAAGCAGCGCCAGCACCAGCACCCGCACCAGAACCAGAACCCGCACCAGCTCCGGCAGCACCAGCACCCGCTGCAACAGTGCCCGCGGCAGCATCCGTTGCAACAGCGTTGTCACCGGCGGTGCGCAAGCTTGTCGAGGAAAACAATCTGGATGCCTCAGCAATTCCCGCCACCGGCAAGGATGGACGGCTGGTTAAGGGCGACGTATTGGCTTATCTCGAAGGCAATGCCGCACAATCTTCTGCTCCGGCACCTGCACCGGCCCCAGCGCCAGCGCCCGCACCGGCGGCTCCGGCACCGACGGCTGAGCAATATCCGCCGCGTCCGGTTGGTCCACGCGAGGAAAAGGTCCGCATGACACGATTGCGCAAGATGGTCGCATCACGCCTCAAGGAAGCACAGAATACGGCGGCCATGTTGACCACCTTTAACGAGGTCGACATGACCGAGGTCATGGCCATGCGCGGCAAATACAAAGAGGCCTTCGAGAAAAAACATGGCGTCAAGGTTGGCTTCATGTCGGTCTTTGTGAAGGCCTGCGTCGTTGCCTTGCGAGAGTTCCCGGCCGTTAATGCGGAAATCAGCGGCGATGACATCATCTACAAGAACTACTACGACATCGGCGTTGCCGTTGGCTCTCCCCAAGGTCTGGTGGTGCCGGTATTGCGCGATTGCGATACCCAGAGTTTCGCCGGGATTGAAGCAGGCATTGCCGATTTCGGACGCAGGGCGCGGGACGGCAAATTGACTATGGATGAAATGCAGGGTGGCTCCTTCACCGTCACTAACGGTGGTATTTTCGGCTCCATGCTGTCGACACCCATCCTTAATCCACCGCAGTCGGGAATTCTCGGCATGCACAACATTGTGCAACGCGCCGTTGTTATGCCCGACGGCTCTATCGAGGCGCGACCGATGATGTATCTGGCGTTGTCTTATGACCATCGCATTGTCGATGGACGCGAAGCGGTGTCATTTCTGGTCCGCGTCAAACAATGCATCGAAGACCCGCAACGCATCATGCTGGACACCTAAAGGACATAGAAAAATATGAGCGACCCCTATGACGTAATAATTGTTGGTGGCGGGCCGGGCGGATACGTCGGTGCCATCCGCGCCGCGCAACTGGGCCTGAAGGTAGCCTGCGTGGAAAAACGCGGTGCCCTTGGCGGCACTTGCCTGAATGTCGGCTGTATTCCATCGAAGGCATTGTTGCAGTCTTCCCATCATTACGAATCTGCATCCCATGAATTTGCTGCCCACGGGGTCAAAACCGGAAAGGTGACTGTCGATTTAAAGACCATGATGGGGCGCAAGGAAAAGGTTGTCGAAGATCTGACCAAGGGAATTGAGTTCCTGTTCAAGAAAAACAAAATCGATTACATCGTCGGCGAAGGCACGATCATTTCCGCCGATAGCGTCGGGGTCACGCCCGAAGACGGAAAGAAACAGATTTTAAAAACCGAAAGCATCATCATTGCCACCGGATCTGATGTTGCTCCGTTGCCCGGTGCCGATATTGACGAGAAGAAAATCGTTTCTTCGACCGGTGCGCTGGCGTTAAAGAAAGTGCCCCGTTCCATGGTTGTCGTTGGCGGTGGCGTTATCGGCCTTGAACTGGGTTCGGTCTGGCGGCGTCTCGGTGCAACCGTCACGGTGGTTGAATTCCTCGACAACATTCTTCCCGGCATGGACGCCGAAGTGGTCAAGCAAATGACCCGGACGCTGAAAAAGCAGGGCATAAAATTCAAATTGAAAACCAAGGTCGCTTCGGCAAAGACAGCCAAGGACGGTGTCACGCTTTCCGTCGAGCCTCGCGATGGCGGAAATGCAGAAGAGGTGAAGGCTGATGTGGTTCTCGTCGCCATAGGGCGGCGTCCCTACACCGATGGTCTGGGGCTTGATACGGTCGGGGTTGCCATGGATGACCGCGGCTTTATTACAGTTGACCATGATTTCCAGACCAACGTTCCCGGCATCTACGCTATTGGCGATGTTATCGGCGGGGCGATGTTGGCCCACAAGGCGGAAGAAGAAGGTGTCGCCGTCGCCGAGCTGATTGCCGGTCAATCTGGACACGTGAACTATGACGCCATTCCGGGTGTTGTCTACACCTGGCCAGAGGTCGCGACACTGGGCAAGACCGAAGAGCAACTGAAAGAAGACGGCACTGCCTATACGGTTGGAAAGTTTCCGTTTAGCGCCAATTCCAGGGCCCGCTGCATCGCCGACAGCGAAGGCTTCGTTAAAGTCCTGGCTGATGCCGGAACCGACAAGGTGCTTGGTGTTCATATCGTCGGACCGGCCGCCGGTGATCTGATACAAGAAGCGGTCTCGGTCATGGAGTTTGGCGGCTCAGCTGAAGATATAGCCCGCACATGTCATGCCCACCCCGGCCTGTCGGAAGCGGTCAAAGAGGCGGCCCTTGCTGTGGGCGCGCGCGCCATACATATGTAAAGTGTAACCGAAGGGAACGAAGGAGCAGCCCCCATGTTCGAAGTGCTTCCCCAAAGTGAAGGCAAGATTGTTGGAATTCGTGCCACGGGCACGTTAACCGATGCCGATTACGCAGACCTGATGCCGAAACTGGAAGAACGGATAGTCGAGCACAGACGCATCCGGCTGCTGGTTGATCTGGAAGGGTTTGAAGGCTGGGATTTGCTGGCCGCATGGGATGACTTCACTTTCGGTATGACCCATTGGCATCATTTCGAAAAAATGGCCATCGTTGGCGACAGGACATGGGAAGAAACGGCGGCCAAGGCCATGGACCTGTTGATGCGTTCAGAAGTTCGGTTCTTCGAAATTCAGAACCGTGACGCCGCCTGGGACTGGATCAAGGCCTAGGGTCCGGCCTTCACATAACTGATGCCTGCCATCGCGTCACCACTGTTGCTGACAATTTTATTATGTCTTGCCGAGGTTGTCGGTATGACCGGATTTTCCGTGTTTCCGGCACTGCTTCCGGGTTTCATCAATGAATGGCGTTTGAGCAATACCGAAGCAGGTTGGATTAACGGCATTCTGTATGGTGGATACCTGCTGTCGGTGCCGGTGCTGGCTAGCCTGACCGACCGGGTGCCGGCGAAACGGGTCTATTTCTTTTCCATGGGATTAAGCGGATTGGCGTGTATCGGTTTTGCGATACTGGCCGAAGGCTTCTGGACGGCATTGTTGTTTCGCGCCCTGATCGGGGTCGGACTGGCCGGAACCTATATGCCGGGTCTGAAAATCCTCAGCGACAATATCGAAGGCCCGACCCAAAGCCGCGCCATCGCTTTTTACACGGCAAGTTTTTCCATCGGTGCGGCATTGTCATTCTTGCTTTCCGGTGAAATTTCCGATGCCCTCGACTGGCGTTGGGCGGCAGCTGTATCAGCCGCAGGGCCGTTGCTGGCGATGGTCCTAACCGCACCGGTGTTGCCAAGGGAAATGCCGATGGGTCACGAGAGACCCGACAGTCATTTGCTCGACTTTCGCCCGGTGCTGCAATGCCGCCGCGCCATGGGTTATGTCTATGCCTACGCTGCTCACAATTTCGAACTGTTCAATCTGCGCTCGTGGATGGTCGCCTATTTCGTTTTCGCGGGAACCCTGCGCCCTGACAATGACTGGGCCGTCAGCGCCACGGCGATGGCAACCATGGTGACGTTGCTGGGTCTGCCGTCCAGCGTTATTGGCAACGAATTATCGACGAAATTCGGACGCAACCGCGTTATCCGCATCATCATGCTGGCATCCGCCGGGCTGTCTTGCATCGTTGGTTTCATGGCAGGCTCGGTGCCCATGTGGGTGCTAGGCGCAGCCTTCGTTGTGTACGGCATAACGGTGACTGCGGACTCGGCCTCGATTACGTCTGGTGTCGTTGCTGCCGCACCAAAGGGCTATCGCGGTGCGACCATGGCGGTTCATTCGTGCATCGGGTTTACCGGGGCGTTCCTGGGTCCACTGGTGTTTGGCATGGTGCTTGATTCCGGTGATGGGGATGTGTCGTCAACGCTGCCCTGGGGCATGGCCTTTGCCGTTACCGGGCTCGTCGTGGCGCTGGGGCCGCTGGCCTTGTTCTGGGCCAATAGAAAACGGCGCGACCCCGTTTAAGGGACCGCGCCACTTTAATTTAAGCGATTGGTGTCGCTGGTATTAGTCCAGCTTTTCCCAGTGATCGCCGGCAACGGCTTTCAGGGCCGCCTTGATGTCGTTGGGGCTGTCCATGATGTTCATGAAGCTGTTGTCTCCCATCATCGACAGGTCCGGGAAACTTTGGGCAATACGGAAACGGGCCGACAGGGAATAAACCTTTTTCCCGGCAACCAGAATTTCGTACGGCAGGTGAGCGGACGACCGAACGTCTTTGAAGTCAATTTCGCTCATCAGGTAGGCGTCGTTTGCCTGACCGACAGCATCGCTCGCTCCATTCAAAGCGACGCCGAACAGGGACTCATCCTTGCCCGGCAGATCGATGCGGTAGACCTTGCTGACACCCATAGTGCCTGCTGCCAGACCTTTTTCAACGGCTGCGATGGCGTCGTTGTAATTTTTATAACGCGACAGGTAATGCGGGTCGGTGAAGTACTCCATGCCCATCATGTAGTGATAATCACGCAGATCATCGTCATCCATGCCTGACTTCATGCCGTACTCTTCAACCTTGCCCAGCGCCTTTTCCATTGTATCGGCGGCAAAGCCAAGGTCGGTGTTCATGCGATAGGAACCGGCCATGTAACGCGGATTGGTGTAGGCAACCTGAACTTCACCGTTATGCTCGGTGATTGATACGCGCTGTGCGGCACCGAAACCACCATGCTTGGATTTAGCGGCGGCCATTTTCATTGCGTCGTTGGTAACGACCAGGATGGTCGTCGACGGATACGGCGAATGGGTGCCGACAATATCCAGACCGGCGCTCTTCAGTTTCGCCGAGACGTCGGCGACGGTAGCGGCTTTATCTCCGGCAGCTTTCGATGCCAAGACGAACGGTTTGTACTTGGGGTCGCTGGCGGCGTTAGCGCCGGTAGCAGCGACAGTGAAGACGACCAGCATGGCCGCCAAGAAAAACTTTTTCATAATGAATACCTCCCTTTTCATCCGGCGGGAGTATAGAGGCAGGCGATGGTAATTCTGTAGTATTATAGGCGCACGTCTTATTCGTGCGTCTATTCTGATTCGTGAGTCCGCACTCTGGCTCTGGGATGAGCATCCCGGTAAACGGCGGTCAGTTGTTCGGAATCGACGTCTGTATAGCGCTGGGTCGTTGATAACGAAGCATGACCAAGTAATTCCTGAATGGTGCGCAAATCGCCGCCGCCGCCCAGCAGATGGGTGGCAAAGCTGTGGCGGAGCGCGTGTGGGGTGGCGCTGTCAGGCAGGCCCAACAGGGCGCGAAGACGCCGCACTTGTTTCTGAAAAACTGCCGGATTCAGCCGCTTGCCACGCAGCCCGACGAACAGGGGTCCGTCATTGCCGGGGGTGTGGGGACAGGCACCAAGATAATCACTGACGGCCGCGGCCACGACATCCAGTACCGGAATAATCCGTTGCTTGTCGCCTTTGCCGGTAATGCGCAAGACTCCGCCCGGCGTGATTTCCGTTGCTTGCTCACGGTTCAGGGCCAACGCCTCGCCAAGCCTCAAACCGCAGCCATACAACAAGGTCATCAGGGCGATGTCGCGTTTTCCCGTCCAGTCCTCAATGGCCAGGTCGCCAATGGCATCAACGGCTTCCAGCGCGTCTTCCCGGGTCAGTGCCTTGGGCACCGATTTTGGCACTTTCGGGGTTTGCACGGCTGAAATGGCGGCGTTCTGCAGCAGCTCCGCGCGCTCCAGAAATCGAAAGAAATTACGCAATGTCGACAAGGTGCGCGCCAGCGACGACCGCCCAAGCCCATCGGCCGTGCGTCGCGCCAGAAAGCTTCTGAAATCAGATACCTTCAGGTCTTCCAGGTCATTCAGGCCGGGGGCATAACCCAGATGTTCGGTGATGAACTTCAGAAACGACGACAGGTCCCGACCATAGGCGTCAAGTGTATGTTTGGATGTGCGTCGTTCGTGGGCGAGCCAGTTTTGCCAGCCCGAAATGGCGGCGAGTACGGCGGGTTCCGCATTAAAGTGAATTAATCCGTTGTCTGCCATCTGTCGAAACAGCGCTCCAACACGCGGGCCAGGAAACTAATCAACTCGGTACCCTGACCGGGATAGAAAACATTTCCACGAGATCCCAGCGCCACCATTCCAGGCGGCGTCTGGTTGCCGGGGCGCAGGCGCGCTAATGCGGCGGAATGAACCAGTCCGGCACCTTCCCCGAAGATACTGTCATCATCGAAGACCTCGCGCAGCAGCAAGACATCCTGGTCGATGCCGACAAAACGCTCGACATCGCCAAGGCTCAAACGATTGATGTCCGATAACATGAACTTCGCCGCCTTGGGGTCGCTGCGGTCGTCGGGCGGCTCGAAACCGACAACGGCGACATCGATATCAAGCAACAACGGCAAATCGTCGGTAACGACCTTGACCGTATCTGCGAAACCGTCCGCCGATAACAACGCCAGCACCGCCGTATGGACACGGGTTTGTATCGACATATTGGTGCGACTGGTTTCAATAACGTCCTGTGCACAGTCGCGCAGATTGTCGATTTCACCGCGCAACTGCTCCAACATGAATTTTTGCATGTCGGCAACACCATCGCCGTCCCAGCGCGACGGCGCGGTCAGGGACTTTACGATTTCCGGGTTGCGGGCAAGGAAATCGGGGTTGTTAGCGAGGTATTCGGTGATTTTATCGTCCGTCAGAGCGTCCGTATCTTCGACCGAGGCATCGTTCTTGTGTCCACCCATGAAGAGTTTCCAATCCTGTCGTGATTGCGAATCGCCTAAAGTGTACCGCATGGTCGAGTCTGCTGCCAATTCTCCATATATGTCGTCGGGTGAGCATGTCGCCGTGCTGCTGCCGCTGCCGCTGGGCGGACCACTGGGTGCGGGGCAGGGCGCTGCATACGATTATCGGGTGCCTGATGGTATGACGCTCAATCCTGGCGATTTCGTCCGCGTGCCATTGGGGCGTCGTACGTCCCTCGGCGTGGTCTGGGGAAAAGGCGACGGCGATGTCGCACCGGAAAAGATAAAAGATGTGTTTGAGCGGCTGGACGCTCCATCAATGCCGGATGTTCAGCGTCAATTTATCGACTGGGTCGCAGCTTATACCCTGTCGGCTCCGGGCGCAGTGTTGAAAATGGCGATGAGCGTTCCCGATGCGCTGGAACCTCCAAAACCGGTGGTCGCCTATCGTTTAGCCTCTGGCATGCCAGAGCTTAAGAAAACCGCTGCTCGCCAACGTGTTTTCGACGTGCTGGCCGATGGCCCGCCTCTTATTCAGGCGGACTTGGCGCGCGAGGCCGCTGTTGGGGTGTCTGTCGTCAGTGGCCTGATCAAGGCCGGGGCGCTGGTGCCGGTTGAACTGATGGTTCAAGACGATGTTTCGGGGCCTGACTGGAAAAGCCCCGGGCCGGAATTGTCAGGGTCTCAATCCGATGCTGCCGGGGTGTTGGTCAAGGCGGTCGCCGACGATGGCTACGACGTGACCCTGTTGGATGGCGTGCCCGGTTCGGGCAAGACAGAGGTTTACTTTCAGGCTGTTGCCGAGGCCCTGAAACGGGGCAAACAGGTGTTGGTGCTGTTGCCGGAAATTGCGCTGAGCGCACAATGGTTGGCGCGGTTCGAAGAACGCTTTGGTGCGCCGCCGCTGGAATGGCATTCGGATTTGACGCCGTCTGTGCGCCGTCGCAACTGGCGGGCCATTGCAGAAGGCCGGGCCGGGGTCGTTGTTGGTGCGCGTTCGGCGCTATTTCTACCGTTTGTCGATTTGGGCCTGATTGTCGCCGATGAAGAACACGAAAGCGCCTTCAAACAGGAAGAAGGCGTTATCTACAATGCTCGCGACATGGCCGTCGTTCGGTCCAGTCTCGGGGACTTCCCAATCGTGCTCTGTTCGGCGACGCCATCCCTTGAAACGGTGGTCAATGTCGATGAAGGCCGCTATCGATCGCTGCATCTTGCTGACCGTCACGGCGGGGCCGAACTGCCTGATGTCAGTCTGGTCGACTTGCGCACCGCTGCCCCGGCTTCCACGCATTGGCTATCGCCGGTTCTTGTTGATGAAATCACGAAGACCATCGCTGCCGGCGAGCAGGCGATGTTGTTTTTGAACCGTCGGGGCTATGCGCCGCTGACCTTGTGCCGAACCTGTGGTCACCGGTTCCAGTGTCCGAACTGTACGGCCTGGCTGGTCGAACATCGGCGGGACAACAAGCGGGGGCGTCTGGTTTGTCATCATTGCGGCTTTAACACCTCGACGCCAACGGTGTGCCCGTCGTGCGAGAACGAAGGGAACTTTGCCGCCTGCGGTCCGGGCGTCGAACGCTTGGCGGAAGAAGTGGCCGAACTGTTCCCCAATATCCGCGCCGATATTGCGACCAGCGACAGTATTTCGGGGCCAAAGGCGGCAGCCGATCTGGTGCGACGTATCGAAGAGCACGAAGTCGACCTGATTATCGGCACCCAAATTGTCGCCAAGGGCTATCACTTCCCGATGCTGACTCTGGTCGGGGTGGTTGATGGCGACCTCGGTCTCAGTGGTGGTGATTTGCGCGCCGCCGAACGAACCTTCCAGTTGCTTTACCAGGTTGCCGGTCGTGCCGGTCGTGCGGAACGTCCGGGCCGGGTGTTGATCCAGACTCATATGCCGGAACATCCAGTGATGCAGGCCCTCGTTTCGGGTGGCAGGGAAGGCTTCGTTGAGACCGAGACGAAGGCCCGACGTGAGGCCAAAATGCCGCCGTTTGCAAGGCTGGCCGCGGTGGTGGTGTCGGGCAAGAACGCTGCCCAGGTCGACCGTGTGGCGATGGATTTAGGGCGCGACGCACCCCGTCAAGAAGGCCTTTTGGTGTTGGGGCCAGCGCCGGCGCCGCTGGCTATGGTTAGAGGGCGTCATCGGCGTCGTTTTTTGGTTCGTGCTCCGAAAGCGGAAAATATGCAGAAATACCTACATCGTTGGCTCGGCCACTATAAGCCGCCCGGAAATGTCCGAATTCAAGTCGATGTCGATCCCTATAGTTTCCTGTAGACTGAAGCCATGAGCGAGACACCAAAACTGAGACGCAGCCTGTCGCTGACCCATATCGTTCTGTACGGACTGGGAGTGACCATCGGTGCCGGGATTTATGCCCTGCTGGGTGAAGTCGTCGGCAAGGCCGGACTGCTGACGCCGGTGGCGTTCACGCTGGCGCTGGCGCTGGTTTCCTTCACCGCCCTGTCGTTTGCCGAAATGGTCGACCGCTTCCCGAAAAGCGCCGGTCCCGCCATTTATGTGCACAAAGGCCTTAATTCAAAGACCCTGGGCATCATCGTCGGTTTGCTGGTGGTGGCCAGCGCCATCGTTTCGTCGGCCGCTCTGGTCAATGGATTTTTGGGCTATGTGCTGGAGTTCGTCGAGATTCCCCGGACCGTGGCGATTGTCGGACTGGTCTGTGTGCTGGGCCTGATCGTCGCCTGGGGGATCGATGAGTCGGTCGGTGCCGCAGGCCTGATCACGGCGGTCGAGATATTCGGACTGATTCTGGTGATCGGTTCCGGCTGGCAGGGTTTCGAGACCCTGCCGTCGAGATGGCGGGAGTTCGTGCCGACGGCAGATATGGGCGCGTGGACGGGTATTTTCGCCGGAACCCTGCTGGCGTTCTATGCATTTCTGGGCTTCGAAGACATTGTCAGCGTCGCCGAAGAAGCAACGGATGCCCATCGCATCCTGCCCTTGGGGATTATCCTGACGCTGGTTTTTACCCTTGTGCTGTATGTCGGTGTCTCGCTGGCCGCCGTCACCAACGTGCCGCTGGATATGCTGAGCACCAGCCAGGCCCCGCTGGCCATGATTGTCGAGCATACCGGGGCCATGCCATCGGGCGTCATCAGCGCCATCGGTATGTTTGCGATTATTAACGGGGCGTTGATCCAGATCATCATGGCGTCGCGGATTTTGTATGGCATGTCGTCCATGGGCTGGGTGCCGGAATTTCTGGCAAGGGTCCACCCAACAACCCAAACCCCGCTGATCGCAACGGCATTGATTGTCGGCGGTGTGCTGGTGTTGGCGCTCGGGTTCCGCATCGCACCGCTGGCGGAGATGACATCAATGATCGCATTGACGGTTTTTAGCCTGGTCAATTTGTCCCTGATATCGCTGAAATGGCGTGAACCAAGCCCCGAAGGCGTGCGGACTTATCCACTGTGGGTGCCCATTGCAGGCTTTATCGCCAGCGCCGTTTTTTTGTTGCAGGAAGTGCTGAGACGCCTGTCTTGAGGCATTGATGCACATGCGCCCTGTGATTGCATTTTATGCCCCGCCTACAAGCCGCAGAAAACAGCCACTTTTAACCATGAGATTCGGGTGCGGAGTCGGCTTGCATGGGGTTCGTGAGTATGTTAGAAAACGCCCCAATATTGAGGGGGAAATAAGCGAAATTCTTTATTGGCTTTTAAGCATTCGACGCATGTAAACTACGGTTTCATTTTTCAGGGTTTAATCAGGTGCCATCGGATAAAACAGACGCCAGCGGACTGGCCGGGCGATACGCCATTGCTCTGTTTGAGTCGGCCGAAAACGACAAGCAACTGGATGCCATTTCTGGCGATCTGGACGGCTTGTCGTCGATGATCGCCGAGAGCGAAGATTTACGTCGGCTTTTTGCATCGCCGGCATTTTCCGTTGAAGACAAAAGCAAAGCCGTCCTTGCCGTTGCCGAGGCGGCGGGCATGCAGGACCTGACTCGTAACTTTATTGGCGTTGTTTCCGAAAACAGGCGTCTGGCAGACATGGACGATATTATTGAGTCGTTCCGTCAAATGATGGCCCGTCATCGTGGCGAGGCCACCGTCGATGTCACTTCGGCGACAGAGCTTTCTGACAGCCAAGTCAAGACCCTGTCCGAACAATTGAAAAAGGCGGTCGGCAGCAGTGTCACCGTTAACACTGTCGTCGAGCCTGAACTGCTCGGCGGTCTGATAGTCAAGGTCGGCTCACGTATGGTCGATTCGTCGCTACGATCCAAGCTGCAACAGTTGCGGCTGGCAATGATAGGGAATGGGTAATGGAAATCCGGGCCGCGGAAATCTCCGCAATCCTCAAGGAACAAATCAGTAATTTTGGTACCGAGGCGGAAGTCGCCGAGGTCGGACAGGTTCTGTCCGTTGGCGATGGTATCGCCCGCGTACATGGACTGGATAACGTCCAGGCCGGTGAAATGGTCGAATTTCCGGGTGGTATCAAGGGCATGGCCCTGAACCTGGAAAGCGACAATGTCGGCGTCGTTATTTTCGGCGATGACCGAGGCATCCGCGAAGGCGATACGGTCAAACGGACCGGCGCAATTGTCGATGTTCCCGTCGGCAAGGGCCTGCTGGGCCGCGTCGTTGACGGTCTTGGCAATCCGATCGACGGCAAAGGCCCGATCGAAGGCGCCGAACGTTCCCGAGTCGACGTCAAGGCCCCGGGCATTATTCCCCGGAAATCGGTGCATGAGCCCATGCAGACCGGTCTTAAGGCCATCGACAGCCTGATCCCCATTGGCCGTGGCCAACGTGAACTGATCATCGGTGACCGCCAGACCGGTAAAACGGCGATTATCATCGACACCATCATCAACCAGAAAAGCATCAACGACGCCGCCACTGAAGACAAAGACAAGATGTTCTGCATCTATGTCGCCGTCGGTCAGAAGCGTTCGACCGTTGCCCAAATCGTCAAGACGCTGGAAGAACAGGGCGCCATGGAATATTCCATCGTCGTCGCCGCCACCGCGTCCGAACCGGCCCCGTTGCAGTTTCTGGCACCCTATACGGGCTGCACCATGGGCGAATATTTCCGCGACAACGGCATGCACGCCGTCATCTTTTATGATGATCTGTCGAAACAGGCCGTCGCTTATCGCCAGATGTCGCTGTTGCTGCGTCGTCCGCCAGGACGCGAAGCCTATCCGGGCGACGTTTTCTATCTGCATTCGCGCCTGTTGGAACGCGCCGCCAAGCTGAACGACGACAACGGTTCTGGGTCGCTGACCGCGTTGCCGGTGATTGAAACCCAGGCATCGGACGTTTCGGCTTATATTCCGACCAACGTGATTTCCATCACCGACGGTCAGATTTTCCTGGAAACCGAATTGTTCTACCAAGGCATTCGCCCGGCTGTGAACGTCGGTATTTCGGTGTCGCGTGTTGGCTCTGCCGCCCAGACCAAGGCGATGAAAAAGGTGTCCGGTTCGATCAAGCTGGAACTGGCCCAATATCGTGAAATGGCCGCGTTCTCGCAGTTTGCATCCGATCTTGATGCGTCGACCCAACGCCTGTTGGCGCGTGGTGCACGCTTGACGGAAATCCTGAAACAGGGCCAGTTCAGCCCCTATCCGGTGGAACAGCAGGTGGTCGCTATTTATGCCGGTGTTAACGGCTATCTCGACGGTATCGAAGTCAACGATGTCACCCGTTACGAAGAAGCGATGATGGATGACGTACGCGCCAATGGATCTGACATTCTGGATGCCATTCGCACGGAACTGGACCTGACCGAAGAGATTGAGGAAAAGCTGAAAGCCTTCCTCGACAACTTCTCCAAGACGTTTGCTTAAAAGCAGCGCCTGACCTGAAAGACGAAACGGACCTTATCGCCGATGGCTAACCTGAAGGACCTGAGACTGCGGATCACCAGCGTCAAATCGACGCGAAAGATCACGTCTGCCATGAAGATGGTGGCGGCGTCGAAGCTGCGTCGGGCGCAGGCGTCGGCTGAACAGGGCCGTCCCTATGCTGAACGCATGCAGCGTATGGTCAGCGAACTGGTATCCAATCTGCCGGATATAGAAAGCGCCCCGAAGTTGCTGTCGGGCGACGGCAAGGATGACGTTCACATGATCGTGGCGGTTACCGCGGACAGGGGACTGTGTGGCGGCTTTAACGGTTCTATCATCCGCGAAGCGCGCAATATGATCATCGACCTGAAAGGCCATGGCAAGACGGTCAAGTTGTTGTGTGTCGGACGCAAGGGTCGCGATGGCCTGAACCGGGATTACTCGGACGCCATTGTGGATACCCTGGAAGGGTTGACCAAAACCGGCGTCGAGTTTTCATCGGCGCGTGATATAGCCCATGACCTTATTGAGCGTTTTGAAGCTGGTGAATTTGATGTCTGCACGATCATCTTCAACCGCTTCAAGTCGGCGATTAGCCAGGAAATGATGGTCCAGCAGTTGATTCCGTTCCCGGTTCCCGATGATGCCGGCGATGATGCCGAGACGGACAATCAGGGTGCGATGTATCTGATGGAACCGTCGGAAGAAGAAATTCTCGAAGACCTGTTGCCGCGCAATCTGTCGGTGCAGATGTTTCGTGCCCTGTTGGAAAGCAATGCATCGGAACATGGCGCACGGATGACGGCGATGGATAACGCAACCCGCAATGCGGGCGATATGCTTGACGACCTGACGATGACCTATAACCGGACCCGACAGGCCGTTATTACCAGTGAACTGATTGAAATTATTTCCGGTGCGGAAGCACTGTAGAACTTTGACCAAGGCATTTAGGAGCCTGAACAGATGAGCAAGAACAATGTTGGCAATATTACGCAGGTAACCGGGGCGGTCGTTGATGTTCGCTTCGATGGCGAACTGCCTGATATCCTTAACGCCCTGCATCTGGATAACCAGGGGACCCTGGTGGTTCTGGAAGTCGCCCAGCATCTGGGTGAACAGACGGTCCGGACCATCGCCATGGAAAGTACCGACGGATTGGTGCGTGGCCAGGAAGTGACGGATACGGGCGAGCCGATTTCGGTTCCGGTCGGGCCTGAAACACTGGGTCGCATCCTTAACGTTATTGGCGAACCGGTCGATGAACGCGGTCCCATTGATGCCAAGATGACCTATCCCATTCACCGTCCGGCCCCGGAATTTGTCGATCAGTCGACGGAAACAGAAATTCTGACCACCGGCATCAAGGTTGTCGATTTGCTGGCGCCCTACGCCAAGGGCGGCAAGATCGGCTTGTTTGGTGGTGCCGGTGTTGGCAAGACGGTTCTGATTATGGAGCTGATCAACAACATCGTTAAAGGCCACGGCGGGCGTTCTGTGTTCGCCGGTGTTGGCGAGCGAACCCGCGAAGGCAATGACCTGTATCACGAAATGATTGAGTCCGGCGTTATCGACCTGGATGGCGATAATTCCAAGGTCTCGCTGGTATATGGCCAGATGAACGAGCCGCCGGGTGCGCGCGCGCGGGTCGCCCTGTCCGGTCTTTCCATGGCCGAATATTTCCGCGACGAAGAAGGCCAGGACGTGTTGTTCTTTATGGATAACATCTTCCGCTTTACCCAGGCCGGTTCCGAAGTTTCGGCCCTGCTGGGCCGTATTCCGTCCGCCGTTGGTTATCAGCCGACGCTGGCAACCGACATGGGAACGCTGCAGGAACGCATTACCTCGACCAATAAGGGCTCGGTAACGTCGGTGCAGGCCATTTACGTGCCTGCCGATGACTTGACCGACCCGGCACCTGCAACATCGTTCGCCCACCTTGATGCGACCACGGTGCTATCGCGTCAAATCGCCGAACTGGGCATTTACCCTGCTGTTGATCCTCTGGACTCGACGTCTCGTGTGCTTGATCCGCGTGTTGTCGGCGAAGAGCACTATCATGTGGCACGTGAAGTTCAGCGTGTGTTGCAGACGTACAAGTCCTTGCAGGACATCATTGCCATTCTGGGCATGGACGAACTATCGGAAGACGACAAGCTGACGGTCGCACGTGCGCGTAAAATTCAGCGTTTCCTTTCCCAGCCGTTCCACGTCGCCGAAGTATTCACGGGCACCCCGGGTGTGTTCGTGAAGCTGGAAGACACCATCAAGGGCTTCAAGGGCATCATCGAAGGTGAATACGATCACCTGCCGGAAGCCGCGTTCTACATGGTTAGCACCATCGAAGCGGTGATCGAAAAGGCCAAGGACATGGCCGAAAAAGCTGCTTAGGTAAGCTTATTAAAAGGCGAGGCACTTAAACGATGGACGATAAAATCGAACTCGACATTGTGACACCGGTAAAGCTGTTGCTGTCGACGGTTGTCGACATGGTTGTCGTGCCCGGCGGCGAGGGCGATTTCGGTGTGCTTGCCGGACATGCGCCGATGATCGCCAATGTGCGCCCCGGAACCCTTGATATCTATACCGCAGACAAGATCACCGATCAGGTGTTCGTCGAAGGCGGCATCGCTGAAATCACGGCTGAGCGCTGTACGGTGCTGGCCGAAATGGCGGTCCTGATCAAGGATATCGATCCGGTGATGGTCGACCAGCGCCTGGAAAAGGCCGAGGCCGCACAGGCCGCAGACCCCGACCATGTGGATGGCAAGGACACAGACGAGCTGATCGCGGCACGTGCCATGAAGGCAGCCCTGAAGGCCGCTTAACAGTCGTCTCGCAGCTTCCTTTTCCCGATACAGCCGTTAAAATCATCGTTGATGAAAATTTATCTGGTTCAGCACGCAGATGCCGTGGCGAAAGATGCCGATCCGGCGCGCCCGTTAAGTGACAAGGGGCGTCTGGATTGTCAGCGGATGGCGTCGTTTCTGGCCCGTAGCGGGGTCAAGGCGGCGCGTGTCCTGCATTCGGGCAAGCAACGCGCCCTGGAAACGGCATTGCTGCTGGCGTCGGTGATTGGTCCCGGCAATATGGTCGAAGAAGCCGACGGTGGATTGGCGCCGAACGATCCGACGGACCGCCTGATGGAGGCTATTCAGACCTGGCCGCGTGACGAAGATGTGATCGTGGTCGGGCATCTGCCGTTTATGAACCGCATGGTATCGATGTTGGCGACGGGATCGGAGGAGGCCGGTGCCGTCGATTTTGAGCCGGGGTCGGTGGTGTGCTTGCAAGAAAACGACGATGGCTGGTCGGTGGCATGGATGGTCAGGCCGTCCTTGCTGGGGGGATGATATAATAATGAGAAGCCTGTTTTTTGCCGTCGGGCTGCTGGCCCTGTTTGCGGGTCAGTCAGCCTTTGGCCAGCAGCACATTGATTATCCGACGGTGCCCATCAACAAGGCGTGGTGGTGGGACGATGCGTGGTGGAAGGACGGTGTCCTTGATCGCCCCGACAGTTTCGAGGTTATCGAGAAGAACGTTTCCTATATGAGCGGCGATATCGAGGTTCCGGCGATTTTATATCGCCCGAAGCGGCCCGGTGCCTATCCGGCGGTGCTGTTCCAACATGGCCGCGCCGGGTTGATCGACTGGGTCAGGGGACACCCGCGGCGATTGGCGGCGCGCGGCTTTACGGTGCTTGCACCCGATGTGTTTTCCGGGCGTTTCATTGATTCCCGGCCGATCGAACACGACTATGCGCTGGAAGACGACGTCAATGCAGGGTTGAGTTATCTGTTGGGATTGCCGGACGTTGCGAGCACCAGGGCGTGTTTGTATTCGCACACACGCGGCGGCTACTACACCTTGAAAGTGGCGGTCACCAAAGGGCGTCAGACGGATGCGGCGGCGTGTTATGTGTCGTATTATCCGCACATGCAGGACCCGAATGCGCCCGAAGCGATGCAGGTATACCGCTATGCCCGGGAACTGGATGACCTGATAATCCCTGCGATGATTTTCATCGGCGAGAACGATCAGTATCAGCGTCGCCGTTCCATGGAAACCGGCGTCAACGCGATGCTGGCAAAGGGCCGCGACGTGCAGCTGTTTGTATATCCCGGTGTTGGACGCGGTTTTGATTTCAGACCGGAAGCGGTGCGCACCTTTGCCGATGATCTGGCATCGAAGGATTCTATCCACCGGGCCGAGCTGTTTATGCGCAAAAACCTGAAACCTTTTTCCAAGTAGACGGTCCGGCAAGAATAAACCCAGAGTGCTTGAAACCCATGCCAAACGAAATTAGAAAAATTGAATTTTCCAACCCCGAATTGCAGGCAGCGCTGGTCAGCTATTGTCTGCGCCATAACATCCATTTTCCTGATGCCTTCATCAATCGCATCAATGTTGAATGGCAGGGCGAGACGACAGCGACCATTGTCTTTGCCGACAGGGAGCCAGACAGCGACAGCCGGACCGTCGTTCTGCAACGGGCCGAAATCGCCGCCGCCCTGATCGATTATGTCCACGCCAACCACATGCCCTTGCCGCACTATGGCGAAAAGGTTCTGGAGCCGTTTGGCGACGGCATTGCCTTGCTGGTTCATTATGCCTGGGGCGAGATCGGTACGTAGGGCCGCGTTTATTGGTGACGCGGGCAGCGCCGATCAGCGTCGCCGTTTATTCTTGGCGCCAATACCGGCTCGTGCTGCGGCTTTTGGGGCGATTCCGGCCTTGCCCAACCCCAGTTCAGTCGCTTCCAGCCTGCGCACCTCGTCGCGCAGCTTTGCTGCTTCCTCGAATTCCAGATCGGCTGCGGCGGCCTTCATGCGCTTGTTTAACTCGTCGAGATGGGCCTGCAGGTTGTTGCCGACCATGTGGGCGTCGCCCGACACCCCGGTGTCGACGGTGACGTAATCGGCCTCGTAAACACTGCCCAGCGCATCGGTGATTTTCGAGCGAATGCTTTCGGGCGTGATGCCGTTGGCCGCGTTATAGGCCTGTTGTTTCTCGCGCCTGCGGTTGGTTTCGCCGATGGCGTATTCCAACGATCCGGTCATCTTGTCGGCGTACAGCAGCACCCGGCCCTCGACATGGCGCGCTGCGCGGCCGATGGTCTGTACCAGCGAGGTCTTGGAGCGCAGGAAGCCTTCCTTGTCGGCATCCAGAATGGCGACCAGTGAACACTCGGGAATATCCAGACCCTCGCGCAACAGGTTGATGCCGACCAAAACATCGAAGGCACCGAGCCTGAGATCGCGGATAATTTCAATGCGCTCCAGGGTTTCGATGTCGGAGTGCATGTAACGTACCCGTACCCCGTGATCGTGCAGGTATTCGGTCAGATCCTCGGCCATCCGTTTGGTCAGGGTGGTGACCAGTGTGCGTTGGCCCTTCGCCGCGTTTTCCTTGGCCTCAGCCATCAGGTCGTCGACCTGGGTCTCGACCGGGCGCACGATGCACAGCGGGTCAATAAGCCCGGTCGGGCGCACGACTTGTTCAACGAATACACCGCCGGTTTGTTCCAGCTCCCACGGCCCCGGCGTCGCCGACACGAAGACGGTTTGGGGGCGCATGTATTCCCATTCCTCGAATTTTAACGGTCGGTTGTCGATGCAGCTGGGCAGCCGGAAACCGAATTCCGCCAGTGTCGATTTGCGGTTGAAGTCGCCCCGGTACATGCCGCCCAACTGGCCGATGGAAACATGGCTTTCGTCGGCGATCAGCAGGGCATTTTCGGGCAAATATTCAAACAGGGTCGGCGGTGGATCGCCGGCCCGGCGCCCGGTCAGGTAGCGGGAATAATTCTCGATACCGGAACAAAAGCCTGTCGATTCAAGCATTTCCAGATCAAAGGTCGTGCGTTCTTGCAGCCGTTGCGCTTCCAGCAGTTTGCCAAGGCTGGTCAATTCCTCGATGCGATCCTTCAGTTCGGCCTTGATCTTGGGGATTGCCTGCAAAATCGTCGGGCGCGGCGTCACATAGTGGCTGGCCGGGAAAACAATGATCTCGGAAAGCTCTGAAACCTTTTCGCCGGTCAGTGAATCAATTTCCCAGATCGCCTCCAGCTCGTCGCCGAAGAACGACAACCGCCAGGCGCGGTCTTCCTGATGGGACGGAAAAATCTCGACCACGTCGCCGCGCACCCGGAACGATCCGCGCGAAAAATCGGCATCGTTGCGGCGGTATTGCAATTCGACAAATTTCTTCAGCACATCGTTGCGGTCGACCGTCGTTCCCGCCTTCAGGGTCTGGGTCATTTCGGCGTAGGTTTCGACCCCGCCGATACCATAGATGCACGACACCGAGGCGACGATGATGACGTCGGAGCGTTCCAGCAGGGCGCGGGTGGCTGCATGGCGCATGCGGTCGATTTGTTCGTTGATGGAGGCATCTTTTTCGATGTAGGTGTCGCTGCGTGGCACATAGGCCTCGGGCTGGTAATAATCATAATACGAGACGAAATATTCGACCGCGTTATCGGGGAAGAAGCCCTTCATTTCGCCGTACAGCTGGGCTGCCAGGGTCTTGTTGGGGGCCAACACCAGAGCCGGGCGCTGCAATTTCTGAATGGTGTGGGCGATGGTGAAGGTCTTGCCCGAGCCGGTAACGCCCAGCAGCACCTGATCGCGATCACCCGCGCTTATGCTGCTCGACAGGGCCTTGATGGCGGCCGGTTGATCGCCCGCGGGCGTGAAGTCCGAGACCAGCCGGAACGGCTCGCCACCCTTGGGTGCGGGGCGTTTTTGGGGAATAAACGGCTGTTGTTCGGCGGTGTTGCTCATAGCGCCCCTTTATAGTCCGCCCGACGAACTCGGGCCATTGTTTGTTAAAGGATTGTTGCCAGTTGCACTGATCGTCATCCGGGCGTAGATTTCATCCGCTTAAAAAATAACTCCAGATGGAATCCAGACCATGTCTTTTATCGCCTCTCGATTGTCCCGTATTAAACCGAGCCCAACCATTGCGGTCGCCACAAAGGCCCGTGAACTGAAAGCCGCCGGTGTTGATGTTATCGGCCTTGGTGCCGGTGAGCCCGATTTTGATACCCCTGATCACATCAAGGACGCGGCCAAGGTAGCCATGGACAAGGGCGACACCAAATACACGGCGGTTGCCGGCACCCCGGAACTGCGCCAGGCCATCGTCGACAAGCTGAAGCGCGACAACGATCTGGACTACACGGTTGATCAGATTTCCGTCGGCTGCGGCGGCAAGCAGAACATCTATAACGCCCTGATGGCGACCCTTGATCCCGGCGACGAGGTCATTATTCCGGCGCCCTATTGGGTCTCGTACCCCGACATCACGCTGTTGGCCGAAGGCACCCCGGTGGTTGTCGATTGCCCGCCTGAGGCCAATTTCAAGCTGACGCCCGCCGATCTGGAAGCCGCCATTACACCAAAGACCAAGTGGCTGATCCTGAACTCGCCGTCGAACCCGACCGGCGCGGCCTACACGGCTGATGATATGAAGGCGCTGACCGACGTGTTGTTGAAGCACGATCATGTCTGGGTGATGACCGACGATATGTACGAACACATCGTCTATGACGATTTCAAGTTCGTTACCCCGGCCCAGGTCGAACCGAAATTGTTTGATCGCACCCTGACCCTGAACGGCGTTTCCAAGGCCTATTGCATGACCGGCTGGCGTGTCGGCTATGCGGCGGGACCCGATGAAATCATCAAGGCGATGAACAAGATTCAGTCGCAGTCGACGACCCACACGTCATCGGTCAGTCAGGCCGCTGCCGTCGCCGCCCTGAATGGTCCGCACGATTTCATCGCCGAGCATAATGCGGTGTTCAAGGAACGTCGCGATCTGGTCGTCGCCATGCTGAATGATGCCGAAGGCCTTGAATGCCCGATGCCCGAAGGCGCGTTTTATGTCTATCCGTCGTGCCAGGGCATGATCGGTAAGACGACCCCGGACGGCAAGGTTTTGAACACAGACGAAGATGTGGTCGGCTACCTGCTGGAATCCGAGGGTGTGGCTGCCGTGCATGGCGAAGCGTTCGGCCTCAGCCCACATTTTCGGGTCAGTTACGCGACTTCGACGGAGCTTCTAACAGAAGCCTGCACCCGTATCCAGCGGGCGTGTAAGGCGCTCAGTTAAGGGCCTTCCTTTTTTACTTGGACTCATCGCGGCTTGAGTCCTAACCTTTCAGGTGACGCCTATTTACGGGCGACATCTGATCGCCCGACGGCGTCCAATTCGTCTTTAATAAACGAATCTGGGAGGCGCTGCTCATGACAAAATCACAATCCGCACCGCGTGTGGCGGCCCTGGTCGGGCCGTACCTGAGCGGCAAGACCGCCTTGTTCGAGGCTATTCTGGCCAGTGCCGGGGCCATTAACCGCAAGGGCAACGCCAAGGAAGGCTATCTTGTTGGCGATGGAGCGCCCGAGGCCAAGTCCCGCGCTATGAGTACCGAATTGACGGCGGCGACGGCGGAGTATCTGGGCGAAAAGTGGACCTTTCTGGACTGTCCCGGTTCCATCGAATTGGCGCAGGAAACATATAATGCGTTGATGGTCGTCGATGCCGCAGTTGTCGTGTGTGAGCCGGAAACTGATAAGGCGCTGACCGTCGCACCCTTGTTGAGGTTTCTTGACGACCACGCCATTCCGCACATTATTTTTGTCAATAAAATGGATTCCGCATCGCTGGGCGTGAAGGTAACGCTGGAAGCTCTGCAAGAGGTATCGGAACGCCCGCTGGTGTTGCGCGAAATTCCCATGCGTGATGGAAATGATATGTCAGGCCACGTGGATCTGGTCAGTGAGCGGGCTTTTCAGTGGCGCGATGGCAAGGCGTCGGACCTTGTGCAAATTCCCGACGACCTGCAATCACGCGAGGCTGGTGCCCGCGCCGAGATGCTGGAAACCCTGGCCGATTTTGATGACAAGCTGCTCGAAGAGCTGCTCGAAGACGTAGCGCCGTCGACAGACGAAATCTATGACAACCTGACCCGCGATTTTCGGGCTGATCGGATCGTGCCTGTGTTTTTCGGGTCTGCCGAACACGACAACGGCATATCCCGGGTGCTGAAGGCCTTACGTCACGAGACCCCGGAATCTTCGCTGGCAGCCGAGCGACTGGGCATCAGTGGCGGTGAGGCCACAGCCCAGGTGTTCAAGACCCAACATGCCGGTCATACGGGAAAGCTGTCGGTGGCTCGTGTGTTTGGCGGCGAAATGAAGGACGGCGCAAGCCTTGGGGCAAGTCGCATCAGCGGGCTGTATGCCCTCAATGGTCAGAAGCACGACAAGCTGGCAAAGGTCGGTGATGGTGAGATTGCGGCTTTGGGCCGTCTTGACGGTGTCGCCACCGGCGATCAGTTAAGCGCATCGGCATGTGGGGCCGCCAAGACATGGCCGGACACCCTGAGCCCGTTGTTTTCAGCGTCCATCCATGCCGCCCAGCGATCAGACGAGGTCAAGCTGACCGGGGCGCTCGGCAAGCTGATAGAAGAAGACCCGTCGCTTTCTGTCGAGCAGCATCAGGAAAGTGGCGAGCTGTTGTTGTGGGGCCAAGGCGAAATGCATTTGCTGATCGCACTTGATCGGCTTAAGAACCGCTTCAATATGCAGGTTACGTCCGAACGACCACAGGTTCCCTACAAGGAAACCATTCGCAAGGCGAAAAACCAGCACGCGCGACACAAGAAACAAAGCGGCGGACATGGACAGTTCGGTGACATTCATCTGGAAATCAAGCCGTTGCCGCGCGGCGCAGGCTTTAATTTCGACGACAGTATTACTGGCGGGGTGGTGCCCAAGCAGTACATTCCGGCGGTTGAACACGGCATTCAGGAATACATGCGCTGTGGGCCGCTCGGCTTTCCGGTCGTCGATATTGCCGTCACCCTGACCGATGGCCAGCACCATTCCGTCGACAGTTCCGACATGGCTTTCAAGGCCGCCGCCCAGTTAGGTATGCGCGAGGCGATGCCCGATTGCGGGCCGATCCTGCTGGAACCCATCTGCAAGGTCGATATATCCGTTCCCAACAATTTCACTTCGAAAATCCAGCGCCTGGTCAATGGTCGACGCGGACATATTCTGGGGTTCGATGCCAAGGACGGCTGGAAGGGCTGGGACGAGGTATCGGTACAACTGCCGCAATCGGAAATGCATGACCTGATCAACGAGCTGCGCTCGATGACCTTGGGCGTTGGCACCTTTAGCTGGGCGTTCGACCACTTGCAGGAATTTTCCGGCAAGCAGGCTGACCAGGTGGTCGCGGCGAAGGCAGGATAAGTTGACCCGTAGTATATAAAGAAAATGCCGGACCCGAAGGGTCCGGCAAGTTCAACAGGGAGGTTTTACGTCTTAATAAGACGAGGGAACCTCAAAAGCCTAGGGGGGGGAGGTAAGACTTAAGTGTGAGGTCCCCGGATGCGGCATCAACAACAGGGAGGAAGTGTTTGCCGCAATTCATCGTATTTCTCTAATATAACCATTTTCTAATGTACGTCCAGAGAAAAAACCCTAATTTTTGAATTTTTTTTCAAACGCCATTTATGGCTATAGTGAGCCATGGTACAGAATCGCGAAAAAGCCCTGAAAACCGCGCCTGACTTGCTTTCCGGCCATATGCTGAACGGCACCGGTGGAAACAATCGCTGGATGACAGAGATTCAGTGCGTGCTGAAATCGCGCGCCGATTCCGCCAATACGGCCTGGTTATCACATGAATGTCGGGCCGAAGGCGTTCCTTTTGACGACGATTCTGCCAGGGGTGGCGGAATTTTCTTAAGCGACAAGCCGTGGGAATTTCTTGTCTACCGATCCGGCGACAAGACCTGGCAGATGACCACGGCGGACCTGAGCATTATCGACAGCGATGTCGCTATCGAAGACATGGTGCCGCCGACCACTGATATGACCGGGGCATCGGATAGCGAGGTTGCGTGTGCTGAGCGTGCAATCCGGGAAATGACGACAGACGAGGCGCTGGCATCGCTGAGCGACGGCAGCCTGTCCATTCGCTCGACCTTTATGCGCATTGGCTGGGGTGGCGACGATGACGGCTATGACCTGTACTGCCCATGCCGCTATATCAATTTTCCGGAAACCGGGACGCCCTATATTCAGCCGATTTCGGGATACGTGTTGTTCCCGGTCGCGGGCGGGCAGCACATGTTGGCCTATGTGGCGGCGGCAAACGATGGCGACAATACGATTGTTGAATTTTGTTGTCGCCGATACCGCAACATTTTTGCCTGGGCGAAGTCTGAAATTCAGGACAGCGAAGGCACCGATGCGGTGCTTGGGAATCTTGAGGCGCAGTTGCCGATTATTGCCTCGACGTTTGATGCCATGTTCAAGGTCGATAACGGCACATTGACGCTCTATACCTACGAATAAAACACGCGAATAAAATGGAAAAAAAAGCCGGACCCCGAAAGGTCCGGCGAGTTTAACAGGGAGGTTTCGCGCCTCAGGAGGCGCAGGAACCACAGGAAAGCGGTCCCTTAAATCAGGCGTTGCGCCTGAAATCTCGTTCTAATGCTGCACTGCAACATCAGACAATCCGAATATATGGGTGTCTGGGCATTAACGCCAGCAAAAAAACAGAAATAGTGTGTTTATTTGTCGAAAGTCGGCTCAGCATCGGGGCTCAGTCGTCTTTCTGTTCGGTTAAAAAGCGTTCGGCTTCCAATGCGCTCATGCAGCCTGTGCCTGCCGCGGTGACGGCCTGACGGTAGATGCGGTCCTGAACGTCGCCTGCGGCATAGACTCCGGGCACGCTGGTCGCGGTGCTGTCAGGTGCGGTGGTGATATAGCCACCATCCATGTCCAGCTTGCCTTCGAACAGCGACGTATTAGGCGTGTGGCCGATGGCAACGAAAACGCCGTCGACTTCAAGCACGGACGTCTCGTCGGTCTTGACGTTGCGCACCCTGACACCGGTGACGCCGGGCGGGTTCTGGTCGCCGAGGATTTCCTCGGGCACGCTGTCCCACAGGAATTCGATCTTCGGATTGTTGAAGGCGCGCTGTTGCAGGATTTTCTCGGACCGAAGCTCGTCGCGGCGGTGCACGATGGTGACTTTGGATGCGTGGTTGGTCAGGTAGATGGCCTCTTCAACCGCGGAATTGCCGCCACCGATGACCGCCACTTCCTTTTCACGGAAGAAAAACCCGTCGCACGTGGCGCATGCCGAGACGCCAAAGCCCATGTACGCCTGTTCGCTTTCAAGCCCCAGCCAGCGGGCAGAGGCCCCGGTGCAGATGATCAGGGTGTCGCCGGTATAGGTCGTGCCCGAATCGCTTTCAAGCGTGAACGGACGCTTCGACAAATCAACCTCTGTAATAATGTCATCAAAAAGCGTGGTGCCCACATGCTCGGCCTGGGCCTGCATGGCCAGCATCAGGTCGGGGCCCTGAATGCCCTCGGCAAAACCGGGATAGTTCTCGACATCAGTAGTGATCGTCAACTGACCGCCGGGCTGCAAGCCCTTGACCAGAGTGGGTTCCAGTGAGGCGCGGGCAGCGTAAATGGCGGCGGTATAACCGGCAGGGCCTGATCCGACGATCAGGACCTTGCTGTGATGGGTGTCGGACATGTCGGTGGATTCCTCAAGGGCTTAAAAAACTATGCCTAAACTAAGTGTTGCTGCGGGGTGACGCAAGCGGCTGGTCGTTGTAATATAATTACGCGAAGGAGAAAGCCATCTTGGATACCAAAGATTCTAAAAAGGTCAAAATGGACCAGATTGACCTGCGGATTCTTACCGATTTGCAGGACGATGGCCGCATGACCAATGTCGAGCTGGCGCGTCGCGCCGGAATCTCGGCCCCGCCGTGCCTGAGGCGGGTCAGGGCGCTGGAAGACGACGGCTTCATCCACGGCTATCACGCTGAGGTCGATGCCAACCTGCTGGGTTTCAAGGAAATGTTTTTCGCCCTCGTCGGGCTATCCAGTCAGGCGCAGACTGTCTTGCAGGCGTTTGAAGAACAGGTCGCCAAATGGCCGGAAGTGCGCGAATGCCACATGATCAGGGGCGGCGGCGATTTTTTGCTGAAGATCGTGGCGCGTGATAAGGACCAGCGCGACGAACTGACAATGCAACTGACAAGCGCCGATAACGTCATCAAGGTGACGACGCTGGAAACCATCCGCACATCGCGCGACCTGCCCGGTGTGCCGGTAGGGTCCTAGATATATTCGACCTTGACGATCTCGTAGCCCTTCGACCCGCCGGGACTGACCACTTCGATGCTGTCGCCCAGCGATTTGCCGATCAGCGCGCGCGCCATGGGCGCTGTGACGGATAATTTTCCATCTTCGATCTTGGCCTCGTGGGTGCCGACGATCTGATAGGTCGTCTCTTCGTCGGTGTCTTCATCGGCCAGCAGAACCGTCGCGCCAAAGCGCACGACATCGCCCGACAGGCTCGACGGGTCGATGATGACGGACAGCGAGACAATTGATTCCAGTTCTGAAATGCGGCCTTCAACGAAGCTCTGGCGTTCACGCGCCGCGTGGTATTCGGCATTTTCTTTCAAATCGCCGTGCTCGCGCGCCGTGGCGATGGCCTGGATAATGGCCGGGCGTTCGTCGTTGGTCAGGCGCTTAAGTTCATCTTCAAGGCGCTCGACGCCTTCGCGGGTCATGGGCAGTTGTTCCATCGATAATTCCAGTACTTGAAACAAAAAAGATGTGTCGCAATCGCGCCATTGGGGACGACCGCGCCAACATCAAAGAAAAATGAAATTAGAACGAAGTGCTAAAATACGACTGCAACGGCGCGACTTCAAGCCCCCCGTGCAAATCGCCTTCGATCAGCGCGGAAATGGCACCGATGGCAGCCGACGCGCCGGTCATGGTGGTGTAGTGGGGAACGTTGCTGGTCAGGGCTGAACGCCGGATCGAATAGGAGTCGGCGATGGCCTGTGCGCCCTCGGTGGTGTTGATGACCAACTGTACTTCGCCCGACAGAATGGCGTCTTCGCAGTGAGGGCGGCCTTCGAGCACCTTGTTAACGTGGATCACATCGAGCCCCTGGTCGCGCAGGAATCCCGTGGTGCCGCCGGTGGCCAGAAGTTTAAAGCCCATATGGACAAGCCGCTTTGCCAGTTTGCCCGCCATCGGCTTGTCCTTGTCCTTAACCGATATGAACACCGTGCCTTCGCGCGGCAGCCGGGTTCCGGCACCAAGTTGGGACTTGGCAAAAGCCCTCTCAAAATCGGTATCCAGCCCCATCACCTCGCCGGTGGATTTCATTTCAGGGCCCAGAATAATATCGACGCCGGGGAACCGGGCGAACGGGAACACCGCTTCCTTGACCGCCACATGGTCGCGTTTGGCGTCAGCCTTAAGGGTGAAGTCAGCCAGTTTCTCGCCAGCCATCAAGCGCGCCGCGATCTTGGCGACGGGCAGGCCGGTCGCCTTGGCAACGAACGGCACGGTGCGGCTGGCGCGTGGATTGACTTCCAGAATGTAAATGTCGTCGCCTTTGACCGCGAACTGGATGTTCATCAGCCCGATGACCTGTAGCGCGCGCGCCAGCGATGCCGTCTGGCGTTCGATTTCGGCGATGACTTTTTCGCTCAGCGTATAGGGCGGCAGGGAACACGCACTGTCGCCGGAATGGATGCCGGCCTCTTCGATGTGCTGCATGATACCGGCGACGAACACATCGGTGCCGTCTGATAACGCATCGACGTCAACTTCGATGGCGTCTTGCAGATAGCTGTCGAGCAGCACGGGTGAGTCGCCCGACACCTTGACCGCCGTCGTCATATAACGGTTCAGGGATTTGTCGTCGTGGACGATTTCCATGGCCCGTCCACCAAGCACATAAGACGGCCGCACAACCAGTGGATAGCCGATGTCGGCGGCCACTTGCTGCGCTTCTTCGATGGACCGCGAGATGCCGTTGGCCGGTTGCTTAAGATCGAGGTCATGCAACAAGGTCTGGAACCGTTCACGATCTTCGGCCAGGTCGATGGCGTCGGGCGAGGTGCCAAGAATGGGAATGCCGGCGGCTTCCAAGTCGTGGCACAGCTTCAGCGGCGTCTGGCCGCCCAACTGCACAATAACGCCCTTCAACGTGCCGTTGGATTGCTCGACACGCAGCAGCTCGATCACATCTTCAGCGGTCAGCGGTTCGAAATACAGCCGGTCCGATGTGTCGTAATCGGTCGACACGGTTTCCGGGTTACAGTTGATCATGATCGACTCGTACCCCGCTTCCTTGACGGAATAGGCGGCATGTACGCAGCAGTAATCGAATTCGATGCCCTGGCCGATGCGGTTCGGACCGCCACCCAGAATGGCGACCTTCGTTGCGTTTGTGGGTTCGGATTCGCACTGGGGCGGATTGACGCCGTCGCCTTCGTACGCCGAATACATGTAAGGCGTTTTCGACGGGAATTCCGCGGCGCAGGTATCGACCCGCTTGTAGACCGGATGCACGCCCAGCGTATTGCGCAGGCGGGCGACGTCGCCTCCTTTTGATTTGGTCAGTTCGCCTAGGCGGTCATCGGAAAAGCCCATTTTCTTTAATGTTAGCAAGCCCGGTGCATCGCCGGGCAGGCCGTTGGCGCGGACGGTCTCTTCGGCCCGAACGATGCTCTGGATTTGGCCCAAGAACCACGGGTCGTATTTGCTGGCGGTCTGAATTTCTTCAAGGCTGAGGCCGGAACGGAAGGCCTGGGCGATCACCAGAATGCGTTCCGGGCTGGGCACCGTCAGTGCCGCCTTTACCGAATTGGCATCGTCGCCGCCTTCAATTTCTATTTCATTGAAACCGGTCAAGCCGGTTTCCAGCGATCTCAGGCCCTTTTGCATGGATTCAGCAAACGTGCGGCCGATTGACATGGCCTCGCCGACGGACTTCATGGCGGTGGTCAGCAGCGGGTCGGCACCGGGGAATTTCTCGAACGTGAAGCGCGGAATTTTGGTGACAACGTAATCGATGGTCGGCTCGAAACTGGCCGGTGTGACGCCGGTGATGTCGTTCATCAGCTCGTCCAAGGTATATCCGACGGCCAGCTTGGCGGCGACCTTGGCGATGGGGAAGCCGGTGGCTTTCGAGGCCAGGGCGGATGAGCGCGAAACCCGGGGGTTCATTTCAATAACGATCAGGCGGCCATCATCGGGGTTAACGGCGAATTGCACGTTCGAGCCGCCGGTATCGACGCCGATCTCGCGCAGCACATCGATGGATGCGTTGCGCATGATCTGGAATTCCTTGTCGGTCAGGGTCAGGGCCGGGGCGACGGTGATGCTGTCGCCGGTGTGCACACCCATGGGATCGACGTTTTCGATGGAACAGATGATGATGCAGTTGTCGGCAGAATCGCGCACCACTTCCATCTCGTATTCTTTCCAGCCCAAGACCGATTCTTCGACCAGGACTTCGGTCACCGGCGATGCGGCGAGGCCGCCCGATACAATGGTTTCGAACTCGGCCTTGTTATAGGCGATGCCGCCGCCGATGCCGCCCATGGTGAAGCTGGGCCGGATAATCAGCGGCAGGCCGATTTTTTCGCGTGCGGCGTGGGCTTCGTCCATGTTCTTGACGACCTGGCTGGTCGGACAATCGAGGCCGATTTTCTCCATCGCGTCGCGGAACAACTGGCGGTCTTCGGCCTTGGCGATGACGTCGGGCTTGGCCCCGATCAGCTCGACCCCGTGTTTCTCAAGAATCCCGTCAGCCGCCAGATCCATGGCCGCGTTCAACGCCGTCTGCCCGCCCATGGTCGGCAAAATGGCGTCGGGCTTTTCCTTGATGATGATTTTTTCCAGAATCCGTGTGGTGATCGGCTCGATATAGGTGGCGTCGGCCATGGACGGGTCGGTCATGATGGTCGCCGGGTTGGAATTGACCAGCACCACCCGATAGCCTTCCTCGCGCAGCGCCTTGCACGCCTGGGCACCGGAATAATCGAATTCACAGGCCTGACCGATCACAATCGGCCCGGCACCGATGATCATGATGGATTTTATGTCTTCTCTTTTGGGCATCAGTCCATCATCTCCACGAAGCGGTGGAACAGGTAGTGGCTGTCCTGGGGTCCCGGGCTTGCTTCCGGGTGGTGTTGTACGGAGAACGCCTTTTTGCCCTCAATCCTGATGCCTTCCAGGGTGCCGTCGAACAGCGACGTGTGGGTTTCGATAACGCCCTTGGGTAACGAGTCGCGCTCGACCACAAACCCGTGGTTCTGGGATGTGATTTCGACACGACCGGTTTCCAGATCCTTGACCGGGTGATTGGCACCGCGGTGGCCCATGTGCATTTTCGTCGTCGTTGCCCCGGTGGCAAGCGACAGCATCTGATGGCCGAGACAAATTCCGAAGATCGGCATATCGGCGTCGAGCAGGGTTTTAATCATCGGCACCGCGTATTCGCCGGTCGCCGCCGGATCGCCGGGACCGTTCGATAAGAAAACGCCGTCGGGCTTGAGCGCCAAAATATCATCGGCAGATGTATTGCCCGGCACTACGGTAACGCGGCAGCCCGCAGCGGCGAGGCACCTGAGAATATTCAGCTTGGCCCCGAAATCGACGGCAACCACATGGCGCTTGGGTGATGTTTGCGTGGCGTAGCCGTCTTCGATGCTCCAGGCGGCCTGATCCCATTCATATGTCTGGCTGCACGAGACCTCTTTCGCCAGGTCCATGCCTTCAAGGCCGGGCCAGGTCCGGGACATATCAGACAAGGCATCGATATCGACGCTTTCCGATGCGTCAGCTAAATGGATGATCGCGCCCTTCGGGGCACCGCCGTCGCGGATGCGCCGGGTCAACGCCCGCGTATCGATGCCGCTGATGGCGACCAGATTGTGCTTCTTCAGCCAATTATCCAGATGATCGGCGGAGCGCCAGTTGGCGGGATCGGTGATATCGGCGCGCAAGATGCAGCCGCGTGCGGCAGGCGTCACGGTCTCGATGTCTTCGGCGTTGCTGCCGACGTTGCCGATGTGCGGGAAGGTGAAGGTAATGATTTGCCCGGCGTATGACGGATCGGACAGGATTTCCTGATAGCCGGTCAGCGATGTGTTGAAGCAGACTTCACCGATGGCGACGCCCTGAACACCTGCGCCGTAGCCCCAAAAAACGCTGCCGTCTTCCAAAACCACTGCCGCATCGACTCCCGGGGGCCGGGTGTCGGCATGCGGTTGAGATGCGGTTTCGGCCTCGGACATGGGCCCTAAAGTCCTTCACATGAATTCGTTGATGGGTTGTTTAAGCAAAAGGGGGCGTGAGGTCAAGACTCCATTAAATTAAAAAAGGTTGTTTAGTTTCAAACAGTTAAAATCAATCAAGAAGTTGCCTTTTTATCCAATGTTCTTTATGGTCCTGCCCTTCCTTACAATTGCCGAAAGTCATTAAGCATGCGATCGCGTCTCAACGACGCCCTCAAAGCCGCCATGAAGGCGAAAGAGGTGCACACCCTGTCTACCGTCCGCCTGATTCTGGCGGCGCTCAAGGACCGCGACATTGCGGCCCGATCGAAGGGTAACCAGGACGGTATTTCCGACGATGACATCCTTGGCATGTTGCAGTCGATGATCAAGCAACGCCACGACAGCATTGAAATGTATGAAAAAGGCGGACGCACGGAGCTGGCCGAACAGGAAGCCAGCGAAATCGATATTATTCGTGAGTTCATGCCCGAACAGATGAGCGACGACGATGTCGATGCTGCTGTTACGGGGGCCATTGCCGAGGCCGAGGCCATGTCGCTGAAAGAAATGGGCAAGGTGATGGCCGTGTTGAAGGAAAAATTCGCAGGTTCCATGGACTTTTCCGCCGCCAGCGCAAAGGTCAAAGAGAAGCTTTCGGGCTAAGACCGGGCCGGTCAGGCGTTTTCTGTGGACTATTCTCTGTATAAATGGGTGGATAACAGGTGTTTTCGACACCTTGGCCCAGAGGGCAGTAGCGGCTAAAATCGCCCGTTGTAAGGCGGATTCGCCTATTTCGGACCCGAGAATTACCCGCATGGCCTTTACACCGCAGTTTCTGGATGAACTCAGAACCCGCATCAATGTTTCTGATGTGGTTTCAAAACGTGTGAAGCTGATCCGCAAGGGCCACGAACATTCCGGCCTGTGCCCGTTCCACAAGGAAAAGACCCCGTCCTTTACCGTCAACGACGACAAGGGCTTTTATCACTGCTTCGGCTGTGGGGCGCATGGCAGTGCCATCGATTTCCTGATGAACAGCGAAGGCCTGTCTTTCCCGGAATCCGTCGAACGGCTGGCTGGCGACGCCGGTATGGAAGTGCCCGTCGACAGCCCCGAAGAGCGCCAGCGCGCCAAACAGCGCCAGACCCTGTACGACGTGATGGAGGCCGCGGCGGCGGCTTACGAGAAATTCCTGCGCATGCCCGAAGGCCGCGTCGGCCTTGAGTACTTGCGCGACCGGGGTTTAAGCGACGCCACCATCGCCAAGTTTCGACTGGGGTTTGCGCCCGACGGTCGGGGCGTCATCAAGGCGGCATTGAAGCGCGAGGGTATTTCCGAGGAATTGATGATCGAGGGCGGGCTGCTGATCCAGCCTGAAGCATACCAAGACGCTGGAAATGATCGCCAAGGTCCGGTCGTCCCGGAGGGGCGTGAATCGGCCCGACAATCATATGACCGGTTCCGGGGGCGCGTCATATTCCCGATTACCGATAAACGGGGCCGGGTGATCGCCTTTGGCGGGCGGATTCTGGATAAAGACTCGAAAATGGCGAAATACCTGAATTCCCCGGAAACGCCGCTGTTTCATAAGGGTTCCGTGCTGTACGGCATGCACCATGCGCTGGGGGCGGCGCGCAAACAGGAAACCGTGATCGTCACCGAAGGTTATATGGATGTGATCGCCTTGAGCCATGCCGGGTTCGAAAATGCCGTCGCACCGCTGGGCACGGCCCTGACCGAGGATCAGATTGGCGAGCTGTGGCGGGTCGTTCGTGAACCGGTGCTGTGCTTCGATGGCGACGCGGCGGGCGCCCGCGCCGCGACCAAGGCGGCGATACGCGCCTTGCCACTGCTGAACCCCGGATATGCGCTGCGTTTTGCGTCCCTGCCCGATGGCGAAGACCCGGATTCCCTGATTGCGTCTTCGGGCCGTCAGGCGATGACCGATGTTATCGCCCGGGCAGAGCCCTTGTCAGAGGTGCTGTGGCGCATGGAAACCGGCGGCAGAGTGCCAAAAACGCCGGAACAGCGCGCCAGTGTGCAAAAGGCGCTGGAAGACCATGCCCGGTCGATTTCGGACAGCACCGTTCGGGCGCATTTCTCGAGAGATTTTAAGGATCGCCTGTGGGCCGGGAGCAGGGCGGCTGGTGGCGGGTCGGGCAAACGCGGCGGTGGACGCGCCTTAGCCCCGGTATCGAGCGTCGGCGCAGGGGCCGGGGCGGCGGTTAAAATCGATGCCCATGCGCTGCGTGAACATATCCTTTTGGCGACCTTGGTCGGTCATCCGGGGCTCTATGACAAAGTCGGGGAACGCCTTGGAACCCTTTCCTTTTCTGCTCTCGGCCTTGACAATCTGCGGCAAGAGGTTTTAAAGACATTGGCCGGGGAAGTGGGCCTTGACACAGATGGATTGAAACGCCACCTCAAGAAAAGCGATTATACGGATATCCTGGATCAGATTTCGGGTCCTCGGGTTTTCGAGCATGCATTTTTTGCCAAGCCCACCGCCGACATTGAAATTGCCGAAGAAGGCTGGGAAGAAACCTTCGCACTGTACAAGAACACGGACTTGCAAGACGAGATTCAAGAGGAACAGAAACGCCTTTCCAATGATATGAGAGACGATGTTTACGATAACCTGCGGACGTTGAAGGAGCAGGAACGAGAAGCATTGGAGGGAAGGGCGGACCCGGAATTAAGGGATGTTTCTTGAGAAAGTGAATGAATGACCGCATTGCGGTCGATGGGAATTTTCGGGAGGCTCACTTTAATTATATGTGAGCGCCCGGTCGGACGGAGAGGCCACCTTATATTTAAGGCCCCCGGACGTTGAATATAAAGGTTTTAGATGGCGACCAAATCGACCGCTGCCGCTAAAAAGGGCAGCCAGCAGGAACAAACCACGGACAGCCCGTTGCTCGACACCCTTGGTGCGGCAGTCAAAAAGATGCTGGCCAAAGGCAAGGAGCGCGGGTTCGTCACCTATGACGAATTGAACACGGCGCTGCCGCCTGAACAGGTGTCATCCGAACAAATTGAAGACACCATGACCCAGTTGTCGGAAATGGGCATTAACGTCGTCGACAACGAAGACAGCGAAGAAGCCACGGCCGCCCCGGAAAAAGAAGAAAAAGTCGCCGGTAATGTCAGCGAGACGGACCTGGGCCGGACGGACGATCCGGTGCGTATGTACCTGCGCGAAATGGGTTCGGTCGAACTGCTGTCGCGTGAAGGTGAAATTGCCATCGCCAAGCGGATCGAGGCCGGTCGCGAAATGATGATCGGCGGCATTTGCGAAAATCCGCTGACCATTCGCGCCATCGTCGGCTGGCATGACGCGCTAATCGAAGAAAAGATGCTGCTGCGCGATATTATCGATCTGGACGCCACCCACGGCGGCGGCCCCGGTCAGGCCCCCAATAACGTGAACGCCAATGGCACATCGACCACCGATGGTGCTGCAAAACCGGCCGAAGGCGAAGGCGCAAAGGAAGGCGAAGGCGAAAAGAAAGATCAGGCCACCGCCGGGGACAAGAAAGAAGGCGACACCAAAGAAGGCGAAAAAACACAAGAGGGCGCCAAGAAGGACGACGAAGACGACGACGAAGAGGTAAACCTGTCGCTGGCGGCTCTGGAAGCCAAGTTGATGCCAGAGGTGATCGAAAACTTCGAGTCCATCGCCAAGACATACAAGAAACTGCATCGTCTGCAATTGCAGCGCATGGAAGCCTTTTCCAAGGGTGAACAGATCAAGCCGGCGCAGGAAAAGCGTTATGGCAAGCTGCGCCACGAACTGGTCGTGCTGATGGACAAGGTTCACCTGAACAACGCGCGGATCGAACAGCTGGTTGAGCATCTGTATGGCCTGAACCGTCAGTTGATCGGCTTCGAAGGCAAGATTTTGCGGATGGCGACCAATTCCAAGATCAAGCGCGCTGATTTCCTGGAGCAGTATCACGGCCACGAGTTGGACCCGCGCTGGCTGAAGAAGGTTGCAAAGCTGTCGCCGAAAAGCTGGGAACGCTTCGTCAATCGCTATGGCGATGATGTTAAGGACATGCGCAAATCCATCGGCGCCATTGCCGAAGAGGCAGGATTGCCGGTCAATGAATTCCGCCGGATCGTGTCGACCGTGCAAAAGGGCGAGCGCGAGGCGGCCAAGGCGAAGAAGGAAATGATCGAGGCCAACCTGCGCCTGGTGATCTCGATCGCCAAGAAGTACACCAATCGCGGCTTGCAGTTCCTGGATCTGATTCAGGAAGGCAACATTGGCCTGATGAAGGCCGTCGACAAGTTTGAATATCGCCGCGGCTATAAATTCTCGACCTATGCCACATGGTGGATCAGGCAGGCGATTACGCGTTCCATCGCCGATCAGGCCCGCACCATCCGTATTCCGGTGCACATGATCGAGACCATCAACAAACTGGTCCGTACATCGCGCCAGATGTTGCATGAAATTGGCCGCGAACCGACGCCCGAAGAGCTGTCGGAAAAGCTGTCGATGCCGCTGGAAAAAGTGCGCAAGGTTCTGAAGATCGCGAAAGAACCGATTTCGCTCGAGACCCCCATCGGCGACGAGGAAGACAGCCATCTGGGCGATTTCATCGAAGACAAGAATGCCGTACAGCCGCTGGACGCCGCCATTCAGGCGAACCTGCGCGAAACCACGACGCGGGTTCTGGCCAGCTTGACGGCGCGTGAAGAACGTGTGCTGCGCATGCGCTTCGGCATCGGCATGAACACCGATCATACGCTGGAAGAAGTCGGCCAGCAGTTCTCTGTTACCCGCGAACGAATACGTCAGATCGAAGCCAAGGCGTTGCGCAAGCTGAAACACCCCAGCCGCTCGCGCAAGCTCAGAAGCTTCCTGGATTATTAAGGGAAACGGACGAGATAAAGAAAAGCCAAGGCCGGGGAACACAAAACCCCGGCCTTTCTTTTATACCCCGCCGCACGACAAGGTGGGGACACATCACCCGCCGCACAATATGGTGGGGATACGGTGGGCCTGTAGCTCAACTGGTTAGAGCCGGCCGCTCATAACGGTCTGGTTGCAGGTTCGAGTCCTGCCGGGCCCACCACTCCGGATCAAAGCTGGGCACCTTACCGGTGTCCGGCTTTCTGGTTCGAACTACCGTTACCTTCAAAATCGGACATCAAATTCCAGAAATTGGATTTTGTGTTTTTGACTTCTGCTTACCGTAGAAAAGCAGACGTTATCCGACGGTTGTTTGCACGTCTGCAAAAAGCCAGAAGCGGAAATAGGAGTATTTCACCAGGTGATGTGTATATTCATCCTAATCTGGTTTGATGTAAGCTTGCGGACTAATGAAAAATCTTGCCGATATATCTATTCGTATAGCTGGCCACTTGTTGAAAAGTGGGGTTCGGTCGGGTCGATTGAGTCCTTCCTCGCGCCGCCGCCTTAAAAAAATTCTTGGTTTGGTGTCAACCGAAGTGCGCGGGGAAATATGCCGTGAAGTGATGCATGCGAATGGGTGCATAGTTGCATCCGGCCCTTTTGAGGGGATGAAAATCAGCGAGAAAGTATCGTGGGGAGATGGTGATGTTTTGCCAAAACTTCTCGGCAGCTATGAGGCCGAACTGGCGCCATTTTTTGACGAGATGAAGAACATACCCTTGGAGATTGTCATTAACGTCGGTACAGCGGAAGGGTTTTACTCTGTGGGAGCCGCTATGATTCTCAAGACAAACCGGGTCATTGCTGTTGATATCGATCAAGCAGCGTTGGATGCAACACAGGAAAACGCCTCCCTTAACGATGTTGGCCACAAAGTAGTGGGTCTCTTGGGGCTTGATGCCGAAGGACTGCATAAGTTGGCCTCTACGGCAGGACGCTGCTTGATAATTTCGGATTGCGAAGGTTTTGAACTTGAACTGTTTTCTGATCAGGCCGTCGAAGCTCTGAAACACAGCTTCTGCCTTGTGGAATGTCATGACTTCATAGGCAAGAATGTAGCCGACATCCTCACAGAGAAATTCGCCGAATCTCACTTTATTGAACTAATTGACGAGGGTGCACGCAATCCAAATCAATATGACATCCTGCGAAATAAAAATAGCCTAGACAGATGGCTGACGGTTTCAGAGGGGCGTCCAGAAACCATGCGTTGGTTGGTCGCCAGACCAAAACAATAGGCTCTTTAAGAGTCTGCTTTGCGTCAGAAGCAGACCTGAACGCCATCCATAAATGATGTTCGCTTTACCCTCAAAAGCGGACCTTTGAGCAGAGATGCGAATAAAGCCCAGTGCCCATCTTTGTCATGATCGGCCCACCACTCTTTCTAAAAAAATCAGGCAGGGTTGTCGATGATCCATTCGTGATCGGGGTCATTGTGGAATTGCCATTCCCGGGTCGGCCCGGCCATGACGTTCAGGTAATACAGGTCATAGCCATGGGGTGCGCCGACCGGGTGATATCCCTTGGGCACCATGACCACATCGCCGTCTTCCACCGACATGGTTTCATCGAGTGAGCGATCATCGGTATAGACCCGCTGGAAGGCGAAGCCTTGCGACGGGTTCAGCCGATGGTAATAGGTCTCTTCCAGATTGGATTGTTTCGGCAGGTCATCTGTATCGTGACGGTGCGGAGGATAGCTGGACCAGTTGCCACCCGGCGTTATCACCTCGACCACCAACAGGCTGTCGGCGACGGCGGTGTCGGGCAGGATGTTGCAAACATGGCGAACGTTGGTGCCCTCGCCACGGGTTTCCCGGTCCATGTCCTGGGGCGCAATCAGGCGGGCCGGACGATTGGACGTTCCGGGTGCATTACAGACGCCAAGGGTCAACGGACTGTTGGCGGTAACCGTGAACGATGATCCGGCGGGAACATAGACGGCATGGGGCGAGGTGCCGTCGAAGACGCTTTCCCGCCCGCCGATGTTCTCGAACGTCTGGCCGCCGGTCTCGACGGTTCCGGTGCCCGTCACCATAACCAGACAGACTTCACGGTCGCCGGTTTCATTGACTATGGATTGACCCGGCGCAAGCTCATAAAGGTCAAATCCGACATAACCCCATTTGGCGTTTTCCGGGGTGATGTGATGAACGCGCCCGGTTTCATCCGGTGCCGTGTGTTTGCACAAAAGCTTGCTCATATGGCCCTCTTTACCGGTTCGGCGTGACGCAGATTGCGCCAGGCCTTCAACAGGTTCTGATAATTGTTGGAAATTTGCGTGGCCGCCTGACCGTCGTCTATTTGACCGGCGAACCAGGCCGTCGCGGCATCATGGAAAAGGGTGCGACCAACGGCGAAGCCCTTGCAGACGGGTGATGCGGCACCAAGGGCGAAATCTGCGATCAGGTCTTGCATCGGCGCGTTCAGTCCCAGCATGACG
>JABHGV010000058.1 GCA_018671895.1 Rhodospirillaceae bacterium | reverse complement strand
CCCGCCGGTACCGGTATCATTGCTGGTGGCCCGATGCGCGCCGTATTCGAAACAATGGGTGTGCAGGACGTTGTCGCCAAGTCGATTGGCACCTCGAACCCCCACAACATGATCAAGGCTACCTTCGAAGCGCTCACTGGCAGCACTTCTCCGCGCAGTGTCGCGGCCCGTCGTGGCAAGAAGGTCAGTGAAATCGTTGCCCGTCGTGCTTCCGGCCCGGCGGCGGCTGAAGCAGCGAAGGAATAGAGCCATGGCTGACAAGAAAAAGGGCACCGTTACCGTGACCCAGACCGGCAGCCCTATCGGCCGCCAGAAATACCAGCGTGAGACCCTGAAGGGCCTCGGTCTGAACAAGATGCACAAGACGCGCGAACTTGAAGATACATCTGCCGTGCGCGGCATGATCAACAAGGTCAAGCATCTGGTTGCTGTTGAAGAAGCCAGCTAAGGCTTTCCTCTAAGGGAATTAAGACGATGAGACTGAATGAACTGAGTGATAACAAGGGTGCGACCAAGGCGCGTAAGCGCGTCGGACGTGGTATCGGATCGGGTACCGGCAAGACCGGTGGTCGTGGCCACAAGGGTCAGAAATCGCGTAGCGGTGTTTCGCTGCTTGGTTTTGAAGGCGGCCAGATGCCCCTGTATCGGCGTCTGCCAAAGCGTGGCTTCAAGAACCCGTTCTCAAAAGATTTCTCCGTCATCAATCTGGCAACGATCCAGACTGCCATTGACGCCAAGAAGTTCGACGCCAAGAAAGACATTGATGAAGCGATGTTGATTGCTACTGGCGTTACTCGCAAGTCCCCGGACGGCATCAAGCTGCTGGGCAAGGGTGAGTTGAAGGCAAAGATCAACCTGTCGGTTTCCGCTGCCTCGAAAGCTGCCATTGCTGCCGTTGAAAAGGCTGGTGGCAAGGTCACTCTGACGGCCAAGCCGAAAGATGAAGCCGCCATCGAAGCGAAGCGCGCGAAGCGTGCTGGTAAGGGTAAGAAGAAGTCTGAAAAGCCGGCCGATAGCGAGGCATCTGACGCCGCCGCTTCGGACGAATAGGATTGACCCTGAAGTATGTCTTCCGCTGCTGAACAACTTGCCGCCAATATGAATTTCGGGGCCTTTTCCAAGGCCACGGAACTGAAGAAGCGTATCTGGTTTACGCTTGGTGCGCTGATTGTCTATCGGCTGGGTACCTATATCCCGCTTCCAGGCATTGATCCGGTTGTGCTGAACGACATCTTCTCGCAGCAGTCTGGCGGCATTCTCGGCATGTTCGACATGTTCTCGGGCGGTGCACTGGGTCGGATGACCATTTTCGCCCTGAACATCATGCCGTACATCTCGGCTGCTATTATCATGCAGTTGATGACGTCGGTTTCGCCGAAACTGGCCGCCCTGAAGAAAGAAGGCGAGTCCGGTCGTAAGATCATCAACCAGTACACCCGTTATGGCACTGTCGTTATTACCGCCTTGCAGGCCTTTGGCATTGCCGCAGGACTTGAAGGCATGACCTCGAGCGCCGGCTCTGCCGTTATCGACCCTGGTGCGTTTTTTCGATTCACCACGGTGGTTACACTTGTCGGTGGAACGATTTTCCTGATGTGGGTGGGTGAACAGATCACGGCACGCGGCATCGGCAACGGTATCTCGCTGATCATTTTCGCGGGCATTGTTGCCAACCTGCCCAGCGCGCTGGCCGGAACTCTGGAATTGGGTCGTACTGGCGCACTGTCGACGCTGTTGATTGTGTTGCTGTTGGCGATGTCGGTCGGCGTTATCTTCTTCATTATTTTCGTTGAACGCGCCCAGCGCCGCTTGATCGTTCAGTATCCGAAGCGTCAGCAAGGCAACAAGATGACTGGTGGCGAAAGCTCGCACCTGCCCCTGAAGGTCAATACTGCCGGTGTTATCCCGCCGATTTTTGCATCCTCGATTCTGTTGATGCCGATTACGGTTATTGGCTTCTCCGCTGGCACTGGCCCGGAATGGCTGAACACGGTCGCTGCCCTGCTGGGGCGCGGACAGCCGTTGTATCTGGCCATCTACATCTCATTGATCGTGTTCTTCGCCTTTTTCTATACGGCCGTTGTCTTCAACCCCGCCGACACCGCTGATAATCTGAAAAAATACGGCGGTTTCATTCCGGGTATTCGTCCCGGCAAGAACACATCGGAATATCTGGACCGTGTGCTGACCCGTCTGACGGTCACCGGTTCGGCCTATCTGGCGGCTGTCTGTCTGCTGCCAGAAATCCTTATTTCTCAGTACTCTGTACCGTTTTATTTCGGCGGTACCAGTCTGCTAATCGTGGTTTCCGTTACTCTCGATACGGTGGCCCAGATTCAATCACATCTTTTGGCCCATCAATACGAGGGCCTCATCAAGAAATCCAAGCTGAAAGGACGCAAGTAATGAAACTGATGCTGTTAGGGCCTCCGGGCGCCGGTAAGGGAACTCAGGCTAAAAGGCTCGAGGATGCCTATAACATCATTCAGCTTTCAACCGGCGACATGCTGCGTGCCGAAGTTGCTTCGGGCAGCGATCTTGGCAAGGAAGCCAAGGAAGTCATGGAATCCGGTGCTTTGGTGTCCGACGAACTGGTAATTGGCATCATTTCGTCTCGTATTGATCAGGATGACTGCCAAAAGGGCTTTATTCTGGATGGATTTCCGCGCACCACGCCGCAGGCCGAAGCGCTTGACGTCATGTTCGCGGACAAGGGAATGACCCTGGACTCGGTTATCGAAATGAAAGTCGATGACGATGCCATGGTTGAGCGCATTACCGGACGTTATACCTGCTCGGAATGTGGCGCTGGTTACCACGACAGCTTTCAGAAGCCGAAAGTCGACGGAACCTGCGATAAATGCGGCGGAACCGAGTTTACCCGCCGGGCTGACGACAATGCCGAAACCGTTCGTTCCAGGCTCGAAGCCTACCATGAACAGACGGCTCCGATCATTTTGTACTATGGCGACAAAGGTGTTCTGAAGAGCATCGACGGTATGGCCGGCATCGATGAGGTGACGGCTCAATTGAAAGAAGTAATAGGGTAAAGACTGCGTGTTGACTTAAGGAATTGAGCGCCTATAATCGCGCCTCTTTGGATTCCCGGCGTCAGCCTTTATCGTTTAAAACCAATGGGTAAGGAGTACCGGCTTTGGCACGAATTGCTGGCGTAAATATACCGACCGGGAAACGGGTCGAAATCGCATTAACCTATATTCACGGAATTGGCCGCACCAAGGCTAAGGAAATCTGTGCAAAGGTCGAAATTCCGATGGAAAGGCGCGTTAGCGACCTGACGGAAAACGAACTTGCCGGTATCCGCGAAGCCATCGACAACGATTATAACGTCGAAGGTGATTTGCGCCGTGAAGTGGCTATGAACATCAAACGCTTGATGGATTTGGGTTGCTATCGTGGAATTAGGCATCGCCGCGGCTTGCCGGTTCACGGTCAGCGTACCCATACCAACGCACGGACCCGCAAGGGACCTGCCAAGGCCATCGCTGGCAAGAAAAAAGCCGCTATTTAAAGGGCTAGGAAATAGATAATGTCAAAGCCGACAACTCAGCGCACACGTAAGCGCGAACGCAAAAACATTGCATCCGGTGTGGCGCATGTTAATGCAACGTTTAACAACACGATGATTACCATCACCGATGCCCAGGGCAATGCAATTGCCTGGTCTTCTGCTGGTTCTCAGGGGTTCAAGGGATCGCGTAAATCGACTCCTTATGCTGCCCAGATGGCTGGTGAAGACGCTGGCAGGAAGGCAATGGACCATGGCATGAAGACCCTTGAGGTCGAAGTCAAGGGACCGGGTTCCGGGCGTGAGTCGGCTCTGCGTGCACTACAGGCAGTCGGCTTTACGATTACCGCAATCCGCGATGTGACACCGATTCCGCACAATGGTTGTCGCCCGCGGAAACGCCGTCGCGTCTAAGACGGATCTAATACTGGGGTATCCCAATATTTCCGGGCTGTTTTAGACCGGAAAACGAGTAGACGGCTCATCTGATACGAGCCATTTGTCAATGTACCGACCATGAGGTTATTTCCGTGATTCAAAAGAATTGGCAGGAACTCATTAAACCGACGAAACTGGATGTAGTCCCGGGCGCAGATGCGGCCCGTCGGGCAACCATTGTTGCAGAACCGCTGGAGCGCGGTTTTGGCCTGACACTGGGCAATGCGCTCAGGAGGGTATTGCTGTCGTCCTTGCAGGGCGCTGCTGTGACCTCTGTTCAGATCGACAACGTGTTGCATGAATTTTCGTCGATCGCTGGTGTCCGCGAGGATGTCACCGATATCGTTCTCAACATCAAGTCCATGGGATTGGCCATGCATTCAGAGGGTCCGAAACGGATGACCCTGAAAGCGACTGGTCCTGGCGAAGTCACGGCTGGCGATATTGATACTGGCCCAGACATCGAAGTCATGGACCCGAAACTGGTGCTTTGCCACCTGGACAAGGGCGCAAAGTTGTCTATGGAACTGACCGTCGAGCACGGTAAGGGCTATGTTGCAGCCGCCCAGAACCGCGCCGAGGACTCACCGATCGGGCTTATCCCCATCGATGCCGTGTTCTCGCCGGTGCGTAAGGTCAGCTACAAGGTCGACAACACCCGCGTCGGCCAAATCACTGACCATGACAAACTGTCTATCGACGTCACCACAAACGGTTCTGTCAATCCTGACGATGCCGTGGCGCTGGCCGCTCGTATTCTTCAGGATCAATTGCAGTTGTTCATCAACTTCGAAGAACCGCAGAAGGTGATGGAAGAAGAAGCGCAGGACGAACTGCCGTTCAACAAGAACCTGTTGCGCAAGGTTGAAGAGCTGGAGCTGTCCGTTCGTTCGGCAAACTGCCTGAAGAACGACAACATCATCTATATTGGCGACTTGGTTCAAAAGAGCGAAGGCGACATGCTTCGTACGCCGAACTTCGGTCGCAAGTCTCTGAACGAGATCAAGGAAGTGTTGTCTCAGATGGGATTGCATCTGGGTATGGAAATTGCCAATTGGCCGCCGGAAAATATTGAAGACCTGGCCAAGCGGTTGGAAGACCCGTTTTAATGCAACCTGCCCTCAGGTGAGGGCAGATCAGTTGCATGATGTTATTGGAATCGATCAAAATTTCTGCCAACAAGTTGGCAGTTTGATCTAGTCGGGATCAAGAGTAGTTAAGGAGAAGCGACATGCGTCATCGCATGAGTGGCCGTAAATTGAATCGTACCAGCTCGCACCGCAAGGCGATGTTTTCGAACATGCTCGTCGCCCTGCTGACGCACGAGCAGATCACGACGACCCTTCCGAAGGCCAAGGAACTGCGTAAACTCGCCGACAAGATGGTTACGCTGGGCAAGCGCGGAACCCTGCATGCACGCCGTCAGGCTGCATCGACATTGCAGGACAAGGACGCCGTATCAAAACTGTTCGATTCTCTGGCCGAGCGTTACAAAGAACGCGAGGGTGGTTACACACGCGTGCTCAAGGCCGGTAACCGCTATGGCGATAATGCGCCGATGGCTGTCATCGAACTGGTCGACCGTGACCCGGATGCCAAGGGCGCTGCTGACAAAGAACGCGTTGAAGCTGAAGAAGCCGAAATGGAAGTTGCCGAAGCCTAAACGCTTTCGCATATAGATTAAAAAGGGGCTGTCCTTGAATAAAGGACGGCCCTTTTTTTATGCCATCAGGCGTTTGACCTCGGCGATGACTCGGTCATGGTCGATAGCTGCAAGGCATGGGAATTTGCCATTATCCAGTGGATGGATACAGGAACCCAGACAGCCGCGGCATTCCATGTCGTGATAAATGAAATGTGCATTGTCTGGCGTGATTTCTGCCGCGTAGGGAACAATCTCGCCAACGTAAGCTGCACTGGCCAGACACAATGTCGGTGCGCCGACGGCGACGGCCAGATGCATGGCGGCGGTATCGACGCTGATGACCAGTTGTGCGGCCCGCAGTTTTGGCACCAGGTCGGCGAATATTGACGAATCAAACACAACGTTGGGAATATCCATCAATTCCCGGAATTCCGGGTTGGCGTTCATGTCCCCCGGTGCGCCGGTGATGGCGACGGATGTTGCTTCTGGCAAGGATGCAATAATGCCTTGATACAACTCGACGGGCGGCTGTTTTGCCTTAACCGCTGAAAAGGGCTGGATCACAACATCGACGGAATTAGTCGCCGGGTCCGGAAGAGCACTATCTGGCAAGCTGACGCGGGGGGCAGGGCGCTCGTTGTCGCACAGCCAATCGGCGAAGCGGGTCCAGCGCACGACCTTATCCGTATGGTCTGGCCCACTGTCGAACAGCCTTTGATATAGCTGTCGATTGTCGTTCAGCGCCTTGTCATGCTTCGGCCATGACCGGGGTTCCATAGCGATGGATTGCTCGGCCCCGGTTGCGGCGATCAGTGCCTCGTCCAGTTCCGGATGGCGCAAATAGTCGGTGGTGATAGCGAGCCGGTAATGGGCCTGATACAAACGCGTCATAACCTTGCGCCTGTATGACAAAGACCGACGTAGTCGCTTGAAATCGACGGCCTCAACCCGCACGTTCGGCGGCATCACAAAAGCCATCTTGGCGGCGTCGCTTCTTAGCAGAATGGTGATGGTTTCTCCGTCTTCGGCCAGTTCCGCAAAACGAGGCACCAGCAACGAGAACAGGACCGTATCGCCAAGTCCCCCGGCCGATATCAGCAGCACCCCGGATGCATTTCCCGAACGTTTTGTCCGAAGGGCCTTTTGCAGACGATCCTGAAGCTGGAACATCCGCACCCTAGTATTCCGCGTAAGATTTTTCCTCGACCAGACTCGAGCCAAGGTGTTCATTGATATCGCGTTTGACGATGGATCGTTTGTCGTTGGTGACATAGACGGCCCGGGCCAGTCCGATAAACTTATCGCCAAAGTTCTTGTCGCGTTCGCAGTCGCGAATATCGTCCTCGATTTCCCACAGCTCTTCGTTGACGGCCTTTAACTGGCCGGTCAGGTCGTCAAGTCGATCTGATGATGGGACCGAAGCGGCGAGCGCTTTGGTCAGGGTGTCGTGTTCAATGCGAATGTTCATCAGTTTAGCTTCGTCGCTGATGCGTTCCAGCTTGATTGCCAGGATCGTCAGCTTGTCGATCAGTTCGCCGGGCGATATTTCAACATTGATGGTAGCGGACATGTATCTTTATTCCTGTTGGTCGCGTTTGTAATCGTCATCAAGACGTTCGATATCGTCTTCGCCGAGATAATCACCGGACTGTACTTCTATCAGAAACAATGCCTCGTCGGTGGCATTTTCCAATCGGTGCTCGGCACCAATGGGGATGTACGTGGATTGGTTGGCATTCAGTATTAAATCTTCGCCGCTACAGTGCACCTTGGCCTCGCCTGAAATAACAACCCAATGTTCGGCGCGGCGTTTGTGGCGTTGCAGGGACAATCGGGCACCCGGGTTAACAAAAATACGTTTGACCTGAAAATCCTCGCCCGTACCCAGAGTTTGATACCAGCCCCATGGCCTGTGAACACGTGTGTGATACATGTGCTCAACGCGATTGTCCTGTTGCATTATATCGACAATGTTACCAACGTTCTGGGCATGGTCCTTGGTGGTTACCAGAACCGCATCGTCGGTCATGACGACGACCATATCTGTCAGGCCGAGTGCGGCGATGAGCGGTCCGCTGGATTGCAGATAGTTGCCAGATGATTCCGAAACGATGACATCGCCTTTAAGGACGTTGCCGTCAGAATCCTTGTTTGATATTTCCCACATGGCGGACCATGCGCCTAGGTCGCTCCAGCCGATGTCGACAGGGACGACAGCGGCCTTGTCCGTGTGTTCCATGACGGCATAGTCGATGGACAAGGACGGACACTTCTCGAATGTACTTTCTTCGAGGCGCCGGAAATCCATGTCTATGGTACTTGATGCAATCGCCTTGCTGCACAGGTCGAACATGTCGGGCTGCAGGCGTTTCAATTCCTCAAGATAGCTGTCGGCGCGAAACAGGAACATGCCGCTATTCCAAGCGTGCCCACCATCAGCCAGCATGGCCTGTGCCGTTGGCAGGTCCGGTTTTTCTATGAATTTCCTGACTTGAAAGCAGCCAGACGCATTGTGTATTTCATCGCCACCAAGAATATAACCATAGCCTGTTTCCGGCCCACTGGGTTCGATGCCAAAGGTTACAAGGTGGCCTTCGTTGGCAGCAGACATGGCAACTTCGATGGCATTCAGAAATGCGTCCCGGTTTTCAATTACATGATCCGATGGCAGCATCAGGATAACGGCATCCGGGTCTTGCTCGGCCAGCACAAGCGCGGCAACGGCAGCGGCGGGGGCCGTATTGCGGCCCGTATGCTCCAGAATTATTGAATCGACCTGGGTATCGATTTCACGGATTTGCTCGGCAATAATGAACCGGTGTTGATTGTTGCAGATAACTACCGGCGGCTCATATCCATTGCCTGAAACACGTTTCAGGGTTTCCTGCAACAAGGTGTTTTCGGAATTCAGCGCCAGCAGCTGCTTGGGGAAATACTTGCGCGACAGCGGCCATAACCGAGTGCCGGAACCGCCCGAAAGAATGACTGGATGAATGCTCATAGTCATCTGATTAGCATAGATTGATGGGGGCGGCTATCGACAGTATTAATGGTAATTATAGCAACGATTTTCTGGCTGAAATGGTACACTGCGCGCCACTTTTGCTGATAATACACAGACAAGGACTAGCCGTTCCCATGTTCCGCATACCAAGGCTTCTATTCGCCTTCACGATGATTCTTTCGTTGTTGCTTCCCATTCAGGGCGAAGCCGCGAGAAAAGTTCCAGCATCTGCTGGTGAAATAAAATTGTCCTACGCGCCGCTGGTTTCCCGTGCGGCGCCCGGGGTGGTCAATATTTACACCAAGAAGGTCGTCAGCACCCGTCGGGTGTCGCCGCTTTTCAGTGATCCGTTTTTCAAGCGGTTCTTTGGCAACAGTCTTGGCCTGTCTACACCCAGAAAAAAGGTTCAGAACTCACTGGGCTCAGGCGTTATTGTCGGTTCCGACGGCCTGATCGTAACCAATTATCACGTCATTGAAGGGGCCGACCAGATTACCGTCGTGCTGTCAGACCGTCGTGAATTCGAAGCGAAACTTGTGCGCACCGACAAGCCGACAGACCTTGCCGTTCTGAAAATTGATCCCGGCGAAGAAAAACTATCCTTTCTTGCATTGAGCGATTCTGACGAACTGGTCGTCGGCGATCTGGTATTGGCTATCGGTAATCCTTTCGGTGTCGGTCAGACCGTAACCAGCGGTATCGTTTCTGCCTTGGCCCGAACCCAGATCGGCGATACGGATTTCGCTTCATTCATTCAAACTGACGCGGCGATTAATCCCGGCAATTCCGGCGGGGCCCTGATTGGCATGGATGGCCGCCTAATCGGTATCAACACGGCAATTTTCTCGAAGAGTGGCGGCTCGCAAGGAATCGGCTTTGCCATCCCTTCGAACATGGTGCGTTCGGTGTTGGCGGGAACGGCCAAGGGCGGGCGGCTGGTGCGAGCGTGGTTTGGTGCATGGGGGCAGACGGTGACTGCTGACATCGCCGATGGTCTGGGCATGGAACGCCCGACCGGTGTTGTCATCAACAAGGTCTATGAAAATGGACCAGCCGATGCCGCCGGATTGAAGCTGGGTGACGTGGTGATGCTGATCGATGGCTTCCAGGTGAATGATCCGAAAGGGCTGAATTATCGCATTGCCACCTTAAGCATTGGTGCCAAGGCGGAATTGAAAGTGCTTCGGCGTGGCCGTGAAATGACATTGATGCTATCGCTGGCCCCACCACCGGAAGATCCCCCCCGTAATGTTACAAGCCTTGGGGGCGATCACCCGTTTTCCGACGTTGTGTTCGTTGATATGTCCCCGGCACTGGCTGATGAATTGGGATTAAGTGATTTTGAATCGGGTGTCTATATTCTGCGCCTTGACCGCCGAACCTATGCCGCGCGGGCCGGATTTCGTCCAAATGACAGAATAATCTCGGTCAACGGGATTTCTCTGGAAGGGGTCGAGACCCTGAAAAGGGTAATGTCTAGGCAGGTCGAGCGTTGGGAGATCAGCATTAAGCGGGGTGATAAAGTGCTTAAACATGCGGTTGATCGATGAGCACGCTATTCGAGGCACAAGCACCACGTCCGCTGGCTGATCGGCTGCGCCCGAACAATCTGAATTCAGTCGTCGGGCAGGGTCATCTGCTGGGCGACGATGCCCCCATTGGCCGCATGTTAAAGGCGGGCAGCATTACCTCGATTATCCTGTGGGGGCCACCCGGCACCGGCAAAACCACCATCGCACGTTTGCTTGCTGAACACACGGACCTGCATTTCGAGCCATTGTCGGCGGTTTTTTCTGGCGTCGCCGATTTGCGCAAGGTGTTTGAAGCGGCCCGTGGTCGGCGTCAGGCCGGGCAGGGGACATTGTTGTTTATCGACGAAGTGCATCGCTTCAACAGGGCCCAGCAAGACGGTTTCCTGCCCTATGTCGAAGACGGCACGGTTATCCTTGTTGGCGCGACGACTGAAAATCCGTCGTTCGAGCTGAATGCAGCTCTGTTGTCACGCTGTCAGGTGCTGGTCCTCAATTGTCTTGATGACGCGGCTTTGGAAGAGTTGCTGATCCGTGCGGAAACGGAAGAAGGAAAGCCGCTGCCGCTTGACGTCGACGCCCGGTCGGCGACCCGCGCCATGGCTGATGGCGATGGCCGGTATTTGCTGAATATGGCTGAAACACTGTTCGCCATGGATATCAAGGACACCCTGGATACAGTGCGCCTGACCGAGGCCGTACAACGACGGATGCCCCTGTACGATAAATCGCAGGAAGGTCATTTCAATCTGATCAGCGCTCTGCACAAATCCTTGCGGGGTTCAGATTCTGATGCCGCCCTGTATTGGTTCGCCCGTATGATTGCCGGTGGCGAAGACCCTCATTACATCGCCCGGCGTTTGGTTCGGTTTGCGGTCGAAGACATTGGTCTCGCCGACCCGGATGCGCTGGGCCACGCAATGTCGGCCTGGCAAGCTTACGAACGCCTTGGCTCGCCGGAAGGTGAGTTGGCGCTGGTACAGTGCGTTATCTATTTGGCGACAGCACCGAAATCCAATGCCGCCTACAAGGCTGAAAAGGCTGCGATTAAGGCAGCACGAGAAACAGGCTCACTAACGCCGCCAAAGAATATTCTCAATGCGCCGACATCCATGATGAAGGACCTGGGCTATGGTGAGGGATATACCTATGACCATGATCAGGAAGACGGTTTTTCCGGTGATAACTATTTCCCCGACGGCATGCAGCGTCAGCGGTTGTATCAGCCGAAAGACAGGGGGTTCGAGCGTGAAATTACCAAACGCTTGGCCTATTGGGATAAACTGCGCGAACAGAAACAGGATTCTGATAAATGAGCGCTAAAATCCTTTTGTCCGTCGCCTTCGGTGGTGCCTTCGGGGCCGTCATGCGCTATTTGATGATGAGCGGTGTCGGTCATTGGCTGCATGCCGGGTTCCCCTATGGAACATTGCTTGTCAACATTATCGGTTCATTCGCCCTTGGCTCAATCATCGAGATATCAGGATTGGTTTGGTCGCCCAGTCAGGAAATGAGAGCCTTCCTTGTTGTTGGCCTATGTGGGGGCTTCACGACGTTTTCTACATTTTCGTTGGATGTCTTTGTTCTGATTGAGCGTGGGCATATGGCATCGGCGGGTCTTTATATCACAGCATCTGTTCTTCTTGCTGTTGGCGGTTTATACGCTGGCATGCACATATTCCGGCAAATACTGACATGACCGGGGTCAGTACTGTTGATGTCACCGACGACGAGGATGACTTGCGTCTTGATCGCTGGTTCAAGCGTCATTACCCGGACCTAAGTCATGTCCACCTGCAAAAGCTGTTGCGAAAGGGACAGGTTCGTCTTGATGGTAAACGGGCCAAGGCATCGACGCGTATCGAGGCTGGCCAAGCCATTCGGGTGCCGCCCCTTGGCAAGGCCCCTGAAGGCAAAAGACCAGTGAAAAGCAAAGCAGATATCAGCGACGCAGATGCCCGGATGATCCGTGAATCCGTCCTGCATATGGATGATAATTTGATCGTTATCAACAAGCCTCCGGGGCTTGCCGTACAGGGGGGGACCGGAATTACCCGCAGTGTCGATGGCATGCTTGATGCCCTGCGTTTCGAAGCGCCGGAACGTCCGCGACTGGTGCATAGACTGGATAAGGATACTTCGGGCGTTCTGGTGCTGGCACGAGGAGCTTCTCAGGCGGCGAAACTGACGTCGGTATTTCGCTCGAAAACGGCTCGCAAGGTGTACTGGACAATTGTCGTCGGTGTGCCGGAACCAAAAGATGGGAAAATAGATTTGGCGCTGGCGAAAATGCCGGGCGCTAAGGGCGAGCGCGTTGTCCCGGAACCGGATGGCGGCAAGCGAGCCGTTACCTATTATCGCACCGTCGAGAAAGCGTCACGCAAGGCGGCCTGGTTGGTGATGGAGCCGGAGACCGGCCGCACCCATCAACTGCGTGTTCACGCCCTGGCGCTGGAAACGCCGATTATGGGAGATGGTAAGTACGGAGGTGCTGAAGCCTTCCTCAAGGGGCCGGGGTTAAGCCGCAAGCTCCACCTGCATGCCCGTGCCATACGCATTCCCGATCCTTCGGGAGGTGTGCTCGAAATTATTGCCCCACTGCCGGAACACATGATGGCAACGTGGGAATTCCTTGGTTTTGATGAAGACGCCGAACTAGACCCGTTTGCTGGCAGCGATCAAATAAACTTATCGTGACATTCCGTGAGTACCAGGACCGGTGAAACTGTTCTAATATACCATTCTTGATAGTGAATCTGGGGTTGGGGTAATGCGTCTATTGCTGGTCGAGGACAATGAGCGTCTGGCCGAGACAACGAAACACAAGCGATGCTGCAACAGTCGCGCCGAAAACACTGATCAAACGATATCCAGTCATGGTTCTTTCTCCTTAATTAGAAATTCTTCTAAATTTCTATTGTCCGGGTTATTTGCAGCCCTTGATAAAGGGCTGACATTACAGTTTCCTGACAACGTGAAAAATATAAGTGTTATCTAATTAAGCTATTGTTAACGGCTCTGTATTATCGAAAAAGTTCCAATAATTTCAGACTGTTATTGGATTGCTTAAAGACTCCGCACATCGGCCCTATCCCTGTGCTAATGATAAGGCGTCAGCACAATTGACACCTTTCATATGCGTTCATTTTTTTGAATAACAAGCCGTTTTACTAGGGCCGAATAACATCCTTGAAACGGATAATGAAAGTCGCACCGCCGCCCGGTGTATCTTCAATAGAGATTTTTGCATTGTGGTTTTCCACCGTACGCCGGACGATGGACAACCCCAATCCAGCTCCGCCAGCACGCCTGTCGGCACGCTGGAAACGCCGAAAAATCTTCTGGCGCATTTCAGGATCAATCCCCTGCCCCCTGTCAATGACACGAATGGCCGGGGCGTCTGCGTCCTCGACATCAAGGGTTATGACCGTTCCCCTGGCAGAATAGCGAATAGCATTCTCGACAAGGTTTCGAACGGCCTGTTCCAGGGATTCACGACTGCCAACGACAAGAACAGGCATTTCAGCACCTGTGACCTCGATGGATCGTTGTTCCTTGATGGCAATGGGAGCCATCAGCGTTGCAATATTGCGGCAGACTTCACATAGGTCGACTCTACTGGATGCATCCTCGTGCGAAAATGTCTCAATTCGGGTTTCCAATCCAACCTACGCTATTGGCGAGTGCGACCAGATCCCTGAAGGTGCCTGGTGGGGTAAGACCAGCCATGAAAAAATTTCTTCCTACGTTGAACGCAAACACAACGGCGACTGGCATCCCTATATGAAAAAGTGGGAGCGTCAGCTGAAATCCATGCGCAAGATCGAAGCCCGGGACGGGACAGCTGTTTTCAAGAAAAAAGGCCTGGTCCTGAGTGGCGCTAAACTGTCTGAGTATGTCGAAGCGCTTGAAGTCAGGGTCACCGTGAACGCGTGTTTGTCTGATAGCGGCATGACAGAACAGGTGGCCAGAGAAGTTACAGATACAGGTAACAACTAAGTCCTGGAACCTGATATCGTATTGCGGTTCTGTGGCGAACACGAAGTTGTTTGGTATGACTGAATCGATGACCTTTAAGCATCTGAACAGGCTTGTTCTTGCAAGCATTCTTGTTGTCTTTGCGACGACGACTTCGCTCGCCCAGGCGACTGAATGCGATCCGTTGCCAAAAAGTGAATTCTGGTCGACGGCAACACACGACAGCATCAAATCCTATGTCAAACGCAAGCATGATGGTGATTGGGCTGCTTACGTTGCCAAGTGGCAGAGACAGTTGGACAGTATGAAAGCCATTCATGAACGTGGTGGAAGTGCCGTGTTCAAGAGCAAGGGCATGACTATTTCAGGTGAAAAACTGGTGGAATACGTCAAGGCGCTTGAAGCGCGCGTCAACGTCACAAAATGCCTTGCCGGGCAGTAAAATTTATCGGCATTCTCCCTCATGTTTCTGTATGATGATCGGCGTTTATCTGAGTAAGGAACGCCACCGTTGGATACTGCTTCACCGTCTGACCAATCAAATCAATTAAAGCTGGCCGTCTTCGATTGTGACGGAACGCTTGTAGACTCACTTCATTCGATCGTTCATTCCATGCAGCAGGCCTGCATTGATCATGGAGCACCACCGCCAGCGTCCGATGCCGTGCGCAGGATCATTGGTCTGCCGCTTGAAACGGCAATAGCCGGGTTGTTCCCAGATTTTGATGATGCGGCAGTATGGGATATTCGCGAAGGGTATCGCCGGGTCTTTTCCGGTCTTCGCGACAAGGGTGAGGTCCACGAACCATTATATACAGGTGCTATCGAAGCCCTCGACATATTGGAACAAGACGGCTGGCTGCTTGGCGTCGCCACGGGGAAAGCGCACCGGGGGCTGGTCTCGACGCTTGGCACGCATGATCTTGAAGGGCGCTTTGTTACCCTGCAAACAGCAGACAGAGCGGCTGGCAAGCCACATCCTGAAATGCTTCACAATGCCATGTCCGAAACAGGTGTTGATGCCGCGAGGGTGGTCATGATTGGCGATACCACTTTTGATATGGAAATGGCTATGAATGCCGGAACTATGGCCATTGGCGTCGCCTGGGGATACCACGAAAGTAATGAATTGAAAGAATCCGGGGCCGACATTGTCATTGATCGTTTCGGCGATATCTCCGATGCCATGACGCGTCTTATGGGTGCCTGATCGCGATGCCAGAGACATCATCTTCTGCAAAGCGTTTTTACGATACGGTTGACGTGAATGCCGTCGATGACGGTTTTGGCGTAACCCTTGATGGACGTGCGGTTCCAACGCCGCTTGGTCAACCTCTCGTCTTGATGAGTCGGAAACTGGCAGATGCCATTGCCGATGAGTGGCGGGCTCAGGGTGAAACGGTCGACCCTCGCTCAATGCCTCTGTCTGGTCTTGCAAATACCGCTTGCGACAGAACCAACAAAAGACGCACCGACGTTATTAAGGAAACCCTCGGTTATGGCGCCATGGACATGGTGTGCTACAGGGTCGATGCGCCTGAGGATCTGGCGCGCCGTCAACACGATTGCTGGCAAGGATTGATTGATTGGGCCGGCGATACTATCGGCGTTCAGATGCAGACGACGACAGGATTGTTGCCCGTAACGCAACCAGCAGAAAATGCCGAACTGTTCGAGAGGCGACTTCAGGAATTCGACAGTTTCGGACTTACCGGGGTTTCTGCACTGACTACTGTGACAGGATCGTTGATTATTGCGCTCGCCGCTGCCGATGCCCACATCACTGCCGATGCGGCCTTTAATGCCGCTGAATTGGATGAAATTTACCAGAATGAACGCTGGGGGCAGGATATGGAGGCAGCGAAACGGCATCAAAATTTACGGGCTGATATCGCCACGGCTGCCAAATTCATGACACTCGCATCGTCCTTGGTATAAGGTAACTGCAAAACACGAGGTTCCAATGCACGATATTATTCGTCAACTTGAAGAAAAGCGTCAGCAGGCCCGCCTCGGCGGCGGCAAAAAGCGCATCGAGAACCAGCACAAAAAGGGCAAGCTGACGGCGCGCGAGCGTATTGAGATGCTGCTAGATCCGGACAGCTTCGAAGAATGGGACATGTTCGTCGAACATCGATGTTCTGATTTCAATATGAGTAAGCAAACCATTCCTGGGGATGGTGTCGTTACCGGATACGGCCAGATCAATGGTCGACTGGTTTTTGTCTTCAGTCAGGACTTCACCGTATTGGGCGGTTCGTTGTCGGAATCTCATTCTGAAAAAATCTGCAAGATCATGGATCAGGCGATGAAGGTCGGGGCACCGGTGATCGGGTTGAACGATTCAGGCGGTGCCCGCATTCAGGAAGGCGTCGATTCGTTGGCTGGATACGCAGAAGTCTTCCAGCGTAACGTGCTGGCCAGTGGTGTCGTGCCGCAGGTGTCGATGATTATGGGGCCGTGTGCAGGCGGCGCGGTATACTCACCGGCTATGACAGACTTCATATTCATGGTCGAAAATACATCTTATATGTTTGTCACCGGACCCGACGTGGTTAAGACAGTGACCCAGGAAGACGTCACCCACGAAGAACTGGGCGGGGCGTTGACCCATACATCCAAATCAGGCGTCGCTGACAAGGCCTTCGAGAATGATGCCGATGCTTTGTTGATGTTGCGTCGGTTTATTGATTTTCTGCCGGCGAACAATCGCGAAAAACCGCCGGTTCGCCCGACACCCGATAGCCCAAACCGTATCGAGGAATCACTCGACACGCTGGTGCCAGACAATCCCAACAAGCCCTATGACATGCGCGAGTTGATCGTCAAAGTCGTCGATGAAGGTGATTTCTTCGAACTGCAACCGGACTACGCTGGCAACATTCTGATCGGCTTCGGTCGTATGGAAGGCAGTACAGTCGGTATCGTTGCCAATCAGCCCATGGTGCTGGCAGGTTGCCTTGATATTGAATCTTCGAAAAAAGCAGCGCGCTTTGTTCGTTTCTGTGATTGTTTCAACATCCCCGTTGTTACTTTCGTCGATGTGCCGGGGTTCTTGCCTGGAACGGCGCAGGAATATGGCGGCATTATCAAACACGGGGCGAAACTTTTGTATGCCTTTGCCGAAGCGACCGTGCCGAAAGTTACGGTGATCACGCGAAAGGCTTACGGCGGGGCTTACGACGTGATGAGCTCCAAACATCTGCGCGGCGATGTTAATTTCGCCTGGCCGAGTGCTGAAATTGCAGTGATGGGACCAAAAGGAGCGGTCGAAATTATTTTCAGGAACGACATTGGCGATGACGACAAAATCGAGGAACGTACTGAAGAATACAGGCAACGTTTTGCCAATCCGTTTATCGTTGGACATCGCGGTTTTATTGACGATGTGATCATGCCGCACAACACTCGCATGCGCATTTGCCGGTCCCTTAGAATGCTAAGGAACAAGAAGCTCGATAATCCGTGGAAAAAGCACGGTAATATCCCGCTGTAGGCGACTTAAATGCTGTCGTCAGAATTCTGCTGATTTTCGAAAGACACCGGAATGGTGACGGTGAATACAGAGCCGACATCCAGTGTGCTTTCTACGGAAATCTCACCGCCCATCATGTCACAGATCCTTCGACAAATTGACAGGCCCAGCCCGGTGCCTCCGTACACTTTGCTGATCATTGAGTCACCCTGCGAGAACGGATGGAAAAGCTTCTCCATCTGGACTTCTGACATTCCAATTCCGCTGTCCGTAATGGTGAAAGTAACAGAGTCGACGAGGGGTTCCGTGGTGTGTTCGACTGACAGGGAAATTTTTCCATGGGTCGTAAACTTGCCCGCATTATCCAGAAGATTGAGCAGAATTTGAGTAAGCGCGACAGGGTCTGAATGGATAGAACCAATATTATTGGCCATATCCAGAGATAATTTGTTGTTGTTCTTTTTCATCAGCGGTTCGACGGAATTGACCAATTCACGCAGGAACTCGGGCAAATCAATTTTTTCAGGACGTAGAGACATTTTGCCGGATTCGATGCGTGACAGGTCGAGGATCGTGTTGATCAGCCCCAACAGATGGATGCCGGATTCAAAAATATGCTTCGTGTACTCGCGGTGGGTTTCGTTCTCTACCTCGCCAACGATTCCCGATGACATGGTTTCTGAAAAGCCAATGATGGCATTAAGTGGCGTTCGCAATTCATGACTCATATTTGCCAGGAAATCCGACTTGGCCTTGCTGGCTGATTCGGCGTCTTCCTTGGCTGCAAGAAGTTGCATCTCGGCGGTCTTACGCTTGGTGATGTCGGTGCCGGTGCCACGGTAACCGCAAAAAATTCCTTCCTCGGAAAAGTACGGCATGCCGTTCAGGCTGACATATGAAAGAGAGCCGTCACGCCCTTTGATGTCGTAACTGAAGTCATGAAATACTTCTGTGATGTCGATCGATTCTTGAAGAATATCTTTGGATGCATCGGAGCCACTATTCTCGGATATAACCTTGAACAGATGCTGACCGATAATGTCTTCCTTACGAATTTTTGACAGTCTGAAAAACTGTTCTGAAATATAGGTGAAATTAAGATTTTCATCTGTTTCCCAGAACCAGTCAGATGCGGCCTGGGCGAAATCCCTGAATCGTCCTTCGCTGTCGACCAGCGCTTCGGTCATTTTGTTGTGCTCGGTGATATCATTAATCGTGCCGACGAACATATGCTTGCTGCCGATTTTGATTTCGTTGACAGATAACTCCATCGGAAATACGTCGCCGTTCTTGCGCTTGCCTTTTACTTCTCGGCCAGAACCGATGATGTGTGGTTTTGCATCGCTCAGATAACGGCTCAGATATTGGTCGTGTTGAGAGTGATCCGGTTCAGGCATCAACATGGAAACATTTTGTCCAAGCACTTCGCCTTCTTCGTACAGGAATATCCTGGCCGCGGCCGGGTTGTATGATTGCACGATGCCCTGGGCATCGATAACGATCAGCCCGTTAAGCATGCTTTTCACAACTGAATTCAGGTAGACTTCACTGGTATGACTTTCAGCTTCAGCGGTATGGCGCCGTATTGTGTTTTTCCGAAACACCTGAAGTGCACGAGCCATCTCGCCGATTTCATCGGATCGATTGTGTTCTGGAATTTTGACATCAAGATCATCGTTGGCAAGACGACGCATCAGCCCGGTCATCTCGGTCAACGGCCGACCGGCAATTTTGTTAAGAAACAAGGCCGTCGAAATGGCGATCAGGGTGGAAGCCAGGATGGCGAGAGCAATGGCATTCGTTGACTCTTTGTTTAAGCGGTGTCTGGCGTTTGTGACGTTAAAGGCGACGGAATAGGCGCCAATGATATCATCATTATGTATGCCCATTGTTTCGTTATGGCATGTCAGGCACTTTGTATCGCTGGCCATGCCTTGTCCCATGATGACCGGCCAGGTCAGACGAAAAACGTTGTCTGACCGCATTTTCTGGACTGGTTTTCCGGTTGACATGACCTGCCGATCTATATCGTCCTGGGGGGGCTCAACATAACGATTATTCCTTTTCTGAAATTCAATAATTTTTGGTCCCTGCACAAGCCATAAATTCAACTTGTTTGAATTCATCTCGACCCGGTTCATGATGCTGTTAAGATTACGAATGGTCGTATATTTGTCTTCTTGGTTCGTTCGGTGGAGCATTGTTTCCGTATGCAGGGATTCAAGCAAAGTCAGCGCAACTGTCGCGCCACGCAGCGCATCGGACTCGAAGGTTTGGAATTGGATTTTGACAAACAAAGCCGTGCCGACAAGCGAAACCACCACCAGAATGGTGCTGACCAGCAAGGCGACCTTGGTTCCCAAATTCAGTTGGCTAAACAGCTTTTGCGACCTCCCCCCCCAGGACATCGTGTTAATATTGAAATCCATAATATGCGTTTGTGCTAATCAAAGTAAATGGCGGGTCTTGCTAGACCACGACGGATAGCGGATTATGTTGATAATGAAATTTACAGGTCACATTGCCTGAGGCACCGAATGTTCAAAAAAATACTTATCGCCAACCGGGGTGAAATTGCTTGCCGGGTCATAAAAACCGCCAGACGTATGGGTATCAAGACGGTTGCCGTCTATTCCGATGCTGACTCCGATGCGCTACATGTGGAAATGGCAGATGAATCCATTGCAATTGGTCCGGCGCCATCTTCTCAGAGCTATCTCGATATTGACAAGATTCTTGGGGCTATCAAGAAAACCAAGGCCGATGCCGTTCATCCCGGCTATGGCTTCTTGTCTGAAAACGCTTCCTTTGCCCGCAAGCTAAAGCGTAACGGCATTGCCTTTATCGGCCCCGGCGTTCACGCGATTACCAAGATGGGTGACAAGATTGAATCGAAGAAGCTGGCCGACAAAGCTGGCGTCAGCACGGTTCCCGGTCACGCTGCCGAATTGGACACGCCGGCCCAGGCGGTCAAGGCAGCAAAGAAGGTTGGTTATCCGGTAATGTTGAAGGCGTCTGCCGGTGGTGGCGGCAAGGGCATGCGAATTGCGCGCAACGATGCCGAAGCCCGCGATGGTTTCAGCGCCGCCCGACGCGAGGCCAAGTCCAGTTTTGGCGATGACCGGGTGTTTGTTGAAAAGTTCATCGAACAACCGCGTCACATTGAAATTCAGGTTCTCGCCGACAGCCACGGCAATACCATTTATCTGGGTGAGCGCGAATGCTCCATCCAGCGCCGACACCAAAAGGTCATCGAAGAAGCACCCAGTCCGTTTCTTGACGAGAAAACCCGTGCCGCCATGGGGGAACAGGCCGTCAAGCTGTCGAAGGCAGTTAAGTACGTGTCGGCCGGGACCGTCGAATTTATCGTCGACAACAAACGCAATTTCTATTTTCTGGAAATGAATACTCGGCTGCAGGTCGAACACCCGGTGACCGAAATGGTGACCGGTATCGATTTGGTTGAACAGATGATCAGGATCGCGGCTGGTAAAAAAATGACGTTGAAGCAAACGGATATTTCGCCAAAAGGCTGGGCGATGGAATCCCGCGTCTATGCTGAAAATCCGTTCCGCGGGTTCCTGCCGTCCATTGGTCGTCTTTCGCACTTCGTTGGTCCGGAAGAAAATGCCAACGTTAGGCTTGATACCGGCGTGACCGAAGGCGATGAAATCTCAATTCATTATGATCCGATGATCGCCAAACTGGTCACGTATGGTTCTGACAGGGATGAGGCCATCGCGCGAATGGGCCAGGCATTGGACGCTTTTTACATTCGTGGCGTCGATCATAACATCGCTTTTCTGGCGGCGATCATGTCGCATTCCCGTTTTCAGTCGGGCAAGCTCAGCACCGATTTTATTGCCGATGAATATGGCGACAGTTTCAACAGTGCCGACGTTCCCCACGATGAACCGGGCCTGTTGATGGCTGTTGCTGCGTCTATCCACCGGGCCTATCAGGAACGTGCCGCATCCATCAGTGGCCAATGTGATGGACACGAACGGACAGTCTTGGCGGACTGGATAGTATTGATGGATGGCGAAAGCCATTCGGTTTCGACACAGGTCGTCACCGGTGGTCATGATGTCACGATCAATTCCGACGATGGCGAAGAAAACTGGCATGTTCGTAGCGACTGGCAATTGGGTGAGCCCCTGTATCATGCCCAAATTAATGGCCGCATCGTCTGCCTGCAGGTCGAACGCAGCGGCGTTGCCTATCGGCTGACCCATTCGGGTCTCAGTATTGATGTCAGGGTGCTGAAATCAAAGGCTGCGCAATTGTATGCCCTGATGCCGATAAAAGTCGCACCTGACATGTCGAAGATTGTTGCCTCGCCAATGCCCGGCCTGTTGATGTCGCTTGCCGTCAAGGAAGGCCAAAAGGTCAAGGGCGGCGATACCCTGGCGGTGATCGAGGCAATGAAAATGGAAAATGTTTTGCACGCTGAACAGGACGGAGTCGTTGCCGCCGTCAAGGCCGTCCCCGGTGATAATCTCGCCGTTGATCAGGTTATTATCGAGTTCGAGTAAATGTCATTCGGAAGTCATGAAATGGTCGTTCGGGTCGCCATAGAAGGCGATTTTAACCGGGTGGGCATGCACGGCTGGATGTTGTCACGGGCCGAAAACCTGGGCGTTCATGGATGGTCCAGGGATCGGTCATCCAATGAAACCACCGAGGCCCTGTTCGCCGGAGAAGTTGCCCTGGTTCTTGATATGCTGCGACAATTCTCCGATGGCGATCCACCAGACGGCATCAAATCTGTCATTGAATGCGAGGTCACCGGCGACGAGCCGGTCTGGCTCGGCTTCCACAATTTACCGGGTATCTGATGAAGTCCATTCATGTGCGCATTACAGGGCGCGTGCAGGGCGTCTGGTATCGCGCCTGGACGTGTCAGCAGGCTGATATCAAGGGTTTGTCCGGATGGGTTCGCAATCGCCGTGACGGCAGTGTCGAAGCGGTGTTTAGCGGTGATGATGCGGATGTCGATGCAATGTTGGCGCTGTGCCGGGAAGGGCCGCATCTGGCCGTTGTCGATGCGCTCGCCCTGGAACCCTGTGATCCCACTGAAGACGGGTTTAAATCCCTGCCGACTGCCTAGAGTTCTATGTCCGCCCCCGGTGTCATGGCAAAGACCTCGGCAAAGGTTTCTTTCAGCGCCACATCCATATCGGCCATGCTCGCTTCGATCCCCAGTTCCGCCAGCGATGTCACCCCATGGCCACTGATGCCACATGGCACGATGCCCTGATAGTGGGATAGATCAGGCGCGACGTTGATGGATATGCCGTGAAAGGTCACCCAGCGGCGGACGCGCACGCCAATGGCGGCGATTTTGTCTTCCCGGCCATCATCGTGGGCAACCCAGATGCCGACTCGTCCTTCGCGTCGCTCTCCGGTCACGCCAAAGCGCGCCAGTGCGGCGATGATCCAGGCTTCCAGATCGCGGACATAGGCGCGGACGTCGGAATTCCGATTTTTCAGATCGACCATGACATAGGCGATGCGCTGTCCGGGCCCGTGATAGGTATACTGGCCGCCACGGCCGGTCTGATAAACGGGGAAGGGGCCGGCATCCAGCAAATCGGCCTCCGATGCGCTGGTTCCTGCGGTATACAAGGGCGGGTGTTCAAGCAGCCAGACGGCGTCAGGCGCAGATCCGGCGCGGATATCGGCGGCCCTTTGCTGCATAAAATCAGACGCCGCCTCATAAGCGACGCGTTGTTTGGAAACAAACCATTCCATATCGTTGAAAAACCTTTGCGGTGATGCTTGCCTGACCCCTCGGGATTTGCTATTCCCCACCATTCGAGAACGTAACATTTTTCGAATATACTTAAAGGAATAAGCGGTCGTGGCGGAATTGGTAGACGCGCAGCGTTGAGGTCGCTGTCCTAGCAATAGGGTGGAAGTTCGAGTCTTCTCGACCGCACCAAAAACACCCCGCTCCAGGAAAACTGGGGCGGGGTATTTTTATGATTTTTTGAAGTTCACCCTTTTTCTTGAACCGAAGTCTTTCGGCAGGGTCCGGTTTCGATGCGAATTGATTTCGCTTGTTGTGATTGTCTCGTCTAGTCTCTGGGCGTGTAGTACACGCGGTTAGAAAAATCCCGGCTGGAAAAACCCAGCGCGTAGGAAAACATCAGAACCACAGCATATAAAATTCTTAACATGTCGCACCTAATTTCAAATACTTCACAATGTCGTCGTCGCATCGTGGAGGGAACCTAGTCTCATTTGAATTTATCGGGTGTGACGTGCATCACATGTTGCAAAATAAATAAACATTGAAACAAATGGTTCAAATGGGGTGTTGCGACGCTCTCAACATTCTTGGCCCACGAAGCGTGACTTGACCCATTTCATCTATTATAAAACTCGCAGAATTTGGCGAGTCTCCGATAGTGGCTAAACGTTGAGGCCGCTATTCTGATAACGGGGTGGAAGTTTGGGTCGTTGTGACCGCACCATCACCCAGGCTCGCCGCTTGAAAGAGCGACGGGCCTGTTTTTTGTTTATGTGAGGGCGGACAGTGAGCACCGACACCGAGCACACTGATGGAGTGGCCAATCCGGTCCATGTCATAGACGAGCAACTTCTCGTCGATGCCATTGCATCGGGCGAACGCGAGCGGGTTCAGGAACTCATCGCGCCGTTGCACTATTCCGACCTTGCCGACGTTCTGGAACATTTGAGCGCGGACGAACGCCAGGCGTTGGTCAATGTCATCGGTGTCGATCTGGACGCCGATGTTCTGTCCGAACTGGATGATGCCGTTCGTGAAGACATCATCGAACATCTGGGTGTCGATTACGTTGCCTCCGCCGTTGTCGAACTGGAAACCGATGACGCGGTGCAAGTCGTTGAGGATTTGGATGAAGAGGATCAGAAGCAGGTCCTTGATGCCATTCCTGTTGGCGACAGGGCACTGATTGAAGAAGGCCTCGCCTATCCCGAAGACAGTGCCGGTCGTTTGATGCAGCGCGAAGTCGTTACCGTTCCGGAATTCTGGACGATTGGCGAAACCATCGACTTCATGCGTGAACAAACCGATGACGGGGGCTCTTTGCCCGAACAATTCTACGACATCTTCGTTATCGATCCGCAGTTCAAACCGCTGGGCAGTATTCCGCTGAGCAGACTGCTCAGGGGCAAGCGCTCCGATAAGGTCATCGACACCATGACCGAGGAAATGAAGCTGATCCCGGTCGCCATGGATCAGGAAGAAGTCGCTTTCCTGTTTCGCCAACGCGACCTTGTGTCGGCCCCGGTTATCGATGACGACGGGCGACTGGTCGGGGCGATTACCGTCGATGACGTTGTCGACGTTATCCATGAAGAACACGAAGAAGACATCATGCGCATGGGTGGTGTACGCGAAGATGATCTGTACGATGCCGCTGTCGATACCGTGCGGTCGCGTTTTTCGTGGCTGCTGGTCAATCTGGGTACGGCCATTCTGGCATCCGTCATTATCGGGTTTTTCGAAGGCACCATCGATCAGATCGTCGCGCTGGCGGTGTTGATGCCGATTGTTGCGTCCATGGGCGGCAACGCCGGCACGCAGACCCTGACCGTTACCGTGCGTGCACTGGCGATGAAGGAACTGACGACCACCAACGCGCTTCGCGTCGTCGGCAAGGAGCTGATTGTCAGTGGCTTCAATGGCGTTTTGTTTGCCGCGCTGACTGGGGGTGTCGCCTGGTTCTGGTTCGACAGTCAGGCGATTGGTGTCGTCATTGCCATGGCGATGATCGTTAATATGGTTGTCGCCGGACTGGCCGGGACGACAATCCCGCTGTTTCTGGAACGCAATGGCATCGACCCGGCGGTCGCATCCAGTGTCCTGCTGACGACCGTTACCGATGTTGTTGGCTTTGCCTCGTTTCTGGGGTTGGCCGCCTGGTTCCTGCTTTAAGGCCTAATAATCATCCGCGTAGGGTGAATTTCCATCAAACCCGTTGAGCTTTGCATACAGCAATCCGCGTTTTCCGGGCTCGTCATAAGTTTCTTCCACCCGCACCACCGCAATCGGTAGCACCGTTGAAATATCGACACGGGCAGAGGCCAGTTGCTCCGCCGTCAGGCCGGTCACGCCGCTAAGGTTTGCGCCGCGTAAATCAGCATTGATGAAGGTCGCGCCGGTGACGTCGGCCTTGGCAAGCGATGCGCCATTCAGAACCGTGTTGTCCAGGTTGGCGTCTTTCAGGTTGGCATAATTCAGGGCAGCGCCGGTCAGGTCGGTTCCGGTCAGGTCGCGGCCTTCCAGATTGGCGGCGACGATGTTGCTGTTGTTGCTGGTGGCCGGTTTGGCTTCATTCAGGATGGGGTTGCCTTCTGTATCGAGCGGCACCTTTTCAGACTGGTTCTTCAGCACTTCCTGTGCGGCCGGGCTCAGCGTGACGACGTCCTCAATGGTGCGGCCACCACTGATTTCACCGCCGAAGGTGGTGGTGTGCTTGGCCGAAACGACGCGGTGCGTCGTGTAGATGGAATTCAGATAGGCGCTGACGCCTTCGATAGCCATGGTTTATCCCGTTTGCAATACCCCAGACATTTTAGCGCCAAATGCTCGTTATTGCCAGTTTCAGGACTTTTTCAAGCCCTGGCGATGGGCAGTTCCCGCCAGTTGGTGGTGTAGCGCGGCGAGCGGTGGCTTTGCACTGTAAAGGTTCGCCGTTTGCCACCATTGCCAGTTCCTGCCCCGGTGCCGGAAGCCGCCAGACGCAGAACATCGCTTCCAAGGCGGGCGTTGATATCATCAAGGACCGTCATCAGTTTGTCGTTTCGTTTATGGGTGGGGGCAAACATGTCGGGCTGGATAGCGTCTGGCCGGTTCAGGTCGAGCAACATCACACCGGCCTGTTTGTATTGCAGGCCGTCCCGGTAAATGTCATCGAACGCCGCCATCGCCGCGCCGACGATATCGACGGTGTGGCTGCCCGGCGTCGCCAGCGCACGGGTCGCGGCATTGCGGTATTGAGTCTGGTCGGTGCGATAGCCGTTGGTTCTGACGAAGACATTGACGGCAGTTGTGAACAGGCCGCCCCGGCGTAACTTTTCGGCGGCACGGGCGGCGAAAGCGGCGATGCTTTCGCGCAGCACCCGGCGTTCGCTCACCGTCTGCGAGAAAGAACGCGACACGCACAGTGTTTGTTTGTCCGGCGGGCGGGTTTGCAGGTCGATACAAGGGGTTCCGGTCAGTTCCATGTGGGTGCGTGCCCCGACGACGCCCATGCGCCCCCGAACCCAGGGCGCGGGCATGTCGTGGAAATCGAGCGCCGTCGATATGGCGTTGGTGCCCAGCATCTTTGCCCAGCGTCTTCCGATGCCCCACACGTCGCCGATATCGGTCGCCGCCAGCGCCTGGCGCCGGGCCTGTTCATCATCAATCAGAAGGGCACCGCCCAGGTCAGGGTTTTTCTTGGCGATTCCGGCGGCGATCTTGGCCAGGGTTTTGGTAGGTGCGATGCCGACGGAAACCGGAATGCCGGTCCAGCGTTTGACGGTTCTGTGCAGTTCCCGGCCATGGTCGGCGATGCCGTGACGTTCCAGTCCGCCGAGATTGAGAAACGCTTCATCGATGGAATAGATTTCAATATCGGGGCTGAAAGCCTCAAGCGTCCTCATCACGCGCGCCGATATGTCGCCATACAGGGAATAATTGGATGAATAGACCTTGATCCCATGGCGACGAATTTCAGGCATCGCCTTGAACAGCGGCGTTCCCATGGCGATGCCCAGTGCCTTGGCCTCGTTCGAACGCGCGATGATACAGCCGTCGTTGTTCGACAAGACGACGACGGGGCAGCCTTCCAATCTAGGGTCGAACAGCCTCTCGCAGGAAACATAGAAATTGTTGCAGTCGACCAGCGCGAACATCGGTCTTACTTGTCGCTGCGAAAACGTCGTGCCGAGCCGGTGACGACTCCCCATATGGCGCAATCGGCATCCGCCGTAATCGCGATCGGGGGATAGTCAGGGTGCTCGGCCTTTAGCGCCAGCCCCGTCACCGTGCGGATCAGCCGCTTCACCGTCAGGTCGCCATTCAGGACGGCAACGACGATATGCCCCGGCCTTGCCTCCAGCGAACGGTCGACAATCAGCAAGTCGCCATCCAGAATTCCGGCCCCGGTCATCGATGCCCCTTCGACGCGGACGATGAACGTCGCTGCCGGACGGTCAATCAGGTGCGCGTTCAGGTCGAGCGCACCCTCGATAAAGTCGTCGGCGGGCGAGGGGAAGCCGGCGGCAACAGCGGACGCAAACAGGACAGACCGGGGAATCCCGGCGGTTTCATCAGGTAAGAACATAACAAGAACATTAATCCTTTGTATGGCAACTTGCAAGCCCCGGAATGGGGCGCTTTACCTTTGCCTCGCCGTTCAGTAGCCTTCGCAGATGGTCAAATCACTTGGTATTGCGGGGCTTGCAGCCCTGATGGTCGGGTTGTTGGCGTCGTGTGGCGACCCGGCACCACCGCGGCCCCTTGAAATGTCTGAATATCTGAAAGCGCCATCGCCGATGGCTTTTGTCCGGGTATTGTCGGGCCGTGACAGGGCCGGTCGTACGGATGCCGTTAAAGATGCTCTTGATGCCGCTTCTATTACCTATATGGAAGAGCCGTTCGTATACCGCAGTTTCGAAGGGCGCAATATCGTCGCCGATGTCGGTCGGGGCGAAAGATTGCTGATCATCGCCGCCCATACGGACCCGGTTCCCGATACGCCCGCTGCTAACGATAATGCATCATGCGTCGCCGCCGCCCTGTCGGCGCTACAATCCCTGAAAGCCCAACCGCCTCAGAATCTGCGTGTCCGGTTCCTGTTCAGCGATGGCGAGGAATATGGCCTGTTGGGGGCAAAGAATCACGCCGAAAGGCCGGATGTGCTCGGCGCCATTGGGATCGCCAGTTTCGAAATGTGCGGCATCGGCGATGCCTTCGGTGTCTGGGATGTCGGGTCGGGTACCCGGAAATCAGACATGGTCCGGGCCATGCAAAAGGCCGGGGACAAGTTTGGTATCTACAACGGTTTGCACGGTGGTGTTCCGCGCTTCAGCAGTGATCATCGGGCCTTTTATGACAAGGGGGTTGTCGGTGTTGGGGTTACCGTGCTGCCGAAAGATGATGAACAGACGTTGCGGCGCTATGTTGATAATCCAGATAATCCCCTGTGGCTGATAAAATTTCTGCGCCCGATGATATTTCAGACGTATCATACGCCGGGCGATCATCCAGACACGATCAAACCCGCGGCGCTGGCAATGACTGCCCGTCTGATGGTTGAAACAGTACGTATTCTGGATAGTGAAACGGGGAGAAAATAACTGATGCCGACAGTCTTGATTACAGGAGCCAACAGGGGGCTTGGGCTGGAATTCGCTCGCCAATACGTGGCTGACGGCTGGCGCGTTATTGCGACCTGTCGCGAAGAAAAGGCGGCCCCGGGGCTCGCCGATATTGACGGTGACATCGGCGTCCACCAGCTCGATATAACCGACCACGCATCGATACAGGCTTTGGCGAAGTCTCTGCGCAAGGAGCCCATCGACCTGCTTTTGAATAACGCCGGTGTCTATGGTCCCAGACCGGTGAAGCTTGGCGGGGTTGATTATGCGGCCTGGGACGATGTCATGCATGTCAACACCATGTCACCGTTGAAGGTAACGGAATGCTTTCTTGAAAACGTCGCCGCCAGCGATTTGAAAAAAATTATTTCGATCACCAGCAAAATGGGCTCTATAGCCGACAATGAGGCAGGCGGCAGTTATATCTATCGCTCATCAAAGGCGGCCCTGAATGCGGTAATGAAAAGCCTGTCAGTGGATTTAAGCCCACGTGGCATATCAGTTGCCATGTTGCATCCCGGATGGGTCCGTACCGACATGGGCGGCCCCAGTGGCCTGATCGATGCCGAAGAAAGTGTCAGCGGAATGCGCCGGGTGATTGATGGATTGACGCTCGAGACCTCCGGCAGGATGTTGAATTACGATGGCGCAGAGATCCCATGGTGACGTTTTGTCTGGACCGATAGATTTCTATTTCGATTTTTCCTCCCCCTACGGGTACTTCGCATCTGTAAAGATTGACGAACTGGCCGCAGCACACGACCGAGATGTTCGTTGGCGGCCTATTCTGCTCGGTGCCGCATTCAAGGTTAGCGGTGCCAAACCCTTGGCCGATCAACCGCTCAGGGGCGACTATGCCAAACACGACTGGCAACGCATGGCGCGCTATATGGATGTGCCGATGGTGTTGCCGGAGAAATTCCCACTGTCGACGGTCGCTGCGGCCAGGGCCTTTTACTGGGCTGAAGACCGCGACCCGTTGCAGGCGAGACTGTTGGCGAAGTCCCTGTTTCACGCCTGTTTTGGCGAAGGGAAAGATATCAGCAATCCCGAATCTGTCGCTGACATCGCCGAGGCGCTTCATATGGACAGAAATAATATCCTGGACGCTCTTGGCGATGATGCCGTCAAGCAACGACTGCGTGATGAAACTGACGCGGCCATCGCGCGAGGCGTTTTCGGATCGCCATATATTATTGTCGATGGCGAAGGGTTCTGGGGATCGGACCGATTGTGGATGGTGAAAAAATGGCTACAGAGTGGTGGGTGGTAGAGATTCGGTAGATTGTTTCAACGTCTTTTGTTCTATGCTGATACCCAAGGCAACAATAACTGTGTTCTGGATACTTTGGGGAATATGTCTGATTTCAACATTAGCGAACTGAAGGTTCTGGTCGTTGACGATTATGAACCGATGCTTTTGATCCTCAAGCGAGTCCTCAGGGCGCTTGGTATACGTGACATCAAGGAGTCTCATAGTGGAGAACATGCCTTGAAAACCCTGGAAACCAATGAGATAGATATCATCTTCACCGACAACCTAATGGAGCCCATGGGCGGGATTGATCTGGTGCGCAATATCCGGTCAGGAGAGCATGGCACCGATCCATTCGCTTCCATCATCATGGTTTCCGGTGAATTGGGGATGGACAAAATTGTCGAGGCCCGAGATGCGGGTATTAACGAGTTTCTGGCGAAACCCATATCGGCAAAGCTGCTGTACAAAAGAATTTGCTCGATCATTGAAAATCCACGCCCGTTCATTCGGACCGAAAGTTATTTCGGACCCGACAGGCGTCGCCGACAACTCGAATTCATGGGCGAGGATAAACGCCAAATTGCCTACGATTATTCAAAGGGCATGTGAGACCCCATATGATCTGGCATATAATCAAGCTTTCGGTTGGTGTCGAGGATGTAGAGCATCTGGCCCGGATTCAGGAAAGTCGTCTGAAGAACGAGGGCGTTCTGGCACACATTACCCGCAACACACCGAAACGAGCGGACCAGCTTCTCAAGGGCGGTTCCATCTATTGGGTGATCAAGCGTTTTATCCGTGTCCGCCAACGATTGCTGGGCATTGAACGCGGCGTCAATTCCGAGGGCAAACCGTCTTGTGCGCTGGTTCTGGACCCGCAACTGGTCAGGACTGAATTAAAGGAATTCAGGGCCTTTCAGAGATGGCGATACCTGGATGTCAAAGACGCGCCACGGGACCTGGAGGATGGCTCGCCGGACCAAGTTGATGCCTGTTTACCACCGGAAATGGCGGCTGAACTGAAAGGTCTGGGATTGTTGTAGTTGAGGACGGTGTGAATATACCTGTATATTAGTCAGGTACTCAATTGCAGCTGACAATTAAAAACACGAACAGGCAATTGAAATGAGTGTTGGGCCGGGGAGGGCTTATGGCGGATTTGGATCTGGAGCAGGTTGCTGTGCTGATTGTCGAAGACAATCTGCATTTCCGTACACTCATCAGAACCATTCTTCAGGCCCTGGGATTCGAAGATATTGAAGAAGCCCGCGACGGTGCAGAGGCGCTTGAGGTTTTATCAAGTTTTGAAGCCGACCTAGCGATCGTTGACTGGAAAATGGACGGTGTTGATGGACTGGAATGTGTGCGTCGAATTCGCTCGGAGCCTGTCGAAGTCACAAAATTCCTGCCGATCATAATGATCACCGGTTACACCGAAGAAAGTCTTGCCAAGCAGGCCCGTGACGCCGGGGTCAATGACTTCCTGGGCAAGCCTATTTCCGCTAAGTCATTGATGTCAAGGATTGTTTCAGTCCTTGAGGATGATCGGCCCTTCATTAAGAGCGAAGATTTCTTCGGCCCTGACCGTCGTCGTAAGGACGGTGAATTCGATGGCGAAGACCGCCGCGTGAAGCGAGGCAAAGAGGTTTCACCCAATGGCGATGCAAGTTAGCTTGTCATCATCAGGGTGTTTTATTTCATATAAAGTCCCTTGCAGGTGTGACTATTTGTTAAGGATATGTCACTATTTGTAGCATGTTAGTTGGTCTTGAGTGTGAGGCCTGGGAGAGTCTCTTTATCGTATGGCAGAGTACAACCTTGAGCGACTGAACTTTTTGATTGTCGATGACAACAAGCACATGCGTGCACTCGTCACGAGCATTTTGCATGCCTTGGGCGTAAAGAACTGTATCGACGCGGGTGACGGTGCCGATGCTTTCAAGGAATTGCGTCATTTTCCCGCTGATATCATCATTTGTGACTGGAATATGGACCCCCTTGACGGTCTCGATTTTACGCGGCTTGTGCGCACCGGTAAGGACAGTCCCAATCCGTTCGTGCCGATCATCATGTTGACGGGACACACGGAAATGAACCGCGTCGTAGAAGCCCGCGATGCCGGTGTCAGTGAGTTTCTGGCTAAGCCGATTTCGGCAAAGGGGTTATACTCCCGGGTCCGTTCTATCATTGAACGTCCGCGCCCTTTTGTGCGTGCAGGATTGTATTTTGGTCCCGACAGGCGACGCCGTGATAACCCAGCCTATATGGGCGGAGAGCGCCGAAAGGAAGCCGCCGTGACCGAGGGCGGTGATGAAGAAGCTGAACTGTCTCAAGATGAGGTCGAGGCCCTGTTGAACGGCTAAGTTATTGATGCAGCTTGCCCTGTGTTTTTCACACCGGTAGGCTTGGTTTTAAACGTAGATTTAGGAATGCTGATGAGCGACGAAGACGTACAGGTAATCAAGCCGCCAAACACATTAAGCGCGAAAGTTAGCAAGGGTGGCCCCGGTGCCGTCGATCTTGAAGCGATTGAACGAGCCGAAGCCGTCATCGCCGGCATGGCCGACAACTACCTTGAATGGGTCGAGGAAGACCTGGTCAAGTTGCAGAAGTCATATGACGGTCTGATCGGCGATAGGGACAATGCCAAGGAACGCATGGAAACCATCTTTGGCATCGCCCATGACATGAAAGGTCAGGGCGGCAGTTTCAATTACGACCTGATGACTATTCTGGGCAACGATCTATGTCGGTTTATCGAGGATAAGGAAACCGCTTCTGATGTGGACGTCGAGGTTATCGGCCTGTACGTCAGCGCTATGAAAGTCGTTATCGCTCAGCGTATGGAAGGCGACGGCGGAGCCGCCGGAACAGAAGTTCTGAATGGTTTGGCCGCAGTGGTTGAAAAGCTGACCCGTTAAGTCGCTAATGACGCCTGGAATTCTTTCAGCCAGTCCAGACGCGATTCCAGCAATTCGATGTCATGTTGAAGCCAGACGACGAGGTATCCCTCATTGTTTGTGTGGTGTGCGCACAAATCATCCAGCCGTGCCAGCTCGTTTTCTGTCATCTCAATCAACAGTTCGGCCTGATCGATTCTGTCGGCGGACTCTAGCAAATGCAGGAAACGGAACTTCAAGGCGACCACCAGTTTACTTATTTCCGTTGCAGCCGGTCGCACGTTGGCTTTCAGCAATGACGTCAGTTCGGCGCGGCCCTTGTCGGTAATCACCAGTTCGGCGTCGTCCGACATACCTTCACCGTTAACGGCTTCAATCAGGCCTTCATAAATCAGCAATTCGATGGAAACGCCCATAACGTCCAGTGACGGCCCGGTGATGCGGCTGATGAAATGGCGGATGGAATTGGCCAGCCCGGCATAGGTCATGGGCCGAAGCGCCATTGTGCCAAGGGCGCACAGACGCACCGCTTCTTTAGGGGTCAAGGTGTTATCGGCAAACATTCGGGTCGATTTCCTGCCGTTACATCTTTAAGAGAATCCGATTTTACGCCTACGGGCGCCCTTAGTCCATTCAGGGATCAGGCCGCTTCCTTCAATCCCAAACGGTTCCACACCTCGCGGATCGATGTGACCAGATGGTCCATGTGTTCGTCCGTGTGCAGGGGGGTCGGTGTAAAGCGCAGGCGTTCGGTGCCACGTGCTACGGTCGGATAGTTGATCGGCTGGACGTAAATGTCGTGTTTCAACAACAGGTCATCACTGGCCTGTTTACACAGGACTGCGTCGCCAACCAGCACTGGCACAATGTGGCTGACCGACGGCATCACCGGGATGCCGACTTCCGTCAGTCGACGTTTCAGGGTGGCGGCGCGTTCCTGATGGCGTTCGCGCAACTCGTTGTGTTCCTTCAGGTGCTTGATCGAAGCCTTGGCTGCGGCCGCTACTCCCGGCGGGATCGAAGATGAGAAGATAAAGCCGGATCCGTTGGAGCGGATAAAGTCGCACATGGCGTCTGACCCGGCGATGTAACCGCCAACAACACCGAAGGCCTTGGCCAGGGTGCCCTGGACAATGGTGATGCGATCCATCAGACCGTCGCGTTCGGCGACACCGCCACCTCGCGGTCCGTACATGCCGACAGCGTGCACTTCATCAAGGAAGGTCATGGCGTTGTGTTTGTCGGCGACATCGCAGATTTCTTTGATTGGGGCTATATCCCCATCCATTGAATAAACGGACTCAAAAGCAACCAGTTTGGGCGTGTCGACATCGTACTGACTGAGGAAACGGTCCAGGTCTTCGACATCGTTGTGTTTGAAGATTTTCTTTTCGGCACGCGAATGGCGAATGCCTTCAATCATTGAATTGTGATTGTGGGAATCTGACACGATTACGCAGCCGGGAATCATCGCCCCCAGTGTGCTCAACGCCGTCATGTTGGCCATCCAGCCGGAATTGAAAATCAGCGCCGATTCTTTGCCGTGCAAATCGGCCAGTTCCTGTTCCAGAAGCACATGGTAATGGTTGGTGCCGGAAATATTGCGGGTACCACCTGCTCCGGCACCGCACTTGTCGATGGCTTCATGCATGGCGGACAGGGTGTGTTCATTTTGCCCCATGCCCATGTAGTCATTGGAGCACCAGACAGTGATTTCATGAACTTCACCGTTGGGGCGATGGTTGAGCGCCCTTGGAAATTCACCGGCCTTGCGTTCAAGGTCACAGAAGATCCGGTAGCGACCTTCTGATTTCAGGTCGGCGATGCTGTCGGAAAAGAATTTCTCGTAATCCATTTAAAGTCGACTCCCAGGGATCGGCGTTTGTTAAACCGCCGCAAGTTTGTGGACGGTCCGTTATATTACTTGAACTGGTCAGGGGACCGCAAGTCGGGGATTTGCTTATGGAAACGACGCTTGAAAATGGGGAGCTGTTCTTATCTGTGGATAACTTGTCCACAACATAACTTATTGAAAATTTACAAATAATAATTTTATCAACATTTTGAATAAGGTTATCAACAAACTTATTCACAGGGTTATACACAGGAGCGGTCATACGGAAATGATAACCGGTCTCTAGTTGACCAGCAGGTTTACCAGTAGCGAGGCAAAGGCGTCGCGCGCCATGAACACACCAGTGAAGACAAGGGCCCACACAAACGGGCGTTTCCACCACCCCTTGGGCAGGGGCCTGAAGAACCTGCGCCCACGCAGCGCCATGCGCCGTTCGCGCCCGACCCGTTCTTCTTCCAGTTGCCAGAGGTTATATGCCAGCATCTCATCAGCAGATGCAGCCTGAGGATTATTCATCGGTGTCATAACATTCTGTCCTTTTGATTACGATGTGACTTTCTAGTCACTTGTAGATTCTATTTTTTAATCCTTTCTAAACTGTTAACGAGTTGTTGCCTGGGGGCGGGGCAATGCTCTAAAAGGGCGCCATCTATGAAAACTATATCCCCAAGGAGGGACCTTTAATGTCCGATGAAATCAGCGCCTCTCACATCCTTGTCATGCATAAGGAATCACAGCGATCGTCCGCAACCCGCACCAAGGATGAAGCGCTCGAACTAATAAATGAATTGAAGGAAAAGATTGCAGGGGGCGCTGACTTCGCAGAAGTCGCCGAAGCCAACTCCGATTGCCCGTCTTCAAGCAACGGCGGCAGCCTCGGTTCATTCGGTCGTGGACAGATGGTCAAACCGTTTGAAGAGGCAGCTTTTGCCCTGGATGTCGATGAAACCAGCGATATTGTCGAGACCGATTTCGGTTATCACCTGATTTCTCGTCAGGCCTGATGCAGAACTCTTGCCGCCGTCTGCCCATATGGACCGACGGCGGCTGAGTTTCTATTTACGGGACTTCAAGACGTCCCTTTTCTCAATGTATTCATCTCTTTCGATTTCTCCCTTGGCGTAGCGTTGCGCCAGGGTGTCGAGGGCATTGCCGCTGCTGCCATGGCCGCACATCTTGCCGCCGTGCCAGAACTTTCGCACCACTGCGATAATCAGAATGACGATGGCAATGCCGATGATTATTGAAACAGGACCGTGGCCGTGTCCGGCCCATTGATGACCTTCACGACTATAATCAGCCAACATAAAGCCGTTGCTCATCAGGCTGTTGGTTGTTGCATTCCACATAAGACTCTCTCCTGCTGGTTAAAAAAATGGCGGCCGGCCTCGGGGGAGGCAGGCCGACCGCCTGCTGTGGGTCAACGGGCGTTGTGACGGCCGTTGCCCTTATGCTTGTCCATGTTCTTGCCCATGTGCTCGCCTTTGTGCTCATCTCTGTGTTCTTGGCGGTATTCGCTCATTTTGTCCTGGTCTTCGCATTGGCCTTTCATGCCCTTGCCGCGATGTTCAGCCATATTGCCCTTGTGCTTTCCCATCATTCCTTTGCCCATACCCATGCCTTGGCTTTTCATGTCATGATTCCCCATGCCCTGGGGGTTATGCGCCATTGCGGGAAAGGCGGTGAAGGCAGTGACAAGCGCAATTGCCGTTGCCGCCGCCGTTAAAGTCAAAGTTCTGTTTTTCATTGTTCGTCTCCATCGGTTCGGTTGAATGTTTTGATGGGTTCATTCAAACACCTACTTGTTGCCGTGGTATTTCGGACTCGGGGTGTTTTTGTAACCAAATGTTTCAGCGGCCCCGTTTGTTACGCGCCGTTACCATGATTTGGGGGTGTGTTTGTTTCGAAGGCGCTATAGTCGGCGATATGGAAACGACGCCTCACATTTTAATCGTTGATGACGACCGCGAGATCCGAGATTTGCTGGGGCGGTTCCTCGACAAACATGGTTTGCGCACCACGACGGTTGCCGATGGCCGCGAGATGAAAAAGGCACTGGCTGACTGGAATATCGATCTGATCGTTCTCGATCTGATGCTGCCCGGCGAAGACGGATTGACCTTGTGCCGTAACCTGCGGGCTGAATCCAAGATGCCGATCATCATGTTGACGGCCATGGGCGAGGAAACCGACCGCATCATTGGCCTTGAAATGGGTGCCGATGATTATCTGGCGAAACCGTTTAATCCGCGCGAACTGTTGGCCCGGATCAAGGCCGTCTTGCGCCGCTTTGAAGGAATTGGCGGCAAGGGCAAGCCCGGCGGCGGTGATCGAAGTGACGGTACGGGATATCGCTTTGCTGGTTGGTCTCTGGATGCGAACAAGCGCGAACTGACCTCACCCGATGGTGTTCTGGTTAGTCTCAGCGGTGGCGAGTTCGAGCTTCTGTATGCCTTTGTCACGCACCCCGGAAGGGTTATGAGCCGAGAACAGTTGCTCGATCTGGCGCGAGGACGTGAAGCTCAGCCCTTTGATCGCAGTATCGATGTGCAGGTCAGCCGCCTGCGCCGCAAGATCGAGGACGATGCCAAGAACCCGTCTCATATCAAGACTATCAGAAGCGGCGGTTATATGTTTACGCCGGATGTCGAGACATGAGAATTCTGCCGAATTCCATCTTTGGTCGGACCGTTCTGGTGCTGCTTGCCGGACTGATTGTCTCGCACCTCATCAGCCTCGCCATTTATTCCGGCACCCGTGATGAGGAATTATCGACGATCAGCGGCAGACAGATGTCCGAGAGAATTGTCGCTGCCTACGAGACCCTGGAGCACACGCCACCGGATCGGCGAATAGAAGTTGCTCGCACGTTGTGGGGGCCGGGGTTCAGCTTCACCTGGACACAGCGCAGCATTCTGCCGCCAGTAAACGATAAAAGCTGGCGGTTGCGGGCACTCAGGAAGTCGCTGGTTCATTATCTCGATAACGTCGATGAAGATGGTGTCCGCGTCTCCTTTCGACAGGTCCAGCAGACAATGCCCGAAACCATCCCCGAACATTGGCGTTCCCGGCGGGGGCATGACGGTGATGAACATTGGGAAAGTGATGACGATCCCATGTTCGCCATGCGCCACCATATGGGACGCGAAAATGAAATTAGTCGGTTCGGTCGTATGTCCAGGCTATGGCACGGAGGGCGTGTGTTGGTAGCATCCTTGCGCCTGTCAGATGACAGTTGGCTCAATGTCGCGGCCCCAGCGGAAAGGTTCAGGCCGTTCTGGTGGTCGCAAGGAATGTTAAGCATCACCTTGATGATGTTTGCCGTCATTATATTTTCGATCTGGGCCGTTCATCGTTCTGCCGGGCCGCTGGGGTTGTTCGCCAAGGCCGCCGAAAGGCTGGGACGGGACGTCAATGCGCCACCCCTTGCCGAAGACGGACCGCGCGAGGTTCGCCGCGCCTCCATAGCCTTTAATGATATGCAGCGAAAGCTGCGCAGCTTCATTCATGACCGCACGCAGATGTTGGCTGCGATCTCGCATGATCTTCGAACGCCGATTACCCGTATGCGACTGCGGGCCGAACTGATTGCAGACGAAGAACAGAAACACAAGATGATGGCCGACCTTGTCCAGATGGAAGAAATGATCGCGGCCACCCTGTCATTTGCGCGCGATGAGGCTGCTGACGAACCAACGGCCCGTTTTGATCTTGCTGCGATGTTGCAAAGCCTTGTTGATGATGCCGTTGACGGCGGCAAGGATGCTATCTGTTCTGGGCCGGAGAAGCTCATTTTCCGAGGGCGATCAACAGCGCTGAAAAGGGCCTTTCAGAATCTGATCGACAATGCCTGCCAATATGGGGGGCGTGCCGAAGTGTCGTTTGTTCAAGATGATTCAGTGGTGCGGATTATGGTCACGGACGATGGCCCGGGTATCCAAAAAAGTGAGCAAGAACAGGTGTTTGCGCCGTTCTACCGGATAGAAAATTCTCGCAGTCGGGAGACCGGAGGGGTGGGGTTGGGGCTGGCGGTTGCACGGACGGCCATTCGAGCCCATGGCGGCGAGATTTTCATGGATTTTCCCGAGCACGGAGGCTTCAGGATTACCGCAAAACTGCCATTTATTGCAGAATCCAGTGACCCGGAAATGTCAGAAAAACCGACAGGTTTACGGTCTTTCTTCAGGAAGCTTTGCCGCCGTTGTTAACCGACCATGCGATCGGGTCGGCTAGAAATTCTCTAACGCCTTCAATGGCTTGAGAGGGAAAATAGTTCCCGGCCTCGGCCGCGGCGAGAACATCGTGCCAGGTCGCTAAATAATGCAGGTTGATGCCGTCTTTTTGCAAATTTTCCAGGGCGCCGGAAAAAACACCGTAAAAGAACACAACGAAAGCATCACTGACCTCGGCCCCGGCATTTCTGAGCGCATTTACGAAAGTCACTTTCGAGGCACCGTCGGTAGCCAGATCTTCGACCAACAAGACGCGCGCACCTTCGGCCATGTCGCCTTCGATCTGGGCGTTGCGCCCGAAGCCTTTCGGTTTCTTGCGAACATAGAGCATCGGCGTCGAGGCGGCCTCGGCAATCCATGCGGCGTAGGGAATTCCCGCCGTCTCGCCACCGGCCACATAATCGATCTTGTCGAAACCGATTTTGTCATCGAGCATTTCGACGGCCAGCTGCATGATGCGGCGGCGTTCTTCGGTAAAGGAAATCACCTTGCGACAGTCGATATAGACCGGACTGGCCCAACCGGATGTCAGGATATAGGGCTCTTCGGGGCGGAAGTTCACGGCCTTGATATCGAGCAGCATTTTAGCCGTCTCGAGGCCGATGGCGTTATTTGTCCGAGGAGTGTTCATTAAGCTTTCCGGAAAACGATTGTGGAGTTTTGTGTTTAGAGGCTTTAGGACGATTCCTCAATGGCCTTTTCGGCGGGGGATATAGCCGTCTTCGCCCTGGCCTTCAAAGAAATCGGTAATGTCGTCGTTGCGGATCGGCCCGCCTTCAAAGTCCGGTTCCAGATTCCGTTCGGCGACGTAGGTACGCAGCGGATCGCCATCGACCAGAACATGATACCACGGGCGATCCTTTGGCGGTTTGCTGGCGGCGATCTTGTCGTACCAGTTTTCGGAACCGTGGAAGTGCGGATCAACATCGATGACCACGCCACGATATTCAAACAGCCTGTGGTGGATCAGTTGCCCGACGGCGAATTTTGCGTTTGCAGTGCTCACGTATGGGGGACCTTTCATTGCACCGCCCATGATCGCCGCATTGACCAAGGCGGTCAACCGGTAGGTGCTTCCTTATCAGCCTAAATTGTGCGACCGTCGCGCTGATATGAATGACGAAGCAGAGAACATGAAAAACGGCGGACAATTGATTGCCGATGCGCTTGCCGCGCACGGGGTCGACACTGTCTTTTGCGTCCCCGGCGAAAGCTATCTTGAGGTCCTGGACGGTCTTTACGATCACACAAACGACATTCGCGTCGTCAGCTGCCGCCATGAACATGGCGCCGCCAATATGGCCGAGGCTTATGGCAAGCTGACCGGCAAGCCCGGCATCTGCATGGTTACGCGCGGCCCCGGCGCGTGCAACGCGTCCATCGGTGTGCACACGGCATTTCAGGATTCAACGCCGATGGTCTTGTTGATCGGACAGGTCGCCCGCCCGCACCTTGGCCGCGAAGCCTTTCAAGAGGTCGATTTTGGACAAATGTTCGGCCCCCTGGTGAAACGGGTCGAGCAAATCGAGACGGCAGCCGGGGCCAGCGACGCCATTGGGCGCGCCATGCACGACGCGGTGTCGGGGCGGCCCGGGCCAGTGGTTCTGTCATTGCCCGAAGACATGTTGCGCGAGACGGCACCTGAAGCAGAGTTCACACCGCTGGCTGCTGATTTTGAAAGCCCGTCGGCAGGCGACATGGAACGCTTTCACCACATGGTCGGGGATTGCGAACGCCCGTTGATGCTGGTCGGTGGCGGTGGCTGGACCGACAAGGCACGCGCCGACATCGTTACTTACGCCGAGGCCAATGCCATTCCGGTTTGTTGTTCATTCCGCAGGCAGGATATTTTCGATAATACCCACGACAATTTCGCCGGTGAAATGGGCATTGCCCCCAATCCATTGCTCATCAAGCGCATGGCCGCAGCCGACCTGATCATCGTCGTTGGCGCGCGTCTTGGTGAAATGACGACGCAAGGATACACCCTGCTGGACGAGCCGAAACCGACGCAGGAGTTCATCCATATTCACACCGACGCGGGTGAACTGGGGCGGGTCTACACTCCGGATCTGGGGATAGCATCGGCGATGGAAGTGTTCGCGGAGGACGCATCAAAACTGGTCCCGACTGTCAGCGCACATCGCAAGGAATGGCTGACATCGGCGCGCCAAGATTACATTCAGGGCCGGGTGCCTTCGCCATACGAAGGAGCGCTTGATCTGGGCCACGTGATGGCAGAACTGGATGATCTGCTTGGCAACAATGCCATCGTCACGGTCGATGCCGGAAATTGCAGCGGCTGGCCGCAACGGTTTTTGACCTATGGCGGTGGACGCCGCCTGTTGGGCCCGACCAGTGGCGCCATGGGGTATGGGGTTCCCGCCGCGATCGCAGCAAAGCTGCATAACCCCGATCATATCGTTGTCGGGTGCGTCGGTGACGGTTGTTTCGGCATGACCGGACAGGAACTGACAACTGCCGTCGCCGAAGGGGCGACGCCGATCATTCTGATTTTCAACAACGGTATGTATGGAACCATTCGCCTGCATCAGGAACGCCGCCACCCCGGCCGGGTTATCGCAACGGACTTGCTGAACCCGGACTATGCCGCCGTGGCGCGCGCCAGCGGCGCATTTGGTGAAACCATCGAGAAGACAGAGGATTTCCGCCCGGCGTTTGAGAGGGCGCTTCGTTCTGGCCTGCCTGCGGTGCTAGACTTGCGCATGGACCCGAATGTCATTTCGACGCGGACGACGCTAAGTGAAGTTGGAGAGTCTCATTGAGTGGTAGCGGCAACATCGTCGGCTATGCCAACGAGCAGCAGCGCAAGGATCAGCGCCGCGCCGTTGAAAACACATTCGTGGTGATCGATGGCACCCTGTGTCAGGTCTCCAATATCAGCCTCAAGGGATTCTTGTGCGTCGGTTACAAGGGTGCATCGAAAGAAGGCGACGAGATTATTGTCGAGGAACTTCTGATGGCCAATGATTCACGGATTCGAATCAATGCCCAGGCCATCATTCTGCGTGTGGATGCGACGACCAAGGAAATGGTCGCCAATTTCGTCGATATGAGTTCCAAGACTTTCGATACTCTCGAAAAAATGATGATGCTGCGCCCTGTGTCGGACAAGGGCGACCGCCTTACATGAGCCGAACGATTTCGATCTGGCTGTTGATAGATGACCGTGCCGGCAACGAAAGCCAGTGCCTTGGTGTCGCCGATGTCTTCTGTACAAGCACGGGGCTGCGCCGGGAAATCCGCGATCTGGATTATACGGCAGCAGCCGCATTGCCGAATTTCGTCATGGGCAAAACCTTCGGCGGTTTGACGGCCAGCTCGCGGCTTAATCTAGTGGAACCCTGGCCCGATGTGATTATTGCAGCGGGCAGGCGGGCATCGCCGGTGGCGCGTCACATCAAGGACAAGAACAACGGCAAGACGTTTCTGGTGCAGATCATGTATCCGGGTGACACCGGAATGGACGAGTTCGATCTGGTTTGCGTGCCCAAACACGACTCCGTTCCCGCAGCCGACAATATTCTGCAAATCGATGGCGCACCGCACCGGGTGACGGCGGCCCGACTGCAAACGGCGAAAGAGGATTGGAGCGACAGGCTGTCGCATTTGCCAGGCCCCCGCATCGCATTGATCGTCGGCGGGTCGACCAAGCGGCGCAAGTTTACCGAAGCCATGGCCGTCGAGCTGGGGCGTGCCGCCAATGACATGGCGAAGCAGGCCGGGGGCTCGTTGATGATCACGACATCACGTCGGTCTAACGATACCGCCGATGCGCTGATCGCGGAAATCGACGTTCCGGCTGAAATTTTCAAATGGGGCGACGAGGGGGAAAATCCTTATCTCGGGTTTTTAGGGATGGCCGACGGCGTTATCGTCACGGGTGATTCCGTTTCCATGTGCTGCGAGGCCGCGGCGACACCGGGCCCGGTATGGATTTATGCGCCGCGTAAATTGACCAGCCACAAGCACGGCCAGTTGCACAAAGGGATTTTTGCAAGCGGCGCCGCCAGATTGTTCGACGCCACCACCCCGCCATCGTTCGAGACATGGTCCCATGCGCCGCTAAACGCGGCTGATGATATCGCGGCTGAAATCAGGAAGCGGCTGGGGCTTTAGACCGCATCCGTTTTCGGTAGCCAAGCAGACATTATTCGGCCGTACGCTCATTTTGAGCGTGTGGATATAGAATGTTTATAACAAAAAAACAAAGATCGCTTAAATATAAGAATTATCAGAATATTTTAGCCGGAACTTCTATCCATAAATATTAATTAATATTTACATGACGCTTTATAGGACTGAAGAAGCACCTTATTCTGGCGCTTGTTATTAAATATGTTTTTCTTTGTATTTACGAACTTCTTGACTTTTAATCCATTTTCCCTATATGTCAGCCATACGTTTTACATATGTTTTGGCTTGCCTAGATAATCGGTACGCTGCTTAGCTTAGTTATCCTCTGACATTGTGATCGTTAAACCAACCGCACCACCGCATAGTGTGGGGTGCAAAATCAACACGCCTGTTAGAAGGAATAATAACTATGGCTACTGGTACTGTTAAATGGTTCAACCCGACCAAAGGTTTTGGCTTTATCGAACCTGAAGATGGATCAAGTGATGCTTTTGTCCATATCTCCGCTGTTGAACGCGCTGGGATTGGCTCGTTGAACGAAGGTCAGAAGGTCTCTTATGAACTTCAGGCTGGACAGAACGGAAAATCTTCAGCCGAAGATTTGAAGCTCGTCGACTAACGCGCTAACGGCAATATGTAACATAGGCCAGCCATCGCTGGCTGGCCCTTGTTTACTTGCCACTCTTGTTTCGTACTCCCTTTTGGGCCGGATTCGGGCTGATAACTTTGCCGGTGATGGATCGAAGAGAAAAAAGGATGTCCAACATGTTCAATTCAGTAAAATTGAATGCTGCGGAGCAGTTCGCTGCAACCCAGAAGAAGGACGACCAGGCCCGTGAAGAACAAAATCAAGCGCATAAGGAGGAGGCTGAGCACATATCGAAGCTAAAGGCTCTCCGCCTCGCCAAAGTGGCCGCCGATAAAAAAGCCGCCGATAAAGGTTAATGCTGAATAATTAATGGTCGTAAAGGCCTCGAACGAACCAAACACCGATAAACATGACCGAGTGATGGCGCGTCGGCGCTATCGTCTGAAGACTAAACCTTTGGTCCTGTGGGCCTGGTTTCTCGGAAATTTAAAAAACAACTGCCAAGAATGCGCTCGGCCTTGCCTGAGCACGCTTTCTATTGGCGTATCAAATACAAAGGAATAACTATGAATATAGAACAACACTTTTTAATCAAATATGGCCTGCATAATTTCGTGACTTGCGGCCTGACGAGCGGGAAGCACATCTTCCTCATCAAAAAAATGGAGGGTCGGAATATGATCCGCCACGCGAAAAATCTGATCAAAGAATGCTTTGGTGAAACCGCTGAAATTCAAGTGGTTTGATAAATGCCAATTGCCAGAGGCTCGCGACGGTTCCATATAGGCGATTATGTGATCGTTCGAACGAATTTCTGCTCAAGCACTTCGCTATCTGAATGATAATCGGTCAGCTTGGCCTTTAAAAACCCAAGCCAGTCAGCATCTCGCACCTTTTCTTTAGGCCGCGCATAAAGGAAGTCCAGGTCGTTGACCTTTCCCAACAATGATTTTTTTTCTATAGTTTTTTTTGGTTTCATCCAGGTTTCAGAAAAGGGGGAAAAATAATGAAAAATATTCTTACCAAGTCATTGGCAACGGGTGCTGTTCTGTTGCTGACAGTTGGAAACGCCAACGCAGACGCTAATACCGACAAGGTTGTTGCCGAAATGGCCAAAGGCAATGTTTCCAAGATTTGCAAGGGTGGAAAAGGGGCTATCACCGCAGCATCTACCAAAGCCACCACGTCTCTGGCGAAGTCAGGTAAAATCAAAGGCGATTTCAAGGCCATCGGTGGAAAAGCGGGCACCGCGTTTTATAAAGCGAAGTGCATGTAGGTTCCCAAAATTTAAGATAGACACTGTCAACCGGGATATTTCACGGATTGTTTGAAAGCTATTGATGGGGTGGAGTGGGGTTTCCTATAACTCGCCCTACGTCTGCTTTGATGTCAAAAGCGGACCAGGCAGAGTTATGCTCCAGCCATTAAATTCCAAAGGCCTGTTTGAAAAATTTGATGGTCAGGGCCTGCGCGTCCTTTGCGGCCTCGGGGTTAGGCTTAAGTACAGCCTTCTTGTTGTTGAATACTGCGCCGGGGTCTTTCCCCGTCCACGACCGTTTTCCATCAAAGCCATGGTATGTGCCGGGATAAATTTTCACACGTACCCGGTCGGGCGGATTGGTTTCGAGCATCTCCTGAACGAACGGGGCGCAGTGTTCGCCATCTCCATATGAATCCTTATCACCGGCAAATATCAAAAGCGGTGCCGCGAGTTCCTTGTTAAAGGCACTAAACCACGCTTGCTTCAGATAGAAACACCCCGGGTAAAAGGCGACATGGGCGACGAACCCTGTATCAGCGTCCATCTCCATTTCCTGGGTGTCCTTCCAAGAGGATTGCAAACTTAAAAATCCACCAAATGAGAAGCCCATAATTCCCACTTTTTCAGGATCAACGGAACGATGCTTTCTGAGTTCGTCCAGTGTGGCGAATACAAAGGGAATAAAATTACTGACGTTAGGTCGATCACTGGGTCCCTTGAAAATGCCGGATTTGAAGTCTACTTGCAGAACCGCAATTCCTTCCTTCAACAGGGCCGGGCGATGGAAGCCATAACGGCTGTCAGGACCAGCCGAACCGTGGATCATTATAACCGTCGGAAAGGGACCCTTTTTATCTTCAGGAAGATATAAATCGGCTTCAAGCTTCCATTTTTTGCCCTTCCATCTGGTTTCAATATCAATAGTTTCGCCCGCCAGAGCACCCCATGATATTCCAGACAGTCCCATACAAATTAACACGATAAGGACTCCCCTTATCATATACCCGGTCTTTGAATTCATATTGCTGGTGAAGTAAGTCATGCGCAGCTCCCAAAAGGCTTGGTATCTCTTGAGTGATGATTCACAGGTAAATGGAATATAAAAATTTGTTCGAAACTACATTTATATTTGAGCGTATCTATAAGAACTAAATAGCGTCAACAGACAATGGAGTGTGATGAATTTTCATCACTATGTATCTGATTGGATGAAATGTCTGTTTTGGGTCAAAAGCGGACCTAAACGTCGACTAGGCTGTTTCATCGCATCTCACACACTTGTTACAGTGAAACGAATTGTTGTGGGCTATGCTTGAGCCATCGCAAAATTTGAAAGCCCATTGATGACGGAACTGCGATCCACCATTACCTGCCCCGAATGCGGCCATCAGGAAACCGAGACCATGCCAACGGATGCGTGTCAGTATTTCTATGACTGCAAGGGGTGCGGTGCGGTCTTGAAACCGATCAAGGGGGATTGTTGCGTCTATTGCTCTTATGGCGATGTGCCTTGCCCCCCCATTCAGGAAGGCGATTGTTGCTAAACGGCGCGTGAATGCCGCGCCTTGCCTTGCGATAAATAAGCATCGAAGGCGGCGGCGACCAGTCGCACAAACGGACGACCGGTTTCGGTTACCTGAATTTTGTTGTTGCCGATGGTAACAATGCCATCGTTGGCCATATCGGTCAGCTTCGCCATTTCCGGAATGAACATGGTGACATCGGCGTTGTGCCTTTTGGCGACTTCGTCCAGATCGACAGCCAGGTCGCACATCAGGCGTTCGATAATCTCGCTGCGCAGGCGGTCTTCGGGGGCCAGCGCGAAGCCACGGGCGATGGCGAATTCTCCGCCCGAGACGGTATCGCGGTATTCCTTTAGCGGCGATGCATTCTGTATATAGCCTTGTGGCAAATGACCGATGGCCGAGGCCCCGAAACCGAGCATGGCCGGGGCCGAGTCCGCCGTGTAGCCCTGAAAATTTCGGTGCAGGGCGTTTGATTCCAGCGCCACCGCCATTTCATCATCAGGCAGGGCGAAATGGTCGAGGCCGACGGCAATGTATCCGGCATCGATGAATTTCTTCGAGGCGACCTCGAATTGTTTCCAGCGTTCATCGGCATCGGGCAGGGCGTCTTCGTCGATCATTTTCATGTGCGACTTCATCCACGGCACATGGGCATAGCCGAACAGGGCGACGCGCACAGGTTTCAGGCCGATGGCCATGTCGGTTTCCTGGGCGACCATGTCGACGGTCTGGTTCGGCAGGCCGTACATCATGTCCATGTTGATGTCGTTGATGTCGTTATCGCGCAGCCAGCCAATAACCTGGGCGGTGATCGCGTAGGGCTGGATGCGGTTGATGGCTTTTTGGATGTCGTCATCGAAGCTTTGCACACCAATACTGGCGCGATTGACGCCGGCTGTGGCCAGCGCCTTGACGTAATCTTCAGTTGCCGTGCGTGGGTCCAGTTCGACGGCGATGGCGGCGGTGTCGTCAATGTCGAAGCGGTCGCGAAGCCGGTCGATGATGCGCGACCAGTCGGGGCCCTTTAGCATTGTCGGGCTGCCGCCACCCCAATGCAGGTGCTTGGCCTTGAAACGGGTGCCCAAGGCATCGGCGGCAAGGTCTATTTCTCCAAGCAGGACGTCCAGATAATCCGATACCGGCTGATAGCGTTTGACGATCTTGGTATAGCAGCCGCAGAACCAGCACATTTCGTCGCAGAACGGGATGTGGAAGTACAGCGACAGCGGTATGTTCGGGTCCAACTCGCCGAGCCAGCGCCGGTAGGTTTCGGCATCGACGGTTTCGCTGAAATGAGGCGCCGTCGGGTAGCTGGTATAACGCGGCACCATCAGGTCGTATTTTTTTGAAAGTTCGGAAATCATGGCTCTGATTATACAGGATTACAGGGGGTCGATGACACATGGATGTTAAGGCTCGTATGCACCCTAGCTCCTCCAGGCCACCATGTCGTGGCGTTGCTGGCCCAGGCCCTCGATGCCCAGTTCAACGACTTCGCCGGGTTTCAGGTACAGCGGCGGGGTTTGCCCCAGCCCGACACCGGGCGGTGTGCCGGTGGTGATGACATCACCCGGCAGTAAGGTCATGTACTGGCTTAAGTCGGCGATCAGGGTGGCGACGCCGAAAATCATCTGGCTGGTGTTGCTGTTCTGGCGGCGTTCGCCATCGATGTCGCACCACATATTCAGGTTCTGCGGGTCCGGTACTTCGTCGGCAGTGACCAGCCACGGTCCAAGCGGGCCGAAGCCATCGAAGCTTTTGCCCTTGATCCACTGCCCGCCGCGGCTTTTCTGGTATTCGCGCTCTGACACATCGTTCATGACGGCGTAGCCGGCAACGTAATCCAGGGCGTTCTTTTCTTCTACGTACTGGGCGCGGGTGCCGATAACGAAGGCAAGCTCGACCTCGTGATCGGTGCAGGTGGACTCTTTGGGAATAGTGATCGGGTCACCCGGGCCGCTCAGGCAATTGACGGCCTTAGTAAAGACCAGTGGTTCGGTCGGCATGTCGGCACCGGTTTCAGCGACGTGGTCGGCATAATTCAGACCGATGCCGAGAATTTTGCCGACGCCGGTGACCGGTGCGCCGAGACGCTGGGTGCCCTCGACCAACGGCAGGCTGTTGATATCGTGCTTGGCCAGTTGGGCCAGGCGATCGGGCGCAAGGGCCGCCGGATCGACGTCGGGAATAATTCCCGACAGATCGCGGATGCGTCCCTGTTCGTCAATAAGGCCGGGCTTTTCCTGGCCTGAAGGCCCGTAGCGTAGAAGTTTCATATGAATTTCCCCCAGGTGTTCTGGCATTTTAGCGACCTTGAGAGCGAGGACAAAGAAATTTACATAAAATTTTACGTAAATTAATAACAAATATAGAGTAAATATAGTTGCGTATTAATATATTGAGATAAGGAGTAGTGGAAATATATACTTACCTGAATTGCGGTGGTTTATTATTAACCGGTAAGTATAATGTTAAACAAAATCAACTCATTGTTTCAGCGGGTCGTTCGGGACGAAGCCGGAGGAGTCGCCGTCTATACAGGTTTTTTCAGTGTTCTTGCACTTGGCGCCGGGACGTTGGTGCTGGATGTCGGACGCATGGGCGTGCTGCGCTCGCAAATGCAGAACCGGGCCGATGCCGGAGCGATGGCAGGTGCCTCGCAGCTAGACGGTCGTGTCGGTGCCCAGTCGAGGGCGATAGCGCTGGCGACGAACGCCATGAGTCAGGCGTCCTTTATTACCAGCGGCACGTCGGAGCTGACGGTGCAGTCGGTAGATTTTTATAGCGAGGTTGAACCCGACAAGATCGTCGCGAGCGGCGATGAAGATAGCAAGTTCATCGAAATTGAGTTGGACCCGAAGAGCATTGATTTCATGTTCAAGCCGTTGCTGGTGACGGCATCGGGTCCGAACACGCAAACCATGAATGCCCATGCCACGGCGTCGTCGCAGCCGTTTATCTGTCATGCGCCGCCATTGATGATCTGCGATCCGGGCGAGCTGGATTCATCACAGGATTTATCCCTGCAATCGAACATTGGCCGACAGATCGCGTTGAAGCCGCCACCGTCCGGTGGCACGGCTTGGGCACCGGGTAATTACGGACTGCTTGCCTTGCCCGACGGATCGCAAGGCGCCAGTGACATCGAGGGCGCGCTTGCCGCAGTCGAACCGGCAGATTGCTACGGCCTTGATGTCGGCACCGCGCCTGGTGTCAAGACCACCAAGGTTAAAAACGGCGTCAATGCGCGCTTCGACCTGCCGGGCGGGTTGCCATATCCGGCTCCCAACGTGATTAATTTTCCCAAGGACGCGGATGTCGCCGCAGACCCCAACGTTTATATGGGATCGGGCAACTGGGACCTCGCCACTTATTGGGCGGACCGTCATTCGACCCCGCTGCCGACGGACCTTCTGGACGCCTCGCGCTATCAGGTCTACCTGTACGAATTGGGGTTTGAATACGCCCGCAACGGCCGCCAGACGATCTATCCCATTGAGGAAGCGCTGCCGTCCGGATTCGTCACGGTAACGCCGATGGCTACCGACATTCCGGTTGATGCAAGTCATCCCGATGATCCAGATTACGACGGCGTACCGACAGCGACGGTTGCCGACAACGGCTATTCCCGCCGTCTCGTTCAGGTCGCCGTGTTGCAATGCCAGTCCGAAGGCGTCAAGGGCTCGCACGAATACCCGACCAACGGCAATTACCTCGAGATGTTCATTACAGAGGCCGTCGATGGCGCGCCTGCGGGCGGTATCTATGCCGAGATCGTCCGTACTCTGACCCCCAGCAACGACCCGGACTTCCATGCCAATGTTAAACTTGTCGAATAAGATCCCAAGTTTCAAAGCCGATGATCGCGGCAGTGCCGTCGTCGAGTTCGCGTTGATGACGCCGTTTCTGTTGCTGTTGTTTGGCGGTCTGAAGGAATATGGGCGCGCCTATTTTCAGGCCAATGCGGTCGAGAAGGGCTTGCGCGCCGCAACCCTGTATGCGGCCCGGGTAGAGATGCCGCTCAGTGCTTCAGACATCACCATCGCCGAAAATATTTTAAAGACAGGCAGTATCGATGGTTCCGGTGCTTTTCTGACCAGTGGCTGGGGCAAGGCCGGGGCAAGTTATTCCATTACCACCAGCAGCTATGATCTGGATGGAACCGCTATCCCGGTGGTTCGCATGGAAGCAAATGTTCCCTTGGATCCCCTGGTTCCCGAATTGATGACCTTTGTCGGACTTGCCGAGTTTACCATCACCTTGTCTCACGAGCAGGCTTATGTCGGATTGTAAAACAACACTGATCGCGCGGGTTTGCCGCGAAGAGAGTGGCGAGGCCGCGGTCGGTTTCGCATTCGTGATGCCGGCCCTGGTGTTGATTTGTTTGTCTATTCTAGAGTTCTCGCTGGTCGTATTTGATTATCACCGCGCCAGTGAGGCGACCCGGCGGGGCGTACGCACGGTGGCGCTGTCATTGCCGATTATGGAGGTTTCCGGACTTGCGTCCGGCGGGACCGTCAGTTGCACGTCGTCCGGGGGCGGTGTGTCATGCACCGGGGCGGCGGCGGTGCAACCGGCGGTCTTTGATACCATGGTTGCGGAAATGCAGGCGATACAGCCAGATATTCAGGCCGCGAACGTGGTTGTCGAATATGCCGATGTCGGGCTTGGCGACGCAACGACGCCGGGCGGCATCATCCCGATGGTGTCGGTCAGCCTGGTTAATCTGGATCGTCCGTTCCTGATGCTCAGCGGCTTTCCCGGTTTCGGTCCATCCCTAACGTATCCGGCTTTTTCGACCAGCCAGATGGGCAGCGGATTAGGTCCTTCGTAATAGATAAAATTTTATCTATATTTTATTTAAATATAGTCCAAATACACATCTAAATAACAAGTGAATAAAGATTTTGACTATACTTAAATAGTTGTCATATCATTAATCATCGATTGAATGATTTGTATCCCTAAACAAATGGAGATTTGATATGAAAAACCTTGCCAACAAATTCCTGAACGACGATTCCGGTGCCACCGCCATTGAATATGGCCTTATCGCCGCCCTCGTCTCGGTTGCCGCCATTGCCGCCCTGACCGCCATGGGTGGTTCTTTGAACACAATGTTCACCGCGGTTTCCACCGCTCTTACTGGCGCTGTTGCCGAGTAACAGAACTTCTTCCCTGAGAAGTCCCTCCCCAGACATTTAAGTCTACCCTTCGGGTCTACCCCACCCGACCCGAAGGGGGGAGGAGACAGGAAGCCAGCAAAACACCAAGTATAAATTGAATTATTATTTGAACATTTAAGAAGACCCCGAACCCCAGTCAAAAGGCACCCCAAGGCCATGACTTACGTGACTTTCGAAATTTTCATTTACGCAGGTGTTATCGGCGCCTTTCTGGCGTTGCTCGCCACGGCGGCTTTCAGCGACCTTTCCAGTTACCGTATTCCCAACCGGATAACATTGGCCATTGCCACGTTGTATCCGGTTTATGTGCTTGCTGCCCCTGTTTCCGTCGATTGGATTGGCGGTTTGATGGTCGGTGGTATCGTGCTGGCGGCCGGTTTCGCCCTGTTTGCCTTCAAGGTTCTGGGTGGCGGCGATGTCAAAATGCTGGCTGCTGTTGCGCTGTGGGCCGGTCAACCTCATATCGCCGATTTTCTGATTTTCAGCGCCCTCGCCGGCGGCCTGATGTCCTTGTTCTGGCTGTCGCCGTTGCGCCACGGGCTGATGTTGACTTTCGATAAATATGGCAGTGGACATTCCGGCAATGCGCTGATGGGCGCGTCGCTTCCCTATGGCGTTGCCATTGCTATTGGCGGTGTTGTCGTCGCCATTAACCTGCTCGGCTTCGGCCGGGGCGTGTAACGGGAGACCCAGATCATGTCATTGAAAAACATTCTGTTCCTGATTGCCGCTTTCGCAGTGTCTGGCATCACGGCCTTGATGGCCAACAACTGGATCAATGCGGAACGAGCCAGTTTTAAGGCCTTGGCAACACCGGCTGAGCGTCAGGAAACTACCGAAGTCCTGGTCGCCACCGAAGAATTAAGGGCAGGCAGCTTCGTTCGGGCTGCCAAACTGAAATGGCTGCCATGGCCCGAAGACGGTATAGCCGATGGCTATGTCGTCAAGGGCAAGCGCGAAATCAAGGAGTTTGAAGCTTCTGTCGTTCGCAATGCCCTGACACCCGGCCAGCCCATTACCGACGCGCTGGTCGTGCATCCCGGTGATCGCGGTTTCCTGGCCGCCGTACTGAACGTCGGCAATCGCGCCGTATCGGTTCCGGTCAATGCGACGTCCGGTATTTCCGGCTTCATCTTTCCGGGCGATCGTGTCGATTTGATCCTGACCTCGAAATTCAATGCCAAGGGCGGCGACGGTGAAAGCCGGGCGCGCTATGTCAGCAAGACCCTGTTGACCGGCCTTCGCGTGTTGGCCATCGACCAGAAAACCGAAAGCAAGGACGGCGAAGTCAGCCCGGCGAAAACGGTAACCATGGAAGTGACACCGAAGCAGGCGGAAAAAGTCGCCGTCGGCATGGCCATGGGTAACCTGTCGCTGAGCCTGCAAAGCCTGGCACGCAACGATGTTGCATTCGCCGAAACGCGTCCCAGCGGCTTCACCCTGGACACCGAAGTCAATTCCCTGGTCGCCGGAAGCACCGGCGGTGGGCAGATCAATGTGCTGCGCGGCGACAAGGCCGAATAGAAGGGCAAGGAATGATGATCATGAAAAAACATATTTCGAAAATTATCGCCGCAACTGTCTCGATCGGCATGCTTTCAAGCGCGACACCGGCCCCGGCCCAGCAGGTTGCAAACCTGACGCCCAGCACCGGCAATGTCGAAATCGTCGCCAGCGCCGGTAACCGCTTGCAACTGGAAGTCAGCAAAGGCCGACTGGTGCGTCTGGAACGTCCGGCAGCGACCGTGTTTGTTGCCGACCCGGAAGTCGCCAATATTCAGGTCAAATCGCCGAGTCTGATTTATGTTCTGGGCAAGAAGCCCGGCGAGACGACGCTGTTCGCCGTCGACGGCATGGATGCTGACGTCGAAAACAGGACGGTGACCCTGATCGGCAAAGATCACGATGCTTTGCAGCGGATCGGCGATGAGCTTGGAGGCTTTGATTTCAAGGCCAGTTACTTAAAGGCCGATGACGGCCTTGCCGATGCGCTGATCGACGCCGACCCCTTAGGCATTATTTTCGATTTGGATATGGATGGGGCAGAAGATTCGATCCTTGAAATACTGGGCGCGTTGCACGATGACAGTCGTCTGCTGTGTCCCCTGATCGTGTTGTCGGAAAAAGATGACATCCAGACCCGGCTTAAAGCGGCGCGGGCCTATTCGGAATATTTCCTCGGCCATCCGGTGTTGACGACTGACATTGTCGATATCCTTGATCAAATGGTCATTTCCAGCACTGGCGAGGATTTCAGAATTCTGATCGTCGATGACGATTCCAGCACCGCACGCTATACGCAAACCATTCTGCAAAGTGCCGGAATGATCGCCGAGTTTATTACCGAACCGTTGAAGATTATGGAGACGCTCGAAGATTATTCGCCCGAGCTTATTCTCATGGATCTATACATGCCCGATTGCAACGGCCAGGAATTGGCCGCCGTGGTCCGTCAAGAGGAAAGCTTTTCCGGTGTGCCCATTGTTTTCCTGTCCGGCGAGGCCGATGTCGACAAACAGCTGGTCGCCATGCGTGCCGGTGGTGATGATTTTCTGACCAAGCCGATCAAATCGAATCATTTGATTAGTTCGATCAGCATGCGGGTTCGTCGTTTCCGCATGCTGCGTTCGCAAATGGTTCGTGACAGCATGACGGGCTTGCTCAATCACACGACGACCCACGAGTTTCTGGATAAGGAAGTCGCCCGCGCCCATCGTGGTAAAAGCTCGCTTACCGTGGCGGCGTTGGACATCGACCATTTCAAGGCCGTCAACGATACCCACGGTCATGCGATCGGCGACGTTGTCATCAAAAGTTTATCCCGGTTGTTGAAACAACGCCTGCGTGGAACGGATATCATCGGGCGCATGGGCGGCGAGGAATTCGCGGCGGTGTTGGCCGACACGACAGCGGAACAGGCGTTCGGGATCCTCGATAAAATCCGTCAGGACTTTGCCGCCATCACCCATAAATCCGATGCCGGAAATTTTTCTGTGACCTTAAGCTGCGGCATTGCCGAATACCCGAAACACCAGACATCATCTGAATTGCTGGAAGAATCGGACAAGGCGCTACACGAGGCCAAGCACGGCGGTCGCAATAGGATCGTTCTGGATAAAAATTAATTAAATAAATCAATCAGGTCGGGGACGCCAGCGATGGAGTCCGCGCCGATAGACTGGAAACGCTCGTCGTTGAAGTCCAAGGCCTGTTCACGCTCGCCCTCGCGTTCGCCGTGTCCGGTCAGCACGTGAATGCCGCCGCGCAACCCGGCGTTGAAACCGGCACCAATATCACCGGCCCGATCACCGACAATCCACGAACGGCCCAAGTCGATGTTCATGGCGTCGGCCGCGCTTAACAGCATGCCGGGGTTGGGTTTGCGGGCTGGGTGGTCCGGATGGTCATAGGGCGGTTTGCCCTTTTCATGGAACGGACAGGCATAGACACCATCGACGCTGGCGCCGAGTTCTGCAAGGTCGCCGAGGATGCGTTCTTGTACGGCAAGAAATGCGTCCCAGCCAAAATATCCATAACCGACACCGGCCTGATTGGTGACGAAGATAACAGGGATACCCAGTTCATTGGCGGCGCGAATGGTCTCGGCGGCACCTTCAATCAGCTTTACCTTGTCGACTTCGTGCAGGTAGTGGGCCTCGACAACGACGGCACCGTCGCGATCCAGGAACAGGGCAGGGCGTTTGTCGTCGCCTGCGGGCCGGTTCAGGACCTGAGTGTAAACGCCCTTAGTAAAGGCTGCAGTTTCGGGCAGAGAGATTTGTTCAGTCACGATGCAAAATGTCCAAGTATTATTTTAACGATGTCGTTTGCGTTTTCCTTATCATCCATATCTGGTGATGGTTGATGGAACAGCACCCTGACACCATCACGGCGGGCTTCTTCATCCAGGCGTTCCGAGAATGTCCTGAGCGTGGCGTTGATGGTATCGGCGCATATGCCAGTAGCTTCAGGACAACCGATATTGATGATGATCCCGGCCCCGGTATCGCCAAGGGTTTCGAACATTTCACGACAAAGGCTGATGGTGGCGAAGACCTTCAGCTCGAAGCCCTGACGCCAATCGTCGTCTTCCAGGTCGACGATTTTCCCGGTCGGGGCCTCGCCAAAGGCATTAATCAGAATTCCTGAATCGTCACATTCAAGGGCCAGTGCCGCGGCATTGATGGCGGAGCTTAAGTCGGTTGCATGGGCTTCAACATCGACCGAGGTGCTGTCTGAAATGTCTTCGGCGGCATCGTCAAGATGATCGGGGTTGCGCCCGGCCATATGCAGATCACAGCCTTCATCGGCCAGTGCTTTGGCGATGGCAAGACCAAGGCCGCTGGAGCTGCCGGCGACGAGCGCGCATTCGTCAGTCAGTTTGTTTTGTGCCGTCATGAATTTCTTTCCGGATCAAGCATGGTCGGTGATGCCTGTTTAGCATCCGTGTCTGGATAATCCAGTGTGTAATGCAGGCCGCGGCTTTCCTTGCGGCACATGGCGGATCGCACAATCAGGTCGGCGACTACGACAAGGTTACGCAGTTCCAGCAAATCACCGGTAATGCGGAAATTGCCGTAGTAGTCGTTGATTTCGGTTTGCAGCAGATCAATTCTGTGTTTCGCGCGTTCGAGCCGCTTGTCGGTACGTACGATGCCGACGTAATCCCACATAAAGCGGCGGACTTCATCCCAGTTATGAGACACCACCACGTCTTCATCAGAATCACGGACCCAGCTTTCATCCCACGGGGTCAATGCTTGGGCATCAGGCATGGTGTCCAGATTTTCCAGAATATCTTTTGCCGAAGCCGCGCCCAGAACCAGACATTCAAGCAGTGAATTGCTGGCGATGCGATTGGCCCCGTGCAGGCCGGTACAGGCGACTTCGCCGATGGCATACAGCCCGTCGATGCTGGTGCGTCCGGCAAGGTCGGTCTTGACGCCGCCGCATGTGTAATGGGCGGCCGGGACGACCGGAATGGATTGTTCGGTCATATCAAAGCCGAAATCCAGACAGCGTTTGTAAACAGTCGGGAAATGTTCACGGATGAAGTCGACGGGCTTGTCGGTGATATCCAGATAGACGCATTCATCACCGGTGCGTTTCATTTCATGGTCGATGGCGCGCGCCACGATGTCGCGTGGTGCCAGTTCGCCGCGATCATCGAACTTGTCCATGAACCGTTTGGTGTTGCCAAGGCGCAGCTTGCCGCCTTCGCCGCGTACCGCTTCGGTGACAAGAAATGATTTTGCTTCCGGGTGAAACAGACAGGTCGGATGGAACTGGGTGAATTCCATATTGGCGACGTTGGCCCCGGCCCGCCATGCCATGGCGATGCCGTCACCGGTCGAACCGTCCGGGTTCGATGTATAAAGATAGGCTTTCGATGCACCGCCGGTCGCCAGCACCACGGCCTTGGCCCCATAGGCGATAACCCGGTCGTTTTTAATATCCAGCGCATAGGCACCGATGCAGCGCTTGTCACCACGCTTGTCGCGGATCAGGTCGATGGCCATGTGATGGTCAAGCAGGGTGATGTTGTTCGTTGTCTGGACTTTTTCGACCAGTGTGGTTTCGACGGCACGCCCGGTGGCGTCGGCAGCATGGATAACCCGGCGATGGCTGTGTCCGCCTTCGCGGGTCAGGTGATATTCCTGACCGGTCTTTTCAGGGTCGGGGTCGCGGCTGAAATCGACGCCCAGGTCGATCAGTTTCTGAATAGCGATGCGACCGTTTTCAACGACAAAACGCACGGCATCCGGGTCGCACAGACCGGCACCGGAATCCAGCGTATCCTGAATGTGTGATTCGACCGTGTCGGTTTCATCAAGTACGGCGGCGATTCCACCCTGGGCGTAATAGGTGCTGCCTTCGGTCAGTTCGCCTTTGGAAATCACGCCGACGGTTGCTTTGTCAGCCATCTCGAGCGCGAGGCTAAGGCCCGCAGCGCCACTGCCGATGACGAGGACGTCGAATGCCGGATTGTTATCTGTCGTGTTGTTCATGGATGGCCTTTATAATCCGATTGCCCCTATGACGAAAGCCACCTCGCCCATAAGATATCAATCATGGCCATTATCAATCGCATTGCCGACTTCGTTGACGACATGACCGCATGGCGGCGTGACCTGCACAGCCACCCGGAAACGGCGTTCGAAGAAACCCGAACATCGGCGGTTGTCGCCGATAAATTGCGAGAATTCGGAATTGATGTGCATCAGGGGCTGGCCGGAACCGGCGTCGTTGGCACCTTGTCAGTCGGCGACGGCCCGAGCATCGGGCTACGAGCGGATATGGACGCGCTGCCGGTTCTGGAAGCCAACGATTTTGCGCATAAGTCGACGACCCACGGCAAGATGCACGCCTGCGGCCATGACGGTCACACGACGATGCTGTTAGGCGCGGCGCGATATCTGTCTGAGACCCGAAACTTTTCCGGCACAGTGCGTTTCATTTTCCAACCAGCGGAAGAAAGCGAAGGCGGCGGCCGGGTGATGGTCGAAGACGGCCTGTTCGACTTGTTCCCCGTTGACCGGGTGTTCGGTATGCACAACTGGCCGGAAATGGATGCCGGGGCCATGGCCATGAGCGCCGGGTCGATGATGGCGGCGTTCGATGTGTTCGAGCTGACGGTGACGGGCCGTGGCGCGCACGCGGGAATGCCGCATCTGGGAATAGACCCGGTTCCGGTAACTGCTGAAATCGCCATCGTCCTGAAACAATTGACCGTGACGGATGTGGAGACGTCAGCGGCGGCAGTGGTCACCGTCACCCAAATTCATGGCGGCGATGCCTGGAATGTGATTCCCGATCAAATGGTTCTCAGGGGAACGGTGCGGACTTTTGATGCCGGTGTTCAGGACGATGTCGAGGCGGCGATCAATGATATCGCCAAGACGGTGTGCGAGCGCCACGATTGCAGTCACGAACTGGATTATCAGCGGCGATATCCGGCGACCATCAACGAGACGGCGGCGACCGAGGCGGCTGCACTTGCCGCTATCGATGTGGTCGGGCCTGAGAAGGTCGACCGCAATCCAACGCCGTCCATGGGTTCGGAAGACTTTGCCTTTATGCTGAACGAGAAGCCGGGGTGTTATGTCTGGTTGGGGAATGGCGGCGGCGGAGAGGCAGGGTGCATGCTGCACAATCCGGGCTATGATTTTAACGATGATATCCTTGGCATCGGCGCCAGTTACTGGGCGCGGCTGGTGGAGCTGGAATTGGCGGAAAGTGAATGAACGGTCAGTCTGACAAGAAAGAAATCAGGGTCTGGGACAAGCCGACCAGGCTTTTTCACTGGTCGCTGGTGACAATGGTTGCCATTGGCTGGATTACGTCGGAAGCCGAAGGGGCGCTGTTCTGGACACACCTGATGTCGGGCTATGGCATTTTGCTGTTGGTGTTTTTTCGTCTGGTTTGGGGTGTGCTGGGTGGGCGGCACGCCCGGTTTTCAGATTTTGTCACCGGTCGCGACGCCATCCGCAGTCATATACGCGGCATACTGACGTTAAGGCCGCCGCGTCACATTGGGCACAACCCCTTGGGCGGCTGGATGATTTTGGCGCTGCTGGCCGGGTTGGGGCTGGTCGTTGCCACCGGGCTGTTTTCGTCCCATCACGATGACCATGGACCCTATGCGGCGCTGGTCAGTTCGGGCATGGCTGAAGCCTTGTCGGAGGTTCACGAAGCCCTGACGTCGATTTTATTGTTTCTGATTGTCGGGCATGTGTTGGGTGTTTTGCTCGACAGTTTATTGGGGCAGGAAAATCTGGTGCGGGCCATGTGGACCGGTCGCAAGAAAATCCCGGCCGATGCCCAGCAAGATGACGCGCCGCAGTCGTCAGTTGGACGGTTCGTTATGGCGCTTGTCGTTGCCGGACTGGGGCTGGCGGCGGTTATACTTGGCGCGCCTGTGGTTTAGGGCAGAGTCACTTTACGCTGGGCAAGGTTGCGAATAGCATGATGGATCGTCAAAAGAAACGAGACTTCTAAAAGGGATGGGTTGATGGACAAACAGGTAGAAGACGTCGTCGTTCAACAGGTTGAAACGGTGTCACGCTGGGTCGACACGCTGATTGAATTTGGCATCACCTATGGCTTCCAGATATTGGGGGCGCTGTTTTTCCTGTTCGTCGGCCTCAAGGCCGCCGGCTGGGCAGGGCGCAAGGTCTCGGGCCTGCTTGAAGGAAAAAATATTGATCCGACCCTGGGACGGTTTATCGGCAACGTCATCAAGGTGGTGCTGATTATTTTTCTGGTCATTATCACGCTCGGCAACTTTGGCATATCAACGGCCCCGCTGATTGCGCTGGCCGGTGCGGGTGCCTTTGGTGCGACGATTGCCATTCAGGGCCCGCTATCGAATTACGGGGCGGGGTTGTCGATTATTCTGACGCAGCCGTTTTCGGTCGGCAATACGATCACCGTGAATAAAGTTATATCCGGCGTCGTCGATGACATCACCCTTGCCCACACGATCCTGATTGGCGAAGACGGTGAAAAGATCACCATTCCCAACAAGGAAATCGTCGGCAAGATTATCGTCAATTCGGAACAGAACCGCGTCGTGCAAACCAAAATCTGTATCGGTGAAGATGAAGATGCCGAGAAGGTGATGGGGATTCTTCGCGATACCTTACGCACCATCGATGACATCAACGGCGGGCCGAAAATACAGGTCGGTATCCATGATTTCACCTATGGCGGCATCGTTCTGGGGATCAGATTCTGGGTTCCAAGCAGCCGATATTTTCAGGTTCGCTATGCGGTGAACGGGGCGGCGCTGGCGGCGCTGAAATTTTCCGGAGTCAAATTGATCTCGGCAGGCGCCATGGCGGTTCCGGTATCGTCGCTGTCGGCGGATGAAGAGGAAGAAGAAACCGTTCTCTAGAACCTGTAGCCGTAACGCAGGCCAATCGATTCAAGACCTTCGTTCAGGGCAACGACATGGCGGCCATTTCTGCTGCCATCCGGCGTTTCCCTTTCACACAAACTGGCGTTCGAGCTGTGATCGAAATGCAGCATTACGGAATGGTGCTTGCTGAAACGATAGCCAGCATCAATGGCCTCGCGGAACAATACACGGCAGCCAAGGGACTTGCGAGTCTTGCCATCCTTGTCACCATACAGGTGACCATCGTGAACCATACCACCGAAACTGAAACCGGCGAACCAGTCATCCCAGAAATCAACTTCCCACTGCAAGGCGAGATAGGCCTGACTGGTCATGCTTGATCCGCTGTAACTGATACCCAGTTGCGGACGTGGTGACCATATGGCTTCCAGGATATCAGGCGACGTGAACAGAACTTCGATGTTGTAGTCCTCTCCGCTTTCTTCGTTAGCGGAAAAGGGCCCCGTGTCGTGCAGGAAGACCCCAGCGCGAATTTCAGAAACCAGCCCGGACTGATCGTTGGTCTCGACCTCTGATTGAGGTTGTTGTGGGGTGTGAAATGCCCGAGGAGTGGTCGTTGCCGCAGGAGTGCCGACAATAGTTGCTGGAGCCTGGGCCGGGGCCGGATTGGCGAAAGGATGGGGTTCGTTGAGGAAACGATTCATGTCGTAAAGCCCGGACGCGGCAAGGGATTCCTGAGAGATCAGGAAGATCTGCATAACCACGATGATAAGCGCCCAGGGCATTGTCTTTTCCACCTCGTCAACTTTTATCAGGCTATTTCATAGCCGATTGTACTTTGCCAGGAAAGCCTGGTGATCGACCAAGTAGGTTTTGTTCTTCTGCAATAAATAAAGGTGGCGGATCAGTGTCAGGCTGGAAACCAGAATTAGGATTGCCGATAGTGCCGATAAGACGCGCCAGATATCCAGTTTGCCGGAATTTGCCTCAGTGGTGTCAATCTCTGAGCACGGTTTCAGGCCTTCGGCGAGAAACTGTTCACGCAATTCCTGATTGGCTGGCGAGTTGTCGCTGAAGGAGAAGCATTCCGTTTCCTGATATAGCGAGAACGTATCGGGCATGTTGGTCGTCAGCCATGCCGCACTGAAAACGAGAATGATCGCCGCCGCCTTAATGAAAGTTTGCGATTCACGGATGCGCTTTTGCAGCCACTGTTCCTGATCGGCAGACAAAACCAGCCGCAGGTTTTCGTCCTTCACATGCTGTGCGTCGGTCAATGGGTCGCCTCCTAGAAAGCCGCAATGTCGGTTTGGGCGCGGCCCAGGATCAGGGCGTGGATGTCGTGGGTGCCTTCATACGTGTTGACGGTTTCCAGATTGATCATGTGTCGCATGACGTGGAAATCTTCGGTAATGCCCATGCCGCCGTGCATGTCACGCGCTTGCCGCGCGATGTCCAGCGCCTTGCCGGCCGAGTTGCGCTTGACCAGTGAAATCAGTTCCGGCGGGCAGGTGCCGTCATCAAGCATGCGCCCGACCCGCAGGCATGCTTGCAGGCCGATGGAGATTTCCGTCTGCATGTCGGCGAGCTTTTTCTGGATCAACTGATTGGCGGCCAGCGGCTTGCCGAACTGTTTGCGTTCCAGCGTGTAGTCGCGCGCCGCATGCCAGCAGAATTCTGCCGCACCCAGCGCCCCCCAGCCGATGCCGAAGCGGGCCTTGTTCAAACAACTGAACGGGCCTTTCAGTCCGCGCACCTCGGGGAAGGCGTTTTCTTCGGGCACCTCGACACCATCCATGACGATCTCGCCAGTGGTCGATGCACGCAGCGACATCTTGCCCTTGATCTTGGGCGCGCTGAGACCGGGCATGTCTTTTTCAAGGATGAAGCCGCGGATTCCGCCTTCGCACATGGCCCACACGACAAACACGTCGGCGATGGGGGCGTTGGTAATCCACATTTTACTGCCGGTCAGTTTGTAGCCGCCGTCGATAACCTCGGCCCGGGTTTTCATGGACGCCGGGTCCGAACCGCTGTCGGGCTCCGTCAGCCCGAAACAGCCAACCCATTCTCCGGTCGCCAGTTTGGGTAAGAATTTCTGTCGCGCTTCTTCGGTGCCGAAGCTGTAGATGGGAAACATCACCAGCGACGATTGCACGCTCATGGCGGAACGATAGCCGCTGTCGACGCGCTCGACCTCGCGTCCGGCCAGCCCGTAACAAACGTGGTTCAGTCCGGCACAGCCGTATTCTTCAGGCAGGGTGGGCCCAAGCAAACCGAGCGCCCCCATTTCGAGCATGATCTCGCGATCGAAATGCCCATCGCGATTGGCCTCGATGACGCGCGGCATTAATTTGTGCTGGGCGTATTCGTAAGCGGTGTCACGGACGAGGCGTTCTTCCTCGGTCAGTTGGTCTTCAAGCCGGAAGGGGTCCTGCCAATCAAAAGACGCTGTACTCATTGCGTTTTCAGTACCTTTCTTAAGCGTATGCGCTTGCCGTCAAGATACGTGTCGGTGGCGATCATGGTGACTTCCGTCCGTTGCCTCTTGCCGGGTTTTGTTTTCTCGGTGGTGATTACATTAAGCGCGATTCCGCCCGACGGCCACCATTGGAAATGACATTTTCTGGCATCGGTTCCGGCCTTGGTGCATTCGCTGGTGCCGGGCTTGCCGTGTTTGTCGCCGATGCCATCGAGAATTTCAATTTCGCTGCGCCCGATAAAGGCCTGGTCGGAACGCATGCGATAGGCCTTGTCGCGGCCATCGACCTTGACGAACCACAAGGTGTAATTGGCCCCTTCAAAACGAAACGAGCCGATAGATTCGCCGGTCGCAAGGGTTTCCAGATTAATGTTTGAATGCAGTTGCCTGACCGCATCCCCCGACATACCAAGGTTGACGCCACCCATTTTAAAACTGGTGGTGTCTTGATCCTTGCTGAAGAACATCTTCTTCCAGTCGATGGATTGACCAACATTGGTCTCGAACAGGACAAACAGCCCCAGCGCCATCATCCCGAGAACACACATGACAAACAGGGTGCCGATGCCGGGGCCTCGTTGTTGGCTGCGGCCAGCACGACGGTCAGTCCGGATGCGCCGGTCGGTGCGGGCGCGTCGGTCATGGCGGCGTTTTTCATCAGTCGGCGCTTGTGGTGTTCGTGTGATCGGCATAGAGATTCCACTTTAAATTCGGCTTATTGTCACACGGGCACGGGTAAAACCGGAATGTTTTATTTGCCGCTATATGTCTGGATAATTTGCCTAAAATTTGAACTTCTAGACACCCAGGTGGCGGTGATGAATGTCGGGCTTTCCTGACAGTTCATGGGCGTCGCCGGAATAAACGACACGGCCTTTTTCGATGATGACGGCGCGGTCCGATAGCTCGAGCAGACGGTCCAGTTCCTTGTCAATAATCAGCACTGCAATGCCGGTGGCGCGAATGTCAGAAATCATTGCCCAGATTTCCTTGCGGATCAGGGGCGCCAGTCCTTCGGTTGCCTCGTCCAGTACCAGCAGGTCCGGGTTGGTCATTAGCGCGCGACCGATGGCCAGCATTTGTTGCTCGCCGCCTGATAATTGATTGCCCATATGCGACAGGCGTTCGGCCAGCCGGGGAAAGACGGCGAGAGTTTTTTCCAACGTCCACGGTTGTTGTCCTTCCGGTTTAGGCAGGGCCCCGGTGCGTGCCGCCATGGTCAGGTTTTCTGCGACCGTCAGGTTGGGAAAAATCTCGCGGTTTTCAGGCACCAGCGCCAGACCGGCCTGGGCAATCTTGTGGACTGGTGCCGCCGTCATGTCCTGGTCGTGGATCTGGATCGTTCCATCGTCGGGTTTTAGCAATCCGAACAGGCAACGGATCAGCGTCGTCTTGCCCATGCCGTTGCGACCCAGCAGGGCGACGCATTCCCCGGCGCCGACGGTCAGGTCAATGCCGTGCAGGATGTGGCTGGACCCATAACGGGCGTGCAAGTTGCTGATTTTCAGCATCACTCGCCCCCTCCCAAATAGGCTTGTCGGACGGCATCGCTATCCTTGATATCTTCAGGCGCAGCCGTTTCCAGAACCTTGCCATCAACCATGACGGTGATGGTGTCAGCCAGTTTGAAAACAGCGTTCATGTCGTGTTCGATCAGGATCATTGTGTGTTCGCGGCCCAGCTGTTCTAGCAGCGCGATCATGCGTAGCGTCTCGTCCGCCCCCATTCCGGCCAGCGGTTCGTCGAGCAGAAGAACCCGTGGGTTGGCGGCCAGGATCATCGCGATTTCGAGCCGGTGTGCCTCGCCGTGGGTTAGGTCGCTGGCCAACCAGTCGCGCTTTTTCAGCAGCCCGCACATTTCAAGGGCCTGTTCGGCCGCCTCGTTAGCCTGCCGGTCGGCGCGCGCCGGGCGTAGAAATCGCATGGTGCCAGAACGGGGCGCATTGGCCCCAAGCCAGCAATTGTTCAAACAGGTGAAGTCGCTAAGGATGCTGGTTTTCTGATAGCTGCGAGCAATGCCAAGCCCGGCGATGCGTTCAGGCGTATGTCCGGTGATGTCCAGATCGTTGAAATGGATGCTGCCGCTATCGGATGTCAGGTCGCCCGACAGCAAATTGATCAGGGACGTTTTCCCCGCACCATTGGGGCCGATAACCGCATGGGTTTCGCCATGCCTGAATTCCAGCGAAACATCATCGACGGCGGCCAGCGCACCGAAATGCCGGGTTAAAGCTTGGGTGTGCAGGACAATGTCACTCATCGATTTTGCCTTGTGTCCTGTCGATCAGTCCGGCCAGTCCGCGGGGCAGGAATATGACAATGGCGACGATGAACAACCCCATCAGGCCGAGCCAGTAGGGAGTCAGTTCAGCGAGAGCTTCTTCGACGCCGATCAGAACGAAGGCCCCCAATATTGGTCCGCTTAATGTGCCAATGCCGCCAAGAATAACCATCATCAGAACCAACCCCGATTGCTGCCATCCCATCAGGGCCGGGCTGACATATTCCGCCTGATAGGCGAGCAGGTATCCGGCCAGCCCCGCAAGCGCGCCAGCGATAACAAAACTGATCAGCCGGTAACGTGTCGTCGGATAGCCCAGCGCCCGCATACGTTTCTCGTTGGCCTTGATGCCCTGAATGGCTTGGCCGAACGGCGAGGCGACCAGCATCCGGCAAACCAGATAAGCCGAGAGGAGAAACGCCAGCACCAGATAGTAATAACTTGCCTCGCCGGTGAAATCGGTGAGTACCCAATCGCCGATCCGCACTTCCGGTTTGGAGAAAATCAAACGACCGTCGGAACCACCGAAGAAACTTGAATCATGAACGGCGTAAAAGGTCATCTGGGCGAAGGCCAGCGTCACCATGATAAAGTAAATGCCGGTTGTGCGCACGACCAGCAGACCAATCAGCAGGGCGAAAGCACCTGCCGCGAGCATGCTAAGCGGCAAGGTGATGAACATGTTGGCGGCTTCATATTCGGGGGCCAGCATGGCACCTGCGTAGGCCCCGACACCCAGAAAGGCGGCATGGCCGAAGCTGATCATGCCGGTATAGCCGATCAGCAAATCGAGGCTGATGGCGAAAATCGCCAATGCCATAATCTTGGTTGCCAGTAACAAGTAATACTCACCGGCCACCAGCGGTAGCCCGACAAGGGCGATCAGCGTCGCCATCATGATCAGACCATGGATGCGGGTCGGGCTCTTCATCGCTTGACCCTTCCAAACAATCCGTGCGGTCGCCAGACCAGTGCGGCTGCCATGACGCCATAAACGGCGAAGCTGGCGAATTCAGGAAGCATGGCTTTGCCGAAAGCATCGGCCAGCCCGATCAGCATGGCACCGGCGAATGCCCCCTTGATGGACCCAATGCCGCCAATAACGACGATCACCAGCGAGACCACCAGAATGTTCTCGCCGATCCCCGGATAGACGGCTTCGACAGGGGCGGCGATGATGCCGGAAAATGCCGCCAGTCCCGCCCCGATGGCAAAGACAACGGCGAACAGGCGGTTGGCATCGACGCCCATGGCTTGCGCCATTTCCCGGTTGGACGCGGCGGCCCGGATGGTCATGCCGAGGCGGGTCTTTTTAATGACGCCATACAGGCCCGCACCGACGGCGATGCAGACTGCCGAAATGAACAACCGATAAACCGGATAGGTTTGGGTGTCGGTCAGCGCGATGGAGCCAGATAGCCATTGGGGAACGGCGACGCCGTAAACGTCATTGCCCCATATCAGGCGCTGCGCTTCGTTGAAGATCAGAATCAATCCGTATGTCAGCAGCACCTGATCCAGATGGTCGCGCCCATGAAGGTGCGAAATGCAAATGCGTTCGACCGCGAACCCGATCAGCAACGCCACGGGCAAAGCGATCAAGGCTGCGATCAACAGATTTCCGGTAATGCCGGTTAGCGACCATGCCAGGTAAGCACCGATCATGTAGAACGAGCCATGGGCCAGATTGATGATGCCCATGACACCGAAAACAAGAGTCAGGCCGCTGGCCACCAGAAACAACAGAAACCCGTATTGGATGCCGTTCAGGGCCTGAATCAGATAGAAGGATGTTTCCACCCTATAACTTGCATCCTGTTCCCGGGTCTTCCAGTGCTTCGTGGGCGACACCAAGGATGACGTTGCGACCATTTTCGACGCGTCTGAGATAAATGTTCTGGATCGGATTGTGGGTGGGTGACATGCGCCATGGGCCGCGCGGCCCTTCGACGATGGTGTTTTCCATGGCCTTGATGATTTCAGGTGTCGCGGTGGTGTCGCCGCCGACCGCCGCCATTGCCAGCAACAACAATGAACCTGTGTCATATCCCTGAACGGCAAAGACATCGGCATTGCGCCCGCTGGCCGTTTTGAAGTCGGCCATGAATTTGTGGTTCACCGGATTGTCCAGCGTGTCAGCCCAGTGCATGGTGGTGACGATGCCTTCGGCAGCCGCACCCTGTGCCTGGAGTGTGCCTTCGGTAACGAAGGTGCCGTAAAGCGGGATTTGGGCTTTGTCGATGGACGCCGCGTAATCCTTGACGAATTTCACGGCACCGCCGCCCGAGAAAAATACCCAGACCGCATCGGGCTTGATGGCGGCGATTTTAGTGAGCAACGGCTGGAACGAGACGGACGGGAAATCGACCCACAGTTTTTCAATGCCGGACGCATCGCCCCCGGCGTCCGAGTACCCTTGGGCGACGGCATCGGCCATTTGTTTGCCGGCGGCATAGTTCCACGTAAGCGTGACGATTTTCTTGTGACCGCGTTTGTGCAGTTCGGTACCCATGGGATACGAGGTCTGCCAGTTGGAAAACGAGGTGCGGAAAATGTTCGGCGCACAGGCTTCGCGGGTCAATTGATTGGCCCCGGCGTTGGGAACCACCATGATGGTCTTTGGTGCCTTTTTCATGACCTTGGTCATCGCCATGCCGACACCGGAATGGACCGGCCCGACGACGAAGTCGACCTTGCGGCCCTTGACCAGTTTGGTGGCGTTATCGACGGCCTTGGGCGGGGCGGCTTCACTGTCCAGTTTGATGTAGTCGACGTTACGACCCCCCAGCATGCCGCCGGCTTGGGCGATGCGCATCATCATGGCGTCGGTAATATTCTCGCCCAGTTTCGCATAGGTTCCGGAAAACGGCAGCATGATGCCGACCTTGATCGGGGCCTGGGCACCGATGGCGAAGCGGGTCGGGATAAAGGTTGAGGCCGCCGCCAGTCCGCCCGTCGCCGCCGCGCCAGCAATGAAGTTGCGTCGTGTTGTCGCGGGGTTGCCGGACGTGGTCTTTTTGGACATGGAATTCTCCCTGATTGATTTTGCAAATACTAGGGGGGCATGGTGCAGGAGTCATCCTTTCTTGCGACAGGCCCGGCGTCTGCGTCATAGTGTCGCCGTGCAAAAGGATTTCCTTAAAGGCGGGGCGATGAAACTTTCCAGACAACAACTGACGGAGCGACTGAAAGATATCCGGCTGTTATGCCTTGATGTCGATGGGGTGATGACCGACGGCGGACTGTATTACACCGACGACGGACATCAGATGCGCAAGTTCAACGTCAAGGATGGTGTCGGTATCAAGGCGGTAATGGCTGCTGGTGTCGAACTGGCCATTATTACGGCCAGCGCGACCGATGTGATTACCAAGCGTGCCCAGGATTTGGGCGTGAAGCATGTATTTCCCAGCGTTGACGATAAACTGGAAACCCTGCGGGGCTTGTGTGACACGTTGGGAATTGGTCTAGGCGATGTTGCCCATATGGGCGACGACAGCAACGATATGGTCGTGCTTCAGGCTGTCGGTCTGGCGTTGACTGTTTCGGACGCCGTCGATGAGGTTCTGGAAATCGCCGATTATGTGACCGACAAGGTCGGTGGTCGTGGCGCGGTGCGTGAAATCGCCGACATGGTGGTGGCGTCGCGAAGTTAGGCTACCCCTGCCAGCGTTCAATCAGTTCGTGTTCAAGCCCCAGATGATCCAGTGCGCGCCCGACGGTTTGGCTGACGATATCGTCGATGCTTTCGGGGCGATGATAAAATGCCGGGACCGGCGGCAGGATGGTCGCCCCGTAATCCGCAGCACGTGCCATCAATTCCAGATGCCCTTTGTGAAGCGGTGTCTCGCGCACCATCAGAACCAGCGGGCGGCGTTCCTTCAGCATCACATCGGCGGCGCGGATCAGCAGGTTGGTGTCGAAACTGTTGGCGACGCCCGACAGGGTCTTGATTGAGCACGGTGCGATAATCATGGCGCGGCACCTGAACGATCCACTGGCGATGGCGGCCCCGATGTCCTTGTTATTGTGGACCGTATCGGCAAGGTCGCGCACATCGTCGATGGACATATCGGTTTCGATGTCGATGGTTCTAGCACCGGCCTCGCTGATAATCAGGTGAGATGGCTGGCCGATCTTGCGCAACGCCTTTAAGGTCTCGATGCCATAGACGACACCGGTCGCGCCGGATATACCGACGATAACAGGTGTGGTACTTTTTTCAGGCATTGGGAATTCCTTGGTGTTCTGGCCGGATGATCCCCCTTTCATAGCGATATCGCCTTGGTCGGGGCAAGTATTTGTCGGGCAGGGCAAAAAACGCTATAGAGGCATCATGCATCGTTTCGTTCATACATTGGCGCGTTCTTTCGCGATTGTTGTCTTCATTACGGGTGGCCTTGCCGCCTGTTCGACGCCGCCGTCTGTCTATAAGAAGGGCGAGTTTAATCGGGCGGACCCGGATTTTGGCAAGGAAGTGACGGATATTACGTCGGTGACGATCTGCTACAGTGCCTATTCATCGACACCCGCCGAGGTCGCGGCAATGGCGAGGGACGAATGTGGAAAGGTCGGAAAAACGGCAATGTTTACCGGCCAAAGCTATGACAATTGCCCCCTGTTTACACCGGTTTCCGCCAATTATCAGTGTGTTGGGCAATAAATCCCTAAGTCGGGGATTCCCCTTGCTGCTCAAATAATTTATAGTATTTGGCCTTGCAGGCAGAACGGCCAGTGCATTTGAAGCGGAGTGGATCATGAGAAAGATTGCAATCGTTTCCCTGACGGCCATGACGGCGATGACCGGCGCGTGTTCCAACGTCGATACCGGGTATGGCCTGACAACATATGAAGTGGCGGGCATGGTCGCCGGTGGTTTCGCCGGTGGCACTATCGGTGCGGAAATTGGCGGTGGAATGGGCAAGATGATCAGTATCGCCACGGGCGCGCTGATTGGAACGGGTGCCGGTTATGTTGCCGGTAGCATGCTCAATGTCGACGATCAGGCGGCATACGATAAATCAGCCCAACAGGCCCTGAACTCGGCTTCTGACGGCAGTGTGTCGAATTGGTCGAACCTCGATAGCGGCAATGGCGGGATTATTATTCCGACCCGCAGCTACGTTACCCGTGACGGCCGCAATTGCCGGGAATACCGGGTGACCCACGCCATCAAGGCAGAGGGTTCGAATGCCAGCGCCATTATCCGCAAGGACGGCGCGGCGTGCCAGCAAGCCGACGGTTCCTGGCAAAAGCTCGAAGAAGATATGGGCTGACCCGATTTCGGGCGAGGCATCAGAACAAGGCGAAAAACCATTGCTGACATTCGCCTTGATGTTTGTTTTCGCCTACGCCGTTCTTGTCGGGGTTCTGTATTTTCTTCAGCGCTCTTTGCTGTATCACCCGGACACCAGTCAACCTGACATGAAAGCCGCCGGGGTGGCGGATATGCAGGCGGTGCAAGCAACCACGTCCGACGGGTTGGAATTGCTGTCGTGGTATCGGGCGGCGGATGCCGACATGCCGACAGTGGTTTTGTTTCAGGGCAACGCCGGAAATATCGAGCTTCGGGGAAGCAAGGCGCGGCCGTTTATGGATGCCGGATACGGCATGATGCTGGTTGGCTATCGCGGTTTCGGGGGCAACCCGGGCAGCCCCAGCGAGCAGGGGCTTTATGAAGATGCCCGTGCGGCGCTGCGCTATCTGGGCGAAAACGGGGTCTCTGCTGAGCGGGTCGTGCTGTATGGGGAATCCCTTGGCACCGGCGTCGCTGTCAGGATTGCAGCCGAGCAGGCAGGCGAAAATGCGCCGGTTGCTGCGGTCGTTCTGGAAGCGCCGTTCAGCTCCATCGTCGATGCCGCGGCTTTCTATTATCCGTACGTTCCGGTCAGCATGATGCTGAAGGACCGTTTCAATTCCATAGATGCCATTGCCGATATCGGTGCGCCTGTGCTTTTCGTCCATGGCGAGGAAGACGAGGTGACGCCGATACGCTTCGGCAAGCGGCTGTTCGACGCCGCCGAGGAGCCAAAACAGGCCTTTTGGGTGCGTGATGCCGGACATAATGACCTGGCTGAATTTGGTCTGCACGACAGGGTGACCGATTTCCTGAACGGCTTGAACCCGCCAAAGCCCTGAAAACAGGGTAAATATTTGGTAAAATCCTTGTTGGTTTTGTGACCGATTTCCTATAAACTACTAGATGTAGAGGTTTAAACGGTGCCGGAGTCTGTCCGGGCATCGTTGCAGTTGTATGGGAAGTGGTTTTAGGCATGAGCTTGATACCAAGAACGCCACCGCCAACGGCGCCGACAAGCGTTACGCAAACGCGTATGCCTGCCGGTTCGCGTCAGGTCGCGTCATCGGATTCCTCTCCCATTGAGGAAATCAGTTCGCAGACAGGCATTGCGTTCGACAATTCACTGATTTTCAGAGACGAAAACGCCAACTTTAAACGTCAGGAAGAGCGCCCACGCAACAGGGAGCTCGTCGATTACCCCGGTTCCAGCGAGACCTTCGCGACGATCTTTGAAGAGGTCAATAACGGCGGTGGCAGCGAAAGTGCCAACAATTCCCGGCGTAGCGGCTTTGCCGGATTGTTAGCCCGCGCCATTAACGTCTATGAAGCGACTGCCAAAACCATCCACGGTCAGGAAGATGTGCGTGGCGCCTCTGTCAGCCTGACCCTCTAATTTTCTTTAAGCTTTAATGTCGATGACTGTTTTGGCCATGTCTTCGACGTGCCTGATCAGGCTGGCGTTGGCTTTGTAGCTGACATGTGCCTGCATCATGTTGGTGATTTCGCGCACCATATTGACGCCTTCACCGAGTGTCGGCGAGACAGAGACAAGAACACCGCCCGATGCATAGTCGGTGGTCGTGTTCTGTTGCGTCGTCAGAGTCTTGGCGGTGACCTGTAAGGGCTGGAATTCCGCCGTTCTGGCGTTGGCGATGTTGTGGGCGGCAACGTTGACACGTACGGAATCCGCGTTCAGTCCTGAAATTGCCGCCGACAGGGTTCCTGTGATGCTCATGTGTGAAACTTACATCACTTGCGGAGAACCATCAGTGATGCAGGTCACATAAGCGTTAATGATTTGTTCGTTATCTCGGAGAAGACTCAAATGTTCCGTACTTTCGGTGCCTGATGAGGGATCAATATGACGTCTGCCGTCGAGTCCGCTTTTGATGTTGCGCTCTGGTTCGCCGACACCGCGCTGGAGCAAAACGAGTACCTACAACCGCAAAAACTGCATCGGTTGCTGTTTTTGTCGCAGGCTTATTATTCTATTGCCTATAACAGCCAGAGGCTGATGCCGGCCGTCTTCATCGCCGAGGAAATGGGCCCGATCGAGCCGAACGTCTATAAGGCTTTTCATAAGGGCCGCCCGAACATCGATGCCGAATTGTTCCTGCCCGAAGAAGTCGAGAACTTCCTCGATAACCTGTGGCGGCGTTTCGGCCATCATTCTCCGGAACGTCTGACCACATTGTGTAAAGACACAATGGCCTTCAAACAGGCCATGAAAAAGGGCCGTCGGACGGAGATTCCACTGCGCGCCATGCAACTGTCGTTTGCCCGCGCCGAGGAAACGCCCTCCCTGCAACAGGTCATCAAGCCGAAACTGATGCGTTCCCAGACCGGACGCCCCGTTGCAGTCAAACGCTGGACACCGGGTATTGCAAGCAGCGCCAAGGGCTGACCTGAGGCGAAATTTCGCTTTTTCCCGCACTGTGGCAATGTATTAACGGTAGCCGATTTGCTATTGCGGTTCTCTGACACTCCGATACACTCTTAGTAATTAAACGCATTATAAAAAGCGTTTGGCCTTCGATATTGAGGGCAAGAACAGGAAATCCAGGGAGGATTGTTATGTTAGGAAAAACGAAGTTTCTGACCGCGCTTGCTGTCGGAGCGGTCGCAACCGGGCTTGTCATGCCCGGCGATGCGAATGCCAAAATGGAAGGCGACACCATTACTCTTGGTGCCGCATTGTCGTTCACCGGCAAATATTCAACCAACGGCAAGCACACCAAGAACGGCTATGACCTGGCCGTCAAACGCGTCAACGAGATGGGCGGCGTCAAGATTGGTGGCAAAACCTACAAGCTGAAGGTCAAGTATTACGACGATGAATCGACCCCGGCTCGTGGCGCACAGTTGATCGAACGTCTTGTCAATCAGGATGGCGTCAAGCTGATGCTTGGGCCGTATTCATCGGGCATGACCAAGGCCATGGCCCCGGTCACCGAAAAGTACGGTATCCCCATGGTTGAAGGTAACGGCGCGTCACGTTCGCTGTTCAACAAGGGCTACAAGTATCTGTTCGCGGTGCTCTCCACCTCGGAACAGTACCTTGCTGAATCGATCAATCTGGCCGCCCAGAACGCCGGTAAGATCGGCAAGAAAGCCAGTGACCTGAAGATTGCGCTGGCCATGGAAAACGATCCGTTTTCCCAGGACATCCGCGCCGGTGTTATGGACGATGCCAAAAAGCACGGCATGAAAATCGTCATTGATGACAAGCTGCCCAAGGAACTGAACGACATGACCGCGACCCTGACCAAGGTGAAAGCCTTGAGCCCGGACGTGCTGGTCGTATCCGGTCACTCCAAGGGTGCTGCATTGGCCATCCGGCAGATTGCAGAAATGAAAGTCAACGTGCCGATGCTGGCGATGACACACTGTGAAGCGGCGAAGGTTCAGGACAAGTTCCCGGGCAAGTCCGATTTCACACTGTGTGCCACCCAGTGGGCGGCTTCCATGGCGTATTCCGACAAGTGGTTCGGTACAGCCAGCCAGTATGCGGACCTGTTCCGTAAAACCTACGATGGCTACACGGTTGTTCCGTATCAGGCGGCTGAGTCGACGGCTTCGGTTCTGGTGTTTGTCGATGCAATCCAGCGTGCCGGTTCCGCCGACCCGAAGAAGGTCCGTGACGCCCTTGCGGCGACCGAAATGCAGACCTTCTACGGGAACGTTAAGTTCTCGAAGGCTGGTAACAACATAGCTAAGCCGATGGCTTTGCGTCAGATCATTGACGGCAAATACTATGTTGTGGCGCCGTCCAAGTGGGCAGAAAAGAAGGTCACCTTCCCGATGCCGACATGGAAAAAGCGTTAATCTGAAACCATAGATAACCCGCTCTCGCCGATACAGGCGGGGGCGGGATTTTCTTTTATTATTTCGGGACGGTCACGCCTATGTGGGACAACATTCTGGTCCTTGTTCATGCGCCGATTTTCAATGTCCAGTTGTTAATCGACGGGATTCTCGTCGGCTCAATTTTTGCCCTTGCCGCCTACGGCATGGCTTTGGTCTGGGGGGTGATGGACATCATCAACATCGCCCAGGGTGAATTCGTTATTCTTGGCGGGTTCGTGACATGGTGGCTGACAACCCATGGGGTTAATCCATTCCTTGGAATTCCCATTTCATTCGTCGTCCTGTATGTGGTCGGCTGGATCGTTTATAAAATTGTCATCTGTAGGGTGGTCGACCAGGACCTGTTCATATCAATTCTGGCGACATTCGGTATTTCGATCCTGTTGCAGCAATTAATGAACCTGATGTTCACGGCCGATGTGCAAACCGTTGAATCCGGGCTGGGATCTTTTTACCTGTTTGGCGAAACGGTGACGGTATCGGAGATCAAGGTTGTCGGGTTCATTCTGGTCCTTGTTTTAGGCGCGGCACTGGTTGCGTTCATGTCGAAATCAAAGACCGGCAGGGCGATACGCGCGACCGCCCAGAATGCCCGTGCGGCGCGGATCATGGGTATCAATACCGATAATATCTATGCCATTACCTTTTCATTGAATGCCGCCATTTGCGGTGCCGCCGGGGCGTTGGTGGTGATGACCTGGAATGTGCAGCCGTTTCAAGGGCTGGCGTATACGGTGCGATCGTTCATGATCGTCATCGTTGCCGGTATTGGTAATTTACCTGCCGTTATTGTAACCGGGCTGGGGCTGGGTGCATTAGAGAACTTTGCCGGATTTATCCTGGGCATTGAATTCCAGATGGCCTTTATATTCTCGTTGCTGGTTGTGATCCTGGTGTGGCGAAATCATCTGCTGAAAAAACATCGGCAGGTGCTCCGATGAAATGGCCGCTGGATGATAAAACCCTGTACGGAATAATTTTACTGGTGCTGGTCGCGTTGCCGCTGATGGCACCGACATACCATATTCAAATGGCCTATCTGGGCGTGATGATCCTGTTGTCGATGACGTGGGATGTTCAGGGCGGGCAGGCTGGATATAATTCGTTCGGTAACATCTTCTTCTTTGGCATCGGCATGTACACAACCGCTGTCGTGCAGCGAAGCATGTTCTTCGACTTCGATGAATACGAAAAGACCGCCGGTTCGCTGGATGCCATTTCCTCGTCGGATTACGTTATAAGCCTGGGCGTTGGTTTCGGGGCGTCGGGCATCCTTTGCGTGCTGGTCGCGTTGGTGATTGGCTCTGCCGTGCTGGGGCTCAGGGGCCATTACTTTGCCATTTGTACGTTGGGGCTTGCGATTGGGGCCGGTGAAATAGCCGGTGGCATCGACTATATCGGTGCTGGTTCTGGCATGGTCACGCCGGTTTTCCCTGATGGACTGGGCTCAAAAGGGCAGTTCTTTTATATCATTTTCATGGTCTTGGCGACGGTCTGTCATTTCACCCTGAAATGGCTTTATGGCGGGCGTTTCGGGCTTGCCTTGAACGCCATTCGCGACGACGAGGACAAGGCCGAGGCCATGGGCCTGCACACCACCCGATACAAGGTGATGGGCTGGATGCTGTCGGCCTTTTTCCTTGGCATCACTGGCGGTGCCATGGGCAACCTGATCGGATTTATAGATCCCGTCGATACAGCGTTTGCCGGTGCGACCTTTGGTGTGTGGATGGTGTTGATGGCAATCCTTGGCGGCAAGGGAACCATTTGGGGCCCGGTCATCGGGGCGATTATTTTCCACGTCGCACAGGAATTGTTATGGGCGCATCTGTTCGGTTGGCAGCGCGTCGCGCTGGGCGCCATGATCGTTGGCATCGTGGTCTTCTTCCCGCAAGGGATTATGGGCTATATCCGGGCGCAGTGGCCGCATCTTCTGGGCCACAAGGTCGACGAGGCGATGACCATCGAAGACAGCAAGGGGGGAACCACATGACCACCCATCTGCTGGAAGTGGACGGCGCATCGAAAGCCTTTGGCGGCGTTATCGCCAACAAGGATATTTCGATTAAGGTGCCGGAAGGTAAAATCATCGGCCTGATCGGGCCGAACGGATCGGGAAAAACGACGCTGTTCAATTCCATCGTCGGCTCACATCCCATCGATGCCGGTTCGGTGCGTTTTCAAGGCCAGGAAATTTCGCAAATGCTGGTCCCTGAAATTGCCCGCCTGGGCATGCTCAGGACATTCCAGCAGACTCGCATATACGGCAAGATGACATGCATTCAGAACATGTTGATCAGCATGCCGCACCGCAATACCACCGTTACGCACATGTTCGGGAAATTCTCAGCCCCAGACCACGAAAAGGTCGAAAGGTTGCTGGAATTCGTCGGCTTGTATTCGAAGCGTACGTTGTTGGCGGGTGATCTGTCGTTCGGTCAGCAAAAGTTGCTGGAATTCGCCATGGCGCTGATGAACGACCCAAAGCTGCTGCTGCTGGATGAGCCGACGGCGGGCATTAACCCGACCCTGATTAACGGTCTGATTGATCGTCTGAAAAAGGCCAATGCGGAATTTGGCGTGACCCTGTTGGTGATCGAACACAACATGCGGGTGATCATGAATTTGGCCGAGCACATTTATTGCCTTGCCCATGGCGAAATGTTGGCAGAGGGCATTCCGACCGAAATACAAAACGACCAACGCGTCATCGAAGCCTATCTGGGGGCGCATTGATGGCTGACGAAGAAAACAAGAAAGGCATCAGAGGTTACGGGCATGGTTCTGTCGACGTTGTGATGTCCGTCGACGATGTTGCGCGCGATGCCGAGAACCTGAGTGCCAATCGCCCCGATATTGCCCGGCTTGATGAACTGGCCGGTGACGAGGCGTTTCTGTCCATCGAAAACCTTGTTGCCGGTTACGGCAAGATGGAGATTATCCACGATTTCGACCTGCGTGTCGGTTCCGGGCAATCGTTGTGCCTGATCGGCCCGAACGGGGCAGGCAAATCGACGATCCTGCATTCGATTTATGGCTTCACCAATATCACCGGTGGGGTGATCAAGGTCGGCGATGCCGATATTACCCGCACCAGTTCCAACCAGAAACTGAAGAACGGCGGTATTGCCTACATCCTTCAGGACAATTCAGTATTCCCGGATATGACGGTCGAAGAAAACCTGTTGATGGGCGGATATTTGATGGACAGCACCGACGAGGCGATGGCGTCGGCCGAACGGGTGTTCGCAAAGTATTCCCGTCTGGCGGACCGTCGCGACCAGAAGGCCGGGGTTTTGTCGGGTGGCGAACGCCGACTGCTGGAAATCTCGCGCGCCTTGGTTATGGAGCCTGACGTGCTGTTGGTTGACGAGCCGTCCATTGGTCTGGAGCCGCGCTTTATCGATATGGTTTTCGAGATTCTCGACGACCTGCAAAATCACGAAGGCAAGACCATCATCATGGTCGAACAGAACGCCAAGAAGGGGCTGGAATTTGCCGACATCGGCTATGTGCTGGTG
>JABHGV010000003.1 GCA_018671895.1 Rhodospirillaceae bacterium | reverse complement strand
GCGACCCGGACCTGTGGGTCATCGAAATCGAAGACCCGGGCGGGCGCTATAAAATCGACGGGAATATTGTCTAGGGTCAAGACTCATTAAAACGATCCATTGCGCGAGAGGTAATTTAAACAAAGGGCAGGAGTGGAAACGCAGGCGATGTGGGGCATCGTCAAGTTTTCTCGACGCACCCTTTGGCTAAAAGACCCTCGCCCTCCGGGTTAGGTCAGGAAGGCCGACTGCTGTGTCAATAACGCTCGAATATGCTATGGCATGTCCTTCGCGTTGATTTCCGTGCATTCGACCTTCCTGACCTAACGCAATTGCATGGTTTTAATGAGTCTGGACCCTGGGGAATCACACCGTGGCCTTTAGCAAGGAATACGCAGAGCATATTCTTGACCTTCTGGAACCGCTGGGCACCATATCCATCAAGCGCATGTTTGGCGGTGGCGGGGTCTATTGGGGGGCATCCATGTTCGCCCTGATTGCCGACGAAGTTCTGTATTTCAAGGTCGATGACGAAAGCATGGATGATTTTAAGGCGGCAGGTTCGGAACCTTTTACCTATATGAAAAAGGATAAACCTGTAATCCTTGGTCGTTACTGGCGTGTGCCGGACGAGATTTTCGACGATGTCGACGAGATGCAGGAGTGGGCGCGGCGATCCATCGATGTGGCGCTCGCGGACAACAAGGCCAAAGCGATGAAGAAGAAAGGGGCTGTAAAATGAGCAATGATTTTACGCAAAGGGTCCGGGACTTCTGGTTTGGGTCCAAGGGTTCAGACGATTACGGCAAAACCAGGCAGGAATGGTTCGTTAAAAATCCGGAGTTCGATGAGTCCATACGTGAGGCGTTCCTGGACGATGTCGAGATGGCGTTGGCAGGAAAATATGATGCACTGGCTACCAAGCAAATGGACTCTTTGGCGCTGATTGTTGCCCTGGACCAGTTTCCGCGAAATCTGTTTCGCGATACAGCGAAGGCCTTTGTTGGGGACAAGCGTGCACTGGAGCTGGCGAACGAGGCCCTGCGGATGGAGTTCGACAAGAACTTGCCGGTCGCATTTTCGATGTTTTTTTACTTGCCGTTCGAACATTCGGAATCCATCGACGATCAGCAACGCTGTGTCGATATGTTCACGGCCGCCGGAAACGCCGACCTGCTGAAATGGGCGGTGGCGCATCGCGATATCATCGACCGCTTCGGGCGTTTCCCGCATCGCAATGCCATTCTGGGCCGCGACAGTACCGAAGAAGAAATAGCGTTTCTGCAGGAACCGGGTTCTTCTTTCTGAATGGTGGAGGCTGACCAAACCTGGTTGCGACGCAGGCTGTCCCGGCATTTGTCGGAACTGGTTCGCCTTGCGTGGCCGGTCGTCGTGGCGCGGGCCGGAGTGATGGCGATGGCGCTGGTTGATATTGTCATGGTCGGTCACTTCGCGACGGCTGAACTGGCATATCTGGGAATTGGTATGGCACCATTCATGCCGGTATTCCTGATTCTGCTCGGGCTGTTGCTGGGAACGGCAGTGATGACGTCCCTCGCCTTAGGCGAAGGAAATCTGACCGAATGTGGTGCCGTATGGCGGCGCTCGGTACCGTATTCCATTGGTCTTGGCCTGTTGGGAACATTGGCGACGTCTTTTGGCGAGCCCATGCTGTTGGCCGCCGGACAAACGGAGGAGCTGGCCGTCAACGGCGGGCGAGTGATGTTTTTTCTCGGCCTTGGGCTGCCTGCCTATTTGCTGTACGTCACCACAGCATTGTTTCTGGAAGGCATCAAAAACCCGAAACCGGCAATGCTGATGATGCTGGTTGCCAACCTGGTCAACATCGCGTTCAACTGGGTGCTTGTTTACGGTCATCTGGGTTTTCCGGCGATGGGGGCGGAAGGCTCGGCGATTACATCATCACTGGTGCGCTGGCTGCTGATGATCGGGCTGATCGTCTATATCTGGACGATGCCCGGCCACGAGATCTATGGCATTCGGCTGCCGGCGAAGGGCGGTTGGAAGGATTGGGCTCAACAACGTCGCATTGGTTATTCCGCTGCCGTCAGTATCGGCGTCGAATCCATCGCGTTTTCCTTTTTGGCGATGTTCGCCGGATGGCTGGGCAAAGTGCCGCTGGCGGCTTTTTCCGTCGCCCATAATCTGTTGGCGATGGCGTTCATGGTGTCGCTTGGTTTCGGGTCGGCGACGGGAATTCGTGTCGCCATCGCAGGCGGGCGAGGGGACTGGAGCGACCGCAACCTAGCCGGATGGACAGGCGTGGGCGCGAACATCATTGCCATGGCTGGCATTGGACTGATTTTCGCGACTTTGGCACCGATTCTGGCGTCCGCTTATTCAAACGATATGGCGGTGATCAGCGCCGCCATTCCGCTGATCGTATTCTGCGCCATCGTTGCCATTTCCGATGGCGGTCAGGCGGTGATGGTTCATGCCCTTAGGTCAAGCGGCGGCATCTGGTCCCCGGCATTGATCCAGAGTTTCTGCTTCTTAGGCCTGATGGTGCCGTTGGGCTGGTTGCTGGCGCTGCATTTTCAGCACGGCATACTCGGCCTGTTTCAGGCGATGCTGATCGCCAGCACCACATCGCTGAGCTTGCTCAGTCTGCGCTTTATTTATATTGGCCGGTTTCCACGTTAATATATTGACACGATATATATAGTATCGATATATAACAGTTCGTTATATATTTCAGGGACGGCAGATCATGGACGTCAAAACACTCTGTCTGGGGGCGCTTACCCTCGGCGACGCCAGCGGATATGAAATCAAGAAAATGTTCGAAGACGGCCCGTTTTCACATTTTCACCAAGCCAGTTTCGGTTCCATCTATCCAGCACTCGGCAAGTTGGGTGAGGCCGGACTGGTGTCCATGCGCGAGCAATCCCAGGACGGACGCCCCGACAAGAAAATGTATTCCATTACCGAATCCGGCGAGGTGGCGCTGAGGCGCAAGCTCGGAAAAACGCCAGCGGACGACCGCATTCGTTCCGAGGCGCTGGTCATGTTCTTCCTGGCCGAATACATGCAGCCTGAGCGTTTGGAAAAAGTGTTCGACGGATATCTAAAAAGTTACCATGACAAGCTCAATTGTATGTGTGAGCCCGATGACAGCACTCTGCCACCGCATCGCCAGTTTACCCGTGGCCTTGGGCGTGCGTTCTATCAGGCGGCAATAGACTTCATGGAAGAAAACCGACACTTGCTGCTTGGCGAAGAACATTCGGGAGATGCAAAATGATTGCCCTTAAACCCGCACACAGAATTGCGGCCGGGGTCGCAATCGTCGCGTTCCTGTGGATTGTCTCGGGCCTGATTTTTTCCGGTGACGATGATAATGCCATGGACAAGGCGGAACATGATCTGCCGAATGTGCGTACGGTCGTTTCTGTCGCCAACAACCATCAAAACAGTCTGGTCCTGTTCGGACGCACGGAAGCCGCCCGCCGGGTGGTGCTGAAAGCGGAAACGTCCGGCCATATTGCCGAGATCGTGCTCGAAAAAGGGCAAGCGGTGAAGGCGGGCCAGATTATCGCACGCATTTCAATGGATGACCGTAAGGCCAGATTGGTCGAGGCCGAGGCGAAGGTCGAACAGTACCTTCTGGCCTATAAAGCGGCTCAGCAATTATCGAAAAAGCAATACCGGTCCAGGGTCAAACTGGCCGAGTCAAAGGCGCAACTGGAAACGGCAAAGGTCGGGCTTAAGGCCATTCGTCTGGACATTGAGCACACGGAAATTCGTGCCCCGTTCGATGCAGTCCTCAACGACGTGCTGGTCGAGGTCGGTGACTTCGTCGCCGTTGGCAGCGCCGTTTCCGATGTTGTCGAACTGGACCCGATTGTCATTGCCGCCGAAGTATCGGAATTGGTCGCCGGAAAACTACGTGTCGGTGCCGGGGCGGTGATTACGCCGGTCGGTGGCGAGGCCGTGGCGGGCTCTATATCCTATGTTTCGAAGGTGGCCCGGGAATCGACCCGTACATTTCGAATCGAAGTCAGCCTTGCCAACCCAGACGGCACCTTCGCCGTTGGCCAGACGACGGAATTGCGGCTTGAACTGGGGGGCGTTCAGGCGCACCTGATTACCCCGGCGATATTAACCCTGTCTGACGAAGGGGTGCTGGGCGTCAAGTCGGTGGATGACAACGCCACGGTGCATTTCAATCCGGTGACCATTATCGACGACACCACCCAGGGCATGTGGGTCGGGGGTTTGGGCGATCACATCACCCTGATTACCGTCGGCCAGGAATTTGTTCGCGCCGGTCAGAAAGTTAACGGGACCGGCGGGTCATGAACCGCCTGATCGATGCCGCCATCACCCATGCACGAACGGTGCTGACGACGCTGGTGCTGCTCCTGATTTCCGGGACAATTTCCTATGTCAACGTGCCGAAAGAGGCCGAGCCGGATGTCAATATCCCGATCGTCTATGTACAGATGGAGCACGAGGGAATCTCGCCGGAGGATGCCGAACGGCTGCTGATCCGGCCGATGGAGCAGGAAGTCAGGGGCATCGAAGGGGTAAAGGAAATACGATCATCGGGGTATCTGGGCGGAGCCAGTGTGACACTGGAATTCGATGCCGGTTTCGATGCCGACGCGGCCATGGACGATGTCCGCGAAAAGGTCGAGCTGGCAAAACCAGACCTGCCCGCCGACACCGACGAGCCAACTGTCAACGAGGTCAATTTTAGCCTGTTCCCGGTGGTGTTGGTGACGCTGTCGGGCGAATTGCCGGAACGCACGCTGCTAGGCGTTGCCAGAGATTTGCAAGACCGTATTGAATCCCTGCCCAGCGTGCTGGAGGTCAAGATTGCCGGTGAACGCGATGAATTGCTGGAGGTCCTGATCAATCCGGTCAAAATCGAAAGTTACGGACTGACTGCCGAGGTCGCGGTGCAGTCAATTTCCCGATCCAACCTGCTGGTTGCCGCCGGATCGCAGGATTCCGGCAAGGGCCGGTTTTCCCTGAAGGTACCGGGGCTGTTGGAAACGGCAGCCGACGTGATGGCGCTGCCGATCAAGACCGATGGCGATGCCGCCGTCAGGCTGGCCGATATTTCCGATACCCGGCGCACGTTCAAGGACCCCGATAGCTTCGCCCGCGTCAATGGCCGTTCGGCGCTGGTGCTGGAAGTCACCAAGCGCACCGGCGAGAACATTATCGATACCATTGAAAACGTCCGCACCATCGTTGCCGACGAACGCCGAGACTGGCCGCAGGCCCTGCGTCAGACGATCAATGTCGATTTTGCCCAGGACAAGTCGAAGAAAATCAGGATCATGCTCAGCGATCTTCAGAACAACGTCATATCGGCGGTGTTACTGGTGATGATCGTGGTGATCGCGGCGCTTGGTTTGCGCACGGCGGGGCTGGTCGGGGTTGCTATTCCGGGCTCGTTCCTGACCGGTATTCTGGTGTTGTCGTCGCTGGGACTGACCATCAACATGGTGGTCTTGTTCGCACTGATCCTGGCCGTCGGCATGCTGGTTGACGGGGCCATTGTGGTTACCGAATTTGCCGACCGTAAAATGACCGAGGGCGAGCACCGGCGCATTGCCTATGGGCTGGCGGCCAAACGCATGGCGTGGCCGATCATTGCTTCGACGGCGACGACGCTGGCGGCATTTCTGCCGCTGGTATTCTGGCCTGGTGTCGTTGGCGAGTTCATGAAGTTCCTGCCGCTGACGTTGCTTGCGACCCTGTCGGCATCGCTGGTCATGGCGCTTATTTTTGTGCCCACGCTGGGCGCTTTCATCGGTGCACCCGGTGGTACGGCGGACCCGGAGGCAGCCAAGATGCTGGCTGGCAGCGACGACCATGACCCGGAAGAAAGCGGCGGTTATACAGGCATTTATGTTCATTTCCTGAAAATGGCATTGCTGCGCCCGGGGCGTGTGCTGATGGCAGCCGTCATGCTGTTGATCGGTGTGCAGGGCACCTATGCCCTGTTTGGCAAGGGCGTCGAGTTTTTCCCGGACATCGAGCCGGACTTCGCGAAAATTCAGGTCCGCGCACGGGGCAACCTGTCGGTCTATGAAATGGATAGCCTGATGGCAGAGGTTGAAAAACGGTTGCTAACGGTGGCGGCAAGCGGCGAGATTACCAATGCCTATCTGCGCACCGGTCGTGAAAAGAACAGTCAGGAATCGGCTGACATTATTGGTGTCATCAATGTTGAATTCGCCGACTGGCAATTACGTCGAAGCGCCGATGAAATTCTTGCCGATTTCGAAAACAGCACTCGTGATTTGAACGGCATTTTCATTGATCGTCGCAAGCAGGAAGCCGGACCGCCGGTCGGCAAGCCGGTACAAGTGCAACTATCCTCGCGCTTCCCCGAACTGCTGGCACCTGCGGTCGTCAAGGTTCTTGATGGCATGGAGCAGATCGGCGACCTGATCAATATCGAGGATTCCAGACCGCTGCCCGGTATCGACTGGGAAATGCAGGTTAACCGTATTCAGGCATCCAAGTTCAATGCCGACATCGACATGATCGGGCGCGCAGTGCAACTGGTCAGCACCGGCATCAAGCTGGGCGGATATCGGCCCAACGATGTCGATGACGAGGTCGATATCCGGGCCCGTTACCCGGAAGCCTATCGGACGATTTCACAGCTTGATCAACTGCGGGTGAACACTCTGAACGGCACCGTTCCAATCAGCAATTTTGTTGAGCGTGTCGCAAAGCCGACGGTCGGAACCATTCGCCGTGTTGATACCCGCCGGGTGATGACGATCAAGGCCGATGTTGTCGAAGGGGTGCTCGCCAACGACAAGGTCCATGAACTGGAAGAATGGATGAAAGACGCCGGGCTTGATGACCGGGTGACGTTTACCTTCCGAGGGGAAGACGAAGAACAGCGCAAGGCCAAAGAATTTCTCGGCAAGGCGTTTGTTGTCGCGCTGTTTATCATGGCGATTATTCTGGTCACCCAGTTCAACAGCTTTTATTCGGCGCTGCTGATTCTCAGCGCCGTGATTATGTCGACCATCGGTGTGTTTATCGGCTTGTTGGTTACTGGCCAGCCATTCGGCATTATCATGGGCGGTATCGGTGTGATCGCGCTGGCCGGGATTGTTGTTAATAATAATATCGTCCTGATCGACACCTACGACCGCTTGAAAGACAGTGCGGCGACGCCGATGGAGGCAATTCTTAGGACCGGTGCCCAGCGCCTGCGTCCGGTGCTGTTGACCACGGTGACGACCATTCTGGGGCTGTTGCCGATGACGCTGGGGGTTAATCTGGATTTCGTCGCCCGCGACATTAGCGTCGGCGCTCCGTCCATGCAGATGTGGTCGCAGCTGTCGACATCGATTGTCTTCGGGCTTGGGTTTGCCACCCTGTTGACCCTGTTCGTGACACCGTCGGCGTTAATGCTGAAAGTGAAAATTCACGATTGGCTTAGCCGTCGCTAGGGCAGTGCCGGGTTGATCCGAATCACCACAGGTGTATCGGCATCCCGGTTAAACTGCCCGTTATTTATAATAATGAACGACTAACCGTCGTTCAGCGTGACATTTTCCCCGCCGTCTTCGGCAATGCGCCGCTGATAGGCACGATAGGAAAACGGAATGGTTGCCAGATAGGTCACCAGGACGCCTGTCAAAGTCGTCCACGGGGCGCTGACCAGTGCGGTAACGAAGGCCCCGGCGATAATCATTGCCGGCACCATGAACTTCCGCATCACCTTTATCTTCTTGAACGAAAACGTCGGGATGGAACTGACCAGCAGGGCCGAAACGACGATCAGGAACAGGGCCACGAAAAACGGATCACGGACGAAACTGTCGCCAAACTGAAACGACAGGATCATCGGCAGCAGCACCAGCCCGGCCCCAGCCGGAGCCGGGACACCGGAAAAGAAATTGCTGGTCCATGGCGGCAGGTCTTCGTCTTCTGTCATGGTGTTGAACCGCGCCAGCCTGAGCGCCATGCAGACGCTGAACAACAACGCCAGCATCCAGCCAAAGCGTCCGGCATCCTGCATCGACCACAAAAACAGCATCATCGACGGGGCAACGCCGAAACTGATGAAGTCGGACAGGGAATCCAGTTCCGCGCCAAACTTGCTGGCGCCTTTCAGAATGCGCGCGATACGGCCGTCCAGTGCATCAAGGATGGCGGCAGCCAGAATCGCCAGTGCCGCGTATTCCCAACGGTCCTGCAAACCGAAACGGATCGCCGACATTCCCGCCGACAATGCAAGAATGGTCAGGAAGTTGGGAATCATCTTGTTGATGTGAAGCCATTCGGGCCGTTTTCGCCGGGCGGGGGGCATGTCTATCGAACCTCGCCCTGACGAGCCACTTCACTGGTCGTGGCGTCGGCAATCACGGTTTCCCCGGCGACGGTGCTTTGCCCGACACAAACCATCGGGGTGACGCCATCGGGCAGATAGGTGTCGACGCGGCTGCCGAAGCGGATCAGCCCGAAACGTTCCCCGGCCTTAACGGCCTGACTTTCGATCAGGTCGCATTTGATGCGTCTGGCGACCAGTCCGGCAATTTGCACAAAGGCGATGTCACCGCCCTCTTTGGCGCCCGCAGGCGTCATACGGATGCTCATGCGTTCGTTGTATTCGCTGGCCTTGTCCAACGAGGCATTGAAGAAACGCCCCGGCCGATAGGCGATGGTCTTGATCTCGCCGTCGATGGGAATGCGGTTCACATGTACGTTGAACACATTCATGAAAACACAAACGCGGGGGCGGGCGGCGTCGCCCATGCCCAGTTCCGGCGGCGGCACTGCGCTGTCGATCAACTGCACGACCCCGTCGGCGGGGCTGATGTACAGGCCATCGCGGGTCGGCGTCGTGCGATCCGGATCGCGGAAGAAATAAACGCACCAGACGGTCAGGATAACCCCGACCCATCCAAACAGGTCGGAAACCTGAAACAGGCCGATGGTGATTGCCGCGAACAGGCCGATAAACGGCCATCCGGCGGGGTTGATGGGGACAAGAACGATCTTCAGCAAAACAGCAATTCCTTACGTATCAAAAAACCAATCGAAGGGAGATTACTGCTTTTTCGGCACTTTGAACACTTGTCCGGGATAAATCAGGTCGGGATCGGTGATTTTGTCACGGTTGGCCTGGAAAATAACCGTATAGCGCACACCCTCGCCATAGCTGTGCCGGGCCAGTCGCCACAGGCTGTTGCCCGGCTGCACGACGATGGTTTCGCCCTTCGCCATGACGATTGTGTCGTCGGCGCGCGAGAATGGGAACTCGACCCGCGACAGGACCCGCCCGTCGCTGTTGATGTGGTCGGCGCGCAGCCTGTACAGGCCTGGTGCGACCCTGTTGTCGGGCTTCATGTTCCAGGTGCCAAGGCCGGCCCCGGAATCCGGCCCGGTGCGGGCATGGCCGATAAATTTGTTATCCAGATACAACTGGATCATGGCGTTGGGGACGGCCTTGCCGCTGATTGCCAGACTGCCGTCATCGTCGTAATCGACGGCATCGATGCTCAGCATCATGCCCGCGTCGCCGCCCGGTTTTTGCAGCACCGTGGTGCTGCCGTCGGGCTGTACCCGAAAGGCCAGCGCCTGACCGGTGCCCGGATTCCCGGCAAGGTCCATGCCCCGTTCGGGAACGACGATAATAACATCGGCGATGGACGGCACGGTTTCGTTGCCTTCGCTGATCATCAACAGGCCAAGGCGGCGTTTGCCGGGTTCAAGCGGTGCGTCGGGCACGAACACCCATTCGCCGCGGTCGTTGGCGTTGACGCGGCCCAGTTCGGTCTCGCCATCGCGAATGATGACGACGCTTCCGGGCCGGGCGCGCCCGGCGATGACGGTGTTGCCGTTCGGGTTGATGCGTACGACATCAAACGCAGGCGGCAGGGTGCGGGGGCTGTGGCTAACGGCAGGTTTGGGTTTGGCTGCCTTTCCGGCGCTCGTTTGCTCGGGCGTGACGTCGGGCTGCTGGGACCAGTAGTTCATGCCGATGGCCAGTCCGACAACGATGGCGCCGATGATGGCAAGAATGACGGGTCGGGACACGCGAGTCCTCCGAATCGATCAATAAACGATCCTGTAAGCCTAGAACAACGAGGGTGTTAATACAATTCGTCCGCTTTCGCCTTGTTCCGGCGCTTTCAGGATAATCAGCATTGATGATATTGTGGGGTTTAAGGATATTTATTTAAAGAATGGGCGTTGTCGAAGGAGATGCGTGATGCGAATACAAAAAATAAAAAATTGTTTTTTGTCAGTTTCATTCGGATTTTTGCTGACGGTTTATTGCAGCCTCGCCTATGCCGATTATACGGCTGGCAAAAATGCTTTTGACAATCATGACTACGCAATCGCCCTGAAAGAACTCATCCCCTTGGTCAAGCAGGGAGATCCTCGGGCTCAGCGCATCGTTGGAAAAATGTACCGTGGAGGTTATGGCGTCGAGGCCGATATGCTCCGGGGTACATCCTTGATCCACAAGGCAGCAAACAAGGGCTTTGCCCCGGCCCAGTATGACCTGGGGATGATTTTCTATTCTGTGGCCGTGACCAAGGCAATATACACCAAAGCCGTTAAATGGCTGACGGAAGCGGCGGTGCAGGGGCACCTGGAAGCACAGTTTTATCTCGGCAAGATGTACAGAGACGGTGACGGGGTAGAGGCCGACGATGTAAAGGCCCTGGTTCTGTTTAATGCTGCCGGTAAAAAAATCAAAATGGCCCGAGGGGCCCGGGAACAACTGATAAAACGCATGTCAAAAGGGGATGTTTCCCGGGCAAAAAATATGAAAATGTCGGTTTTCAAGAAACAAGCAAAGATCAAGACCTTTGCCGAGAGCAATAAAACGGTCAAGGATGTGAAAGGGAAATGTGGTGAGGCAGGTAAAGAGCTTTACGTATCTTCCAGGAAATTGGAAGACGCTGCCAATTCTCTGAAGAAGTGCGTCGGTGAGGATTGGACCGGGGACCTGTGTACATCCGAAATAGACGAGCTAAATAAAATGTATGAGCAATTAAACGGTGTCACAGAAATACTAAGACAGCATTGCTGAAACAGGAACGCTAGTCCCAATTATTCCCGCCGCCATCCTTCGGCTTGTCTTTCTTTACCTTGTGGTCGATCGCGGGCAGACTTTGCAGGTAGATGACGACGGCCCTACGGTCAGATTTCGACCAGCGCCCGGTGGTGTTGGTGACGACCTCGCCCATGGAACCGCCAACGAAATCGCTATCGGGCAGCATGCCGATGGAAAGCGCCATTTCGATATCGCCGGTTGACCATGTGCCGATGCCGGTCTGTTTGTCTGGCGTGATGTTGGGCACGATCTCGCCGTGACCACCGTTGCGTGTTCCGGCCATGTGCATGTCGGTTTTTGCCCCCCCCAACGCCCCGCGCGGTGTGTGGCATTCACCGCAATGGCCCAACGCCTCGACCAGATAAGCTCCGCGATTCCATTCTTTGCTTTTGTCCGGGTTGTCCTTCATCGCCCCGGCAGTGAAATACAGCGCCTTCCAGAACACCAGCGGGAACCGGAAGCCGAACGGGAAGTCCATATCATGGGGCGTGTTGGCTTGGGCGACGGGGGCCAAGGAAAACAGATAGGCCTTCAAATCCAGCATGTCGGCGTCCGTCATGCGGGTATAGGACGGATAGGGGAAGGCGGGAAAATAATTGCTGCCCTTGGGACTGACGCCGTGCCGGAGCGCGCGGACAAAATCGTCGTCGGACCATTTGCCGATGCCGGTTTTCATATCTGGCGTTATGTTGGGGCTGAAAAAGGTGCCGAACGGAGTCTTTAATGCCCGCCCACCGGCCAGCGGCGCACCCTTGTTTTTCTTGTCCGTATGACACCCAAGGCAGCCTGCGGCGTCGAACACGGCATGGCCGCGCCCGGCATCGCCCGCCCCAACCGCCGGGGCAACGCCAGCCGCATACGTCAGGAACGCTAAAAAGCTGAGCAGGCGCAGCCTACTTGTCCTTTTTCTCGCGGAAGTTCTCATGACAGCCCTTGCACGATTTGCCGAGTGTCCCGAAGGCTGCGCCAAAGGCATCGCCACCGGTTGCGGCGGCCGCAGGCATGGCGGCGGCGGCGGTGGTGAAGGCATCGACAGCCATTTTAAATTCCGCCGGTTTGTCCCAAATTGCCGCAATGGCTGTGGTCTCGCCGAAGTCGGAGCCCTCGGGGAAGACATGCGGGACGACCTTGGCGATTTGGCTCATGGTCTCGGCCAGCGGCACGGCGGTCTTGGCCGGGGCCTTGCCCTTCAGCACGGCGGCGAGCCCGCCCATGGCCCCGCCGACGGCCTTCATGACCGACTTGCGAAACTTGATTTCATGGCCGTCGGCCAGCGCCGGGGCGGCGGCTGTAGCGCCGAGGACGATGACGGCGAGGATGCCGGAAATAATGGTGCGGGTAATGGTGACCATAACTCTCTCCCTTGTATAAATGATGTCCTGAATTGAAACCGCATAGTACCTGACGAGACAAGTCATATTTACGTGAACGCTGACGGCGGTTATGTTGTCTGAATGACGGATATTTCTTCCATTTGTGTTTTCTGTGGTTCGCGCGCCGGTGAAGACCCGGCCCATACTGATGCGGCCCGCGCCATTGGCACTGAAATCGCCAAGCGCGGCATTCGCCTGATTTATGGTGGTGGTGACATCGGCCTGATGAGCGTTGTCGCGCGCTCGGCGCTGGAGGCCGGAGGCCACGTTACCGGCATTATTCCCGACTTCATTCAGGAATTCGAGGTCGGCGACCCGGGCGTCAGCGAACTGATCATCGTCGGCAGCATGCACAGCCGCAAACGCGCCATGTTCGAACGCGCCGACGGCTTCGTCGTCTTGCCGGGTGGTCTGGGGACCCTGGATGAAAGCATCGAGGTGATTACATGGAAACAGCTTCAACAGCACAACAAGCCGATTGTCTTCGTCGACATCAATAATTACTGGAAGCCGCTGCTGGATCTTGTTGCTGCCGTCGTTGACGGCGGTTTCGGCCACCACGGCATCGCCGACCTGTACAGCGTCGTCGATACCACCGACGATGTGTTCGAGGCCCTGGCCTCGGCCCCAGAGGCGGATGAAGAAGTTCTGACCAGCCACTTGTAGGCTGATATCTGCTGGCAATTTCAGAAATCTTGCCAAAATGTATACGGACACTCTATCTTGCCGCCAACCACGCACCGCGCACATGGACCTAAAAAGGACTGATAGTCATGGCCAAGATCAAAGTCGCAAATCCCATCGTCGAACTGGACGGTGATGAAATGACCCGCATCATCTGGGCCTTTATCAAAGATAAGCTGATCCTGCCGTATCTGGATGTGGACCTGAAATATTACGATCTGTCAGTGACCAGCCGTGACGAGACCGACGATCAGATCACCATCGATGCGGCCGATGCCATCAAGGAACACGGCGTCGGTGTCAAATGCGCGACGATCACCCCGGATGAAGCCCGGGTCGAGGAGTTCGACCTTAAAGAAATGTGGCGTTCACCCAACGGCACCATTCGCAATATCCTTGGCGGCACTGTTTTTCGCCAGCCGATTATTTGCAGCAACGTGCCCAGGCTGGTGCCGGGCTGGACCAAGCCGATCGTGATTGGTCGTCATGCCTTTGGGGACCAATACCGGGCCACCGACATGGTGGTGACGGAACCGGGTACCCTGACCATGAAATTCGTGCCTGCCGGTGGTGGCGATCCGATTGAACACACAGTTTTCGATTTCCCTGGCGGCGGCGTCGCCATGGCCATGTACAATCTGGATGAATCAATCCGTGGTTTCGCCCGGGCCTGCATGAACTATGGCCTGAGCCTAGGCTGGCCGGTTTACCTGTCGACCAAGAACACCATCCTGAAAGCCTATGACGGGCGCTTCAAGGACCTGTTTCAGGAAATCTTCGATGCCGAATTCGCCGACAAGTTCAAGGCCGCCGACATTATCTACGAACACCGCCTGATCGACGACATGGTGGCGGCTGCGATGAAATGGGAAGGCGGTTTTGTCTGGGCATGCAAGAACTACGATGGCGATGTGCAGTCCGATACCGTGGCTCAAGGGTTTGGTTCGCTGGGCCTGATGACCAGCGTGCTGTTAACGCCGGACGGAAAAACCGTCGAGGCCGAAGCCGCCCACGGCACCGTGACCCGCCACTTCCGCATGCACGAGGCGGGCAAGGAAACCTCGACCAACCCGATTGCCTCGATTTTCGCGTGGACCCGGGGCCTGCATTACCGCGGCGAATTCGACGGAACCCCCGATGTCGTCAATTTCGCCGATACGCTCGAGAAGGTTTGCATCGAAACCGTTGAGGACGGCCATATGACCAAGGATTTGGCGCTTCTCATCGGTCCCGACCAGCATTGGATGACGACCCAGCAGTTCCTCGCCAAACTGGACGAAAACCTGCAAAAGGCGATGGGTTAACGCCTTGCGGCTAGTGGGGCTAGTTAAACCACGCCTTGCCCCTTGACGGGGGCGGCCTAATCCCCTAAAAACCGCCCTCTTGGGCCTGTCATTTAGATGTTGGCCCCACGTAATTTTGACTTTGAGGATTTTGAAGATGGCAAGACGCTGTGATTTGACCGGCAAGGGTGTTCAGGCTGGCAACAACGTGAGTCACGCGCACAACAAGACGCGTCGCCGTTTCCTGCCCAACTTGCAGACCGTTTCGATGATGAGCGATGCGCTCGGCAAACCGGTTCGCATGAAGCTGGCTGCTCACACCATCCGCACCATCGAACACAAGGGTGGCCTGGACCGGTTCCTGCTCGATAGCTCCAGCAGCAAGCTGACCGACGAAGCGCTGCGCATCAAGCGCCGGGTCAAGAAGGCTCTTGAAGGTAAGGCTGCTTAAATTAGCGCACTTTGGTAAGCGCATCCTTCGGATGGCGCGACCTCTGGAAGCCAAATTCTAAATGGCGGTGGGATTAACTCCTGCCGCCATTTTTATTTTGGCAGGAACATTTTTAGATAATCCGGGAAGCCGACGCCATCCAACAGGCGACCATCGTCGATGGGTGCGCCTGGAATCTGCTCAACCGGCAGCACACCGGCCCAGCACTTAACGTCGTCATAGTCTTCATCGTCATCAACAGGGGGGCCGGTTCTGATCTTGGCCGACGCTTCGTCGATATTCATGGAAATAACCGACGTCGCCTTTAATTCCTTTTCCGTGTTGCCCCTGACATCATCCCAGCGACCGGGAAACAGGTGTTCGAACATATGTTTCAGGGCTTCGTCCTTGGCGTCCGCATCATCAATCAGTTCTGCCGTGCCAAAGGCCATGGCGGAACGGTAATTGATGCTGTGATGAAAGGGCGAACGGGCCATGACATAGCCATCCAGCGCGCTGACCGTGACGCATACGGACATACCGCCTGAAACCGTGCGGATCATTCGGCTGGCGCTGGACCCGTGCCAGTAAAGCCGGGTGCCGCGGCGCCATTGCAGGGTCGGCGTCACAAAGGGCTGTCCATCGACGACATAGCCGACATGGCACAGGGGCAGAGCATCGAAAATGGCGTGAACGGTCTGATGATCATAGGCGGCGCGTTTATTCCCGCGTTTGACCTTCGAGCGTTCGGTTGGTTGGTAGGAGTCCATAGGTCTCGACAATCAGCGCCAATTAACCGTCAGCGGTAATGCGCTCGACCAGTTCAGCCAGGATTTTGTCGGCATCAGCATTCGGGATACGGCAGGTGCCCGCTGCTTCGTGTCCGCCGCCGCCGTATTCAAGCATCAGCTCGCCAACGTTGGTTTTCGACGACTTGTCCAGAATGGACTTACCCGTCGCCATCACGGTGATGTCACCCTCGGTGTGGGGCAGCACTTGAATGGAGATATTGCAATCCGGGAAGATGGCATAGGCGGTGAAGCGGTTGCCGGCGAAGATGGTGTCTTCCTTGCGCAGGTCGATAACGACCAGATTCTTGTGTACGGTTGCGCAACGGCGAAGCTGCATCTCGAACTGTTCTTCGTGTTCTTCGTACAGGTGGATGCGTTCTTCGACATCGGGAATTTTCAGGATTTCGTCAATCGGGTGATGACGGCAATAAACCATCATGTCCTTCATCAACTGTTCGTTCGAGACTTTGAAATGAGCGAACCGCGATAATCCGGTGCGTGGGTCGAGAACGAAGTTCAGCAGGGTCCAACTGTCAGGTGCAAGAATATCCATTTCCGAATAATTGGCGGAATCAGCCTTGTCGACAGCGTCCATCAGTTCCGGCGAGATTCCCGGAAAGGTGCTTTCGCCGCCATAATATTCATAGATCACCCGCGCCGCAGACGGCTCGTTCGGATCGATAATCAAATTCGGCTTTTCGCCGACCCGAAGGGTCTCGCTCAGATGATGGTCGAAACACAGGTGAGTCTCGTCCACATAGGGAAGGTTGGCCGTGATGTCGTTGCCGGTGATCGGAACTTTGCCGTCTTGCATGTCTTTTGGCTCGACGAAGGCGATTTCATCGACAAGACCCATTTCAATAAGCAGGCCGCCGGAAACGACGCCGTCAAAGTCTGCACGGGTCACCAGTCTGAATTTCTTGTCAGTCATAATTGCTAACTGTAGCTCCATGGGACGAACCAGTTAAAACATATACACCAAAAGCCGTTGTGACAACGGCTGAAACGGCCTTGTTTTGGCTTGCATTTACCGGAATCTGGCGGCGCGCTTAACCGGGGCGTGGGCTGCGTCTTCATCAAAAAGATCGCTCAGGTTCTGCATCATCGTGCCGCCCAGCTCATCAGCGTCCGAAATAGTCACCGCGCGCTGGTAATATCGGGTGACGTCATGGCCGATGCCGATCGCCATCAGTTCGACATTGGATCGGGTTTCGATCCAGTGAATAACGTCACGCAGGTGTTTTTCCAGATAGTTGCCGGGATTGGCCGACAGGGTCGCATCATCGACCGGTGCGCCATCGGAAATGACCATCAGGATGCGTCGTTGCTCCATGCGCGCCAGCAGGCGGTTGTGGGCCCACAACAGGGCCTCGCCATCAATGTTTTCCTTGAGCAAGCCCTCGCGCAGCATCAGCCCCAGATTGCGCCGGGCGCGTCGCCATGGCATGTCGGCGGCTTTATAGACAATATGACGCAGATCGTTGAGGCGACCCGGATCGGACGGTTTGCCGTCGTCGGCCCACTTCTCACGCGCCTTGCCGCCTTTCCAGGCGCGAGTGGTGAATCCCAGGATTTCGACCTTGACGCCGCATCTTTCCAGGGTGCGGGCAAGAATCTCGGCGCTCATCGCCGCTACCGTGATCGGGCGACCACGCATGGAGCCGGAATTGTCGATCAGCAGCGTCACCACCGTGTCGCGGAATTCGGTGTCCAGTTCCTGTTTGAAGCTGAGCGGATGCATCGGGTCGGTGACGACACGCGACAGACGGCCCGCGTCGAGAATTCCTTCTTCCAGATCGAATTCCCAGGATCGTGTCTGCTTCGCCATCAGGCGGCGCTGCAAACGGTTGGCCAGTTTGGCGACGACGCCTTGCAGGCGCGACAATTGTTGGTCCAGTTGCTGGCGCAATCGGCCCAGTTCTTCCGGTTCGCACAAGTCTTCGGCACCGATAACCTCGTCGGCAGCGGTGAAATAGGCGTGATAGGGAACGTTCGTGGGGTCGTTGCCGGGCCATGTGTCGGAACGGTCGCGCGGTCCGGCTGGCTCAGAGCTGTCGCCTGACATGCCGTCGTCGGGGTCTGCGCCGGTCTCTGATGCGCCGTCATCGGACTGTCCGGTGCCGTCTTCCTGTTCTGCCTGTTGTTCGCCGTCGCCTTCGTGGTCGTGGGGCTGCTGGTCTGGTTCCGAATCCTGTTCAGCCGACGACTCATCTTGATCTTCGGGCTCGCTTTCGTTGTCATCGACCAGTTCCAGGGCATGGATCATGTCGGTCATGGTGGCAGCGAAGGCTTCCTGGTCGTCTATTTTTTCGGCGATTCCTTCGAGCTGAAAGCCGATGCGGTCGTTAATGTACTGTTTCCAATGATTGAGGATCGGATCGGCGGTGCGGGGCAGTTTCTGGCCGGTCAGCTTCTCGTGCAGGATCAACCCGATGGCTTCAGGCAGCAGCCCGTCGTCGCGGCTGTCTCCGTCCTCTGGTGCTTTCGAGGTGCAACGCCTTTCGATCATCGAATGCAGGTTATGGGCGACACCTGGCATGCGTTTGGCGCCGATGGCCTCAACACGGACCTGTTCGGCACGCTCGAACACCTGGGCGGCTTGGGCGCCACCCGGCCGGCAACGATTGTGAACAACGGCGTCGTGATAGCGCAACCGCAGCCCGACGGCATCAGCCGCTCCGCGCAGGCGTTCGATATCGTCCCCGCTGAGCTTTTGTTCGGGTGGTTTCGGTAGCCTGACAGAAGCGCCACTGGGCGTGACAGCGGCTTCATTCCCCGATGTATAAGAAATGTCGACTTCCGGCTGCTCGGCAATTGCCTTCAGTGTCGAGGCGGTCACCCGCCTGAGTATTTCCGATGTCGACTCATCATGTGTCATTAAAGAATGGTCGCTTTGGCCACCGATTCGGGCAGTTCTTCATCGAAGCAGCGCTGGTAATATTCGGCAACGACGGGACGTTCCAACTCGTCGCACTTGTTCAGGAATGTCAGTCGGAAGGCGACTTTCAAGTCACCGAAGATTTCCGCGTTTTCGGCCCATGTGATGACTGTGCGTGGTGACATAACGGTTGAAATGTCGCCGTTGACGAAACCGGCCCGGGTCAGGTCGGCCAATTCAACCATGGCAGCCATTTTTTCACGGCCTTCAGGCGTGTCATAGCCGGGCAACTTCGACAGCACGATGTTGACCTCGTCATCATGGGGCAAATAATTCAGCGTGGTGACGATGTTCCATCGGTCCATCTGACCCTGGTTAATCTGTTGGGTGCCGTGATACAGGCCCGTCGTGTCGCCCAGCCCGATGGTGTTGGTGGTCGAGAACAGCCGGAAAAACGGATGTGGCTGTATGACCCGGTTTTGATCCAGCAGCGTCAACTTGCCTTCGACCTCAAGCACGCGCTGGATAACGAACATGACGTCCGGACGACCGGCGTCGTACTCATCGAAAACCAATGCGGTCGGGTGTTGCAGCGCCCACGGCAGCAGGCCTTCACGGAATTCCGTCACCTGTTTGCCTTCGCGCACCACGATGGCGTCCTTGCCGACCAGGTCAATACGGCTGATGTGGCTATCCAGGTTAACCCGGATGCACGGCCAGTTCAGGCGCGCCGCAACCTGTTCAATATGGGTCGACTTGCCGGTGCCGTGATAGCCTTGAATCATCACCCGGCGGTTGTGGGAAAATCCGGCGAGGATCGCCAGCGTCGTGTCCTGGTCGAACTGATAGGACGGATCAATGTCCGGGACATGGGCCTCGCCAATACTGAAGGCGGGGACCTCGATATCGCTGTCGATGCCGAACGTCTGGCGCACGGAAATGGTGATGTCGGGTGCATCCAGCGGGAAGCTAGTGTCTTCCGTCGGCGTCGTGTTGGTCGTTGTCATAATAAAATATCCAGTATTGGCCGGTCAGTTGTTCGTTGAGTTAAGGCGCACGGCCCGTTTCGTCAATAACTTCTCGTACTATCGGGCTTAATCGCCCAGTTCGGCCATCAGGGTCTGATAGGCCTCGGCGATCCGCTTGAACTGTTCTTCGGCCCGCTTGTCGCCGCCGTTGGTATCTGGGTGGTGCCGCTTGACCAGGTCTTTATAGCGGCTTTTCAGGTCGCGGGCATTCAGCGGCGGCGTCAAATCGAACAGGGCCAGAGCCTTCGATTGCGGGGTGTCGGGCCCGTGTCGCCATTGAGTCCGGTTCGGGGTTTCACCGAAAGTCTCGCCAAAAGCACCATAATCGTCAATATCCGGCCCGGTGGGGCGGAAGTTAACGTCGCGGCGTTCCCCGGCGAACGGCCATGACGGACGGTTCCATGTGGTATCCCGGCGGACATCAGCCTCGACCTCTTCGTCGCTCATGCCTTCGTAAAAGTTCCAGGCCTTGTTGTATTGCCGGATATGATCAAGGCAGAACCAGTGATAGGAGTTCAAATCGTCGGGCGAGCGCGGCGCACGGTGTTCACCGGCGTCCGAGCAGTCCTGCCAGTCGCAAAGGCGCTCTTCGGGCAGCGGGTGCGGCGTCTCTTCGCCCATGAACGGGACATGTTTTCGTGCGCTTCTTGCCATGTTGCCTCAACTGATTCTGATCCATATAACTATGGAGACTAGCCCCCCTTATGACAAGGATTCACGCCTTGTTCAACGGTATCGGAGGGGGCTTGAAACGAGACCTGAAAACACCAGATATCATGTCTGTGAAGGAGCTATGAATATGACTGTTGCCGATACCATTGAGCAGAAACTGACGGAAACGTTGAGTCCCTCTAGTCTTGAGGTGATTGATGAATCTCACAAGCATGCCGGGCATGCCGGTTCACGCCCGGAAGGCGAGACCCATTTTCGAGTTGAGATTATTGCTCCGGTTTTTGAGGGAAAATCCCGTGTGGAGCGCCAACGCCTTGTCTATGGCGTGCTTTCAGAGGAAATGGCCGGACCAATTCATGCCCTGGCGCTAAAAACCCTGAGCCCATCTGAAATCGCGTAAAAGTTGATAAAATAAAGTTTTATTACTCTTCTAATCTTGCGCTGTTTAGGCTATATTCTACGTATGGGAGAAGTTGACTAAGCTAACATATCGTAGGGAGTTCGTCGAACAGGTGCCTTGCACCGTCGTCGGGGGGTAAAATTTTATGGGTCAAAAAAGTTCTCTGATTAGTCGGAATGTAACTATTCGCGGCAGCCGCACCAGCTTGCGTATGGAAAAAACTATTTGGGACGCGCTTGGCGAAGTTTGCCAGCGTGAGAACCTGAATATTCATGATCTGTGCACGCTGATTGATACGAATCGTCATATCACTAACCGGACGTCGGCAATTCGCGCCTTTATTGTCGCTTACTATCGAAATGCCGCCACCGAAGACGGCCACCGTCGGGCCGGTCATGGCAACGGCACCGAGGAAAATCTGCTGAATGTCCTGAGAAATCTCTAGTCCGGCTTTATTTCATCCGATTCAGAAACATGGAATTCCGGCCAGTCCCGCTTAACGACGGGCCCGGTGCTTGATAACGCGTGGCAGGTGTCAATCAGGCGCGGCGGATTGCCGTCGCTATCGGCGCTGGCGCGCCGCGCTCGCGCTGCGGCGATGGTCTGAAAGGCGGTAACGGCCATGGGCCCAAGCAACATATCGGTCAGGTGGGTGCATCCACGCACCCCGCCAACCCGTTCCAGAACTCGCCGCCGCCAGCCAGCCTCGATGGTCAGCCCCTTCAGTTTTTCAAAGGATGGCGCGATATCGGCGCAGATGTTGAACGGACCGGACTCGGTCGACACCTCGATGTCGTGGACGCGCAACTCCTCGTCCAGGGTCAGCCGCAGCAACATGTGGTGAATTGGCTGACCGCTTTTGATGACGCCATGGTCGACGTTGTCGAAATCGTAGGTCTTGGTGTCAACCAGCCGTCCTTCGATGTCATACAAACCGTCTTCGCGTTTGAAACCCTGACACTGAATGTCGCGGGTATGAATCTGTTCTCTGGATTTGGACTCGGAAAGAGGCATTTATTCGGACTCTGTGATGCGGATGGATGTGATTTGCTGACGCTTGCGCTGCAAGATCTCGAAGCGCAGGCCGTGGAACCTGAACACCTGGCCGATATCGGGAATACGCCTGGAGTCATGCAGGATCAGCCCGGCGACGGTCGCTGCTTCTTCATCGGGCAGCTTCCAGCCGAAACGCCTGTTCAGGTCGCGAATGGTTACGCTGCCGTTGACCACATAACTGCCGTCACCACCGGGGATCACGCCGGGCATGACGATATCGTGTTCGTCTGAAATATCGCCGACGATTTCTTCCAGAATATCTTCCAGCGTGACGATCCCCATCAGGCTGCCGTATTCATCGACGACCAGGGCAAAGTGTTCACGGCGGCTGCGAAATGCCTGCAACTGATCGAACAGGGTGGTTTGTTCGGGCACGAACCAGGGTTTAGCCGACAGCCGGATGACGTCGATGTCGGCCGGGTCCTTGAGGCTTCCTTGACTGGTGCGCACGGCACCGAACAGCGCCTTGACGTGCAGCACGCAGACAATGTTGTCGGGCTGGCCGCGCCACAGGGGAATTCGGGTAAAGGGGCTGGACAGGACCTCTTCGATGATTTTTTCCGTCGGTTGCTCGACATCGACCATGGTGACGTCCTTGCGATGGATCATGATCTCGCCGACCTGCACTTCGGCCAGATCAAGGATGCTGCTTAACATGGCCCGTTCGTGCTTGACGGTATCGGCCTTGCCTTTGTGCAGGTCGATGGCTCCGCGCAGTTCTTCAGCCGACGAGACGTAGGCGTCGTTGGCCTGATAATCGATGCCGAATACCCTGAGAATACCTCGCACCAGGAAATTGATGGCGCGGGTCAACGGCGACAACACCATAACCAGCGCGTTAACCAACGGCGCGATGGCCAGGGACATGCGGTTGGCGTGATGAATGGCATAGGTTTTGGGTAGAATCTCGGCAAAGACCAGTACCAACAGAGTCATGCCGATGGTCGCATAGGCGACGCCCGGTTCGCCGTACAGCGTAATCAGCATACTGGTCGCCAGTGCCGAGGCCAGAATGTTGACCAGATTGTTGCCCAGCAGGATTGCCCCGATCAGTCGTTCGCGCTTCGCCTGAAGACGATTGACAAGACCGGCGCGTCGATTGCCTTTCTGCTCCATGTGATGCATCAACGGGCGCGAAGCGGCGGTCAGCGCCGTTTCGGATCCGGAAAAGAAGGCCGAAAGCAGTAGCAGCACAAAAATTGCGCTCAGGATAATCAACATGGTGCTTATCCGTTCAGGGCGTCGTTAAGCAGGGTGCGAACGTCACCGATGGCGATATCGCGGCTGATGAAGGCCTTGCCGATGCCACGGGCCATAATAAAGACGACGGTGCCGCCTTCGGTTTTTTTATCCATCCCCATATGGGCGATCAGGGCGTCGGCCGTCCACGATGCGGTGTCCAGATCGCCAAGGTCTGTCGGCAAATCGACAGATTGCAGGTGGGCGCGCAGCCTTGCGGCATCTTCTTCGGGGCACAGGTTCAGGCGCGCCGATAAATCGAACGCCATGCACATGCCGATGGAAACGGCCTCGCCATGGGTCAGTGCGTCGCCGTAACCGGTTTCAGCTTCAAGCGCATGACCGAAAGTGTGCCCCAGATTAAGCAGGGCGCGGCGACCGTTTTCTTTTTCATCCTCGGCGACGACGTCGGCCTTGGCGGCGCAACTCCTCAGCACGGCGTGACGCTGGGCATCCCGGTCGCCATTGATCAGGGCCTGACCATTGTTTTCCAGCCAGTCGAAAAATTCAACGTCGTTAATCAACCCGTATTTGATGATCTCTGCATAACCGCCGCGCATTTCACGCGGGGCCAGGGTGTCCAGGCTGGCAAGGTCGGCAATAACCAGCCGCGGTTGGTGAAAGGCACCGATCAGATTCTTGCCGAAGGACGAATTGATGCCGGTCTTGCCGCCGACGGAACTATCGACCTGGGCCAGCAGCGAAGTTGGTATCTGAATGAAGTCGATGCCACGCATGGTGATGGCGGAAGCAAATCCGCACAAGTCGCCGATGACTCCGCCACCAAGCGCAATCAGCATCGATTTACGATCAATCCCGGCCTTGAAGATCTCGTCGGTCAGGGATTCCAGTTGGGCAAAGCTTTTGCTTGCCTCGCCAGCCGGAACAATCACCGAAGCATGGTCGATACCGGCGGCATCAAGGGAATTCTCAAGAGTGCCAAGATACAAAGGCGCGACATTGGAATCGCTGACGATGACTGCACGGCCATCACCGATCAGCGGCGCGATATGGTGTCCGGCGTCCCCCAGCAGTCCATCATCGACGGCGATGTCATAGGACCGGTCCCCAAGGTCGAGGTGGAGCAGGATGTTGTTGCTCGAAGCGTCGGTCATTGGGAGTCTTGTTGTCCTTCCAGAAATTCGGCCAGCGCTTTGGCCGTGTCATTGACGGTATCGGCGATCGTCACATCAAGTGAATCGACGATAATGTCCGCCATAGCATACACCGGATAGCGTTCTTTCATCAGTTCGTCGAGAATTTCACGCGGGTCGCCTTTTTCCAGAAGCGGCCTGCCGCCCCGACGCCCCGTGCGCTCGACAAGGATATCCAGCTCAGCCCTCAGCCAGATGGATGTGGCGTGATTGAGAATTCGGGTGCGAACGTTCTCGTTCAAAAAGGCACCGCCGCCGGTGGCGATAATGTGCGGCGGACCATCAAGCAGGCGGTTAATAACCCGCAATTCAACATCGCGGAAGGCCTGTTCGCCATAATGTTCAAAGATATAGGGGATCGAACAACCGGCAGCCTCGACGATTTCGGTGTCGGCATCGACGAACGGAACACCCAGCAACGCTGCCAGTTCACGTCCAATCCGGCTTTTTCCGGCCCCCATCAGGCCAATCATAACGACAGACTTCGATGGTTTTATCTGATGTTGTGCGGATGTCTCCGCCATGCTTTTGTTCCGGTCATTCAGGCGTTAACTGTATTGTATGTGGTTTTTCAAGCCGATAGACTGCCGAAAAATTGCCACAGTCGGAACCTAGCATATTCTTGGATGTATTAAAGAGGCTTGCTGTGGCCCTCGAGAGCGTTTGCGTTTACAAGGATGACCATGAAAAGTATCTCAAGATTCGTTTTGCTTGTTGTTTGTGCCCTTATTTTTGGCGGCGCGGCCTTCCTCGCCACCTGGGACATTCCCGCACCGATTGTCAAAATTGAAAAAGTATTGCCCGATGACCGGTTCCCGCGCTGATATTTCGGCGGCCCTGGTTGCCGTCGCGTTGTCGTTTGCCGTTTCTGGCGCAGCTTTTGCGCAGGGCCCGGAAAGCGGGCCTGTGCGGCTGGCACCCGGGCAGCAGAACGTAGAAAGCCAAACCGATGAGCCGCAGTTTGAAAACGGCAACGGGGCTGTTCAATCGAACAACCTGAACGATGTTGATCCGGCGGGCGTTCGCGTCGACTCCCTTTCTTCCATTGATCCTGACACCGCAGGGGTCCTGGGCGTCGAAGACGGCGGCTTTGGCTTGGACATGTGGATGGGCACCAGCCGACGGATGCTGGAAACGATGATGCGCCGGATACCGGTGAATGTCGGCTCGTCGACCATGCGCGATATGACGCGCCGCCTGCTGCTGACATCGGCGTCGGTTCCCAGCGGTTTGTCCGGCAACGCCGCCCATATTACGCGGCGTGTCGGCCTGTTGTCGCAAATGGGGGATATTAACGGTGTCGTCCAGTTGCTCGACGCAACGCCGGGGCGCAGTCAATACGATGAACTGGTTCGCCACGAGGCCAACACCCGTTTCCTGGCCAATGACAATGCGCGCGCCTGTTCACTGGCCGCCGGACAGATCGGCACCGTCGACAGTCAGTATTGGCAAAAGGCCTTTATTTTCTGCCAGGCCCTTGCCGGTGAACATGATGCCGCGGCGCTCGGTGTATCGTTGTTGGTTGAAACCGGTGATGAAGACCCTGCATTTTTCAAACTGGTCGATGCGCTGGCCGGTCGTGAGGTGACGCTTGATTCCTTGCCCGATCCGTCACCGCTGCACCTGTCGATGGCGCGAGTTGCCAAGGTGCGCTTGCCGGCCGACGTTGTCTCGTCGAACAGTCCGGGCGTTCTGCGCACCATTGCGGTCAGCCCGAATGCTTCGGTCGAGCTTCGCCTGGAGGCAGCCGAGAGGGCCGAACAGGCGGGCTCCCTGCCGACCGATACCCTGCGCCAGCTCTATACCAGTGTTTCGTTCTCTGATCAGGAAATGGCCAACCCGCTGTCTCGGGCAGAGGCCGAAAGCGGCCCGTTGAGCCGGGCCTTGCTGTATCGCACGGCATTGATTCAGACCGTGCCGATGGCTCAGGCCGAAGCCGTGACCCGCGCCCTGTCGCTGGCCCGCGAAGGCGGTCGCTATGCCTCTATCGTCAGGGTCTTCATGCCGATCCTCAGGCGTATTCCACCGTCCGCCGAATTGGCATGGTTCGCACCGGAAGTCATTCGCGCCCTGTTGGTCGGCGGCGACACGGAAGCCGTCAGCACATGGTTCTCGCTACTGCGCGCCAATTCCCTGCATAACGACCAGTCGGCAGAGGCGCTCGATACATTGTTGCCGGTCGCCAGACTGGCCGGAGCCGTCGAGGCCGAAGAATGGGGGCCGAAACAGCTTGCGGCGTGGTGGGGCCGGACCCGTGACAAACAAGGCGGATCTGCCAAGGCAGCCCTGTTGTACGGCTTGCTTGAAGTGTTTGGCGACAAAACCCCCGCCGAAGCGTGGGAAGTCCTGCTCGATGGTCCGCAACGGGTGACGGTTGCCATGCCCAACCCGGCGTTGTGGAACCGTCTTGACGTCGTCAGCCGTGAAATCGCCACCTCGAAGCCACAACTGGCCCAGGAAAGTTACGACAGTGAAGAGCAAAGCTTCGAACAGTCCGACATACAGGAAGGCACCTATCCGCCGCGCATCGGCGAAATCGTGCTGTTGTCTCTGTTGGCGCTGGGCGAGGGTGGACCGGGGCAAGCCGAACCTGTGGTCTTGAACCGGGTGCTGTCGGCGATGATGACAGCGGGTCTGCAAAAAGAAGTTCGCGCCCTGTCGTTGGAGGCAGCGGTGGCGGCCGGATTATAAAAATCATGCAAAAGGAAGCGCCCTCTCGTCACGTTGAAAGCTTCCTTGAAATGTTGACGGTCGAGCGCGGTGCGGCCGAAAATACCATCGAGTCCTATCGTCGTGATCTAAGCGATTTTGCAGCGTTTTCACAAGCTCGCAAGCGGGCCCCGGAAAATGCATCGACTGATATTATCCGGGCTTACCTGAAAAAATTATCCGGTGCCGGAATGGCGGTTTCGACCAGTGCGCGCCGGTTATCGGCGCTCAGGCAGTTCTTCCGTTTTCTGCACGCCGAAAGCGTTCGCGAAGATGATCCCAGCAGTGTCATCGACAGTCCCCGTCAGGGCCGCCCATTGCCGAAATATCTGAGCGAGGACGAGGTCGACCGGTTGTTGCTGGCGACCCATGCGCGCCGGGGTGCCGACGGCTTGCGGCTGATTGCGCTGATGGAGATTCTCTATGCCACCGGCTTGCGGGTTTCGGAACTGGTCGGCCTGCCGCTGGCGGCGTTGTCCAGGGATGGCAATATGCTGATTGTTCGCGGCAAGGGCGGTAAAGAGCGCATGGTGCCGTTGTCAGAACCGGCGGCTGAGGCCATTGCTGTATACTCAGAGGTTCGCGAGGGGTTTCTGCCGAAGGGTAAAAGCACTAATGCAGCCGCCCGGTTCCTGTTTCCGTCGCGCGGCAAACACGGCCACCTGACCCGTGCGCGCTTTGGGCAAATGCTCAAGGAACTGGCCGTCGAGGCCGATCTGGAAATGAAGCGGGTATCGCCGCATGTGCTGCGTCATTCCTTTGCCAGTCATATGCTGGCCCATGGAGCGGATTTGCGGTCGTTGCAGCAAATGCTAGGCCATGCCGACATCGCGACGACGCAGATCTATACGCATGTTCTGGATGAACGCTTAAAGCGGCTGGTACAGGATCATCATCCTTTAGCCACCAAGTAGGGTGGCGAAAGATATTTTGTGGGCGCTCGCCATGCGAGGCGCGGCTTCTGGAAGTCAAACAAGTCTGGCGACAGGAGCCTTATCCTGCCAAACCTGACTCCTGATCCCATTTATGGTCAGACTTCCAGAGGATGCGCCATCCGAAGGATGCGTCAATCAAACATTAGTCCCGCTCGCGGGACGTTTCTTCTTCTTTAAGACCCGCTTTCGCCGACTGCAAGAAATCAACCAGCGCCATGACAATCACCGAACCGACGATAATGTAGAAGGGAACGGTGTCGATGGTTTCGGCCAGCCCGGCGGTAAAGGCAATAAAAATGATGACTGCAATAGAGCCGCTAATCAGGTTGTCCATGGTCTTCTCCTAGCTTTCCAGCCGTTGCATCAGCCATTTGGCGGTTCTTAGCAACCGTGCGTCATCGCCTTTATGCGATACCATCTGTACACCCAGCGGCAGGCCATTCGGTCCCTGCAATATTGGCAGGTTGATGGCCGGGGTTCCACATAATGTCCAAATGGTACAGAAAATAGGGCTGCCGGTCGACTCAAGACCGACTGGGGCCTCACCTGTGGTTGACGGGGTCAGGGCCGCGTCGTAATCCTCGAAAATCAGATCAAGGATGGTGTTGTATTCTTCGATGCGCTCGACATCGTTGATATAATCGCTTTCAGAGACTCCCTGGCCTTCTTCGATCATCTCGCACAGAAGCGCACTCAGCTTGTCTTTGGAATCTGAATATTCGCGAGCGAAATTTTTCGCCAGACCGGAAAGCATGATGCGCCGGTGCACGTCGTAGACGTCATCGAATTGTTCGGAAAGTTCCAGCAAATCGATGGTCTCGTCGCCTTCGTTCAGATGGTCGATCAGTTCGCGAAAGGCTTCCTTGGTACTGTCATCGGCCTGTTCCCACGCCGGGGTGCGGATAAAGGCGAGGCGCGGCGGCATTGGCGGTTCTTCGGCCAAAATTTTGGCGACCTGCGGGCGGGCGATGGGCCGCATGTCGGGGTCCTGAGCATCGAAGGTCATCAGAACGTCGGCAATCAGGGCGATATCATCAATGCTGCGCCCATAGACGCCGATGGTGTCGAGGATATGGGATTGTTGCAGAACGCCATGGCGGGAAATGCGTCCGTACGAGGGCTTGAAGCCGTACACGCCGCAATAAGACGCCGGGCGGATCATCGAGCCATTGGTCTGGGTGCCAACCGCCAACGGCACCATACCGGCGGCAACAGACGCGGCAGAACCGCTGGATGAACCGCCGGGGGTGTGGTCCGGGTTGTGCGGGTTGTGCGTCTTGCCGGGCGTCAGAACCGCCAGTTCCGCGGTCACGGTCTTGCCCATGATGACGGCCCCGGCCTCGCGCAGCAAACCGACCAGGGTGGCGTCCTGTTCAGGTTTGCGTCCGGCATGGATTTCGGTGCCGAATTCACAGGGCAGTCCGGCGCTGTCGATGATGTCCTTGATGCCGATGGGAACGCCGTGCAGGGGCCCCAGCGGATGGCCGAGCCTTCGCCATTCATCCAGTTCGGATGCCTGCGCCAGTGCCATGTTCGGGTCGATATGGGCCCAGGCCTGAATGGTGTCTTCGACATCAACGATGTGGTCAAGACAGGCCCGGACAAGCTCGTCGGATGTCAACTCGCCATTATCGATGGCTTGTGCCGCATCGCTGGCGCTAAGAAAGTGAGCGTCGTCCATCTGCTTAACTCGAAACGACTTTACCGAACAAATAATCCGGCAGCCACAGTGCGATTTCCGGGAAGTTGTACATCAGCACCATGGCAAAAATAACAATCGCCAGATAGGGCATGATTCCACGGAAAATATCCATCAGCTGGATGTATGGCGGGGCGACGCCCTTCAGATAATAGGCGGCCATCGCCATCGGTGGCGTCAGGAACGAGGTCTGCAGGTTCAACGCCACCAGCATGCCGAAGAACAGCGGGTCGACACCGAAGGTATCCAACATCGGCAGGAAAATAGGAACGAAGATGATGATGATTTCCGTCCATTCCAGCGGCCAGCCGAGCAGGAAGATGATGGACTGTGCCAATATCAAGAATCCGACCGTGCTCAGGTCCATGGACAGCACCCATTCACGGATGATGTCGTGCCCACCCAGGTACGAGAATACCGAGGCAAAGGTCCACGAGCCAACGAACAGCCAACAGACCATGGCCGATGTCTTGGACGTCAGGAACACGGCTTCACGCAGCCTGTCCCAACTGAGCGAACGGTACAGTGCGGCCAGTAACAAACCGCCAAAAGCACCGACGCCGGCGGCTTCCGCCGGGGTTGCAAGCCCCATCAGGATGGCACCCAGCACACTCAGAATAAGAACTGCCAGCGGCAGGAACGAGGTCGCCAGTTCCCATAAAATTCGTTGCATCGAGGGGATATCTTCTTCGCGCGGCTTCGGCGCCAGCGCCGGGTTAATCATGGCGCGCCCGACGACATAGATCATGTACATGCCGGCCAGCATCAGGCCCGGGAACATGGCTGCCGCATAAAGGCGCAGCGGTGACAGTTCGGCAATCGCGGCATAGACGATCAGCATGATCGACGGCGGGATTAGAATGCCGAGGCAACCACCAGCGCAAATAACGCCCGATGCGAAACGGTGATCGTATCCGGCCTTCAACATGGCCGGGAAGGCAAGCATTCCCATAAGGGTAACAACGGCGCCGATAATGCCGGTCGCGGTCGCGAATACGGCACATGTCGCCAGCGCAGCGACAGCCATCGAGCCCGGCACGTTGCGGGCTGCCAGCTGAATGGAAAAGAACAGGCGGTTAACGATATTGGCGCGTTCGACCACATAACCCATAAACAAGAAGAGTGGGACGGCCACCAGCACGTCATTGGACATCACCGAGAATGAATTCTGCACGAACAGGTCGAATATTCGGTTGTCGAATAGCGACGTCATTCGTTCCGGGTCGTAATAGGCATAGAAGCCAAAAGCAAGACCCATGGCGATCAGGGTGAAGGCGATGGGGAAGCCCAGCAAGACCATGAAAATGAACAGGCCAAGCATTACGATGGCGAGTTGGGGATCGGTCATTTCTCAGATTCCAGTTCGTTCAGGTCTTTATGCTCGTGTATGAGCATGGTTTCAGTTTCCTGAACGTCGTGCAGGCGGGCTGGCCATTCACCCGTGCGGATGCAAATAACGCAACGCACGGATTCTGCGAAGCCCTGCAGCAGGATCAAAAAGCCGGAAATGGGAATCAGGGTTTTAAAGAAATAAATCTGGATGCGTGATGGGCTCGACCAACTGACTTCCTTGTAGAACCATGAATCAGATGCGAAGCCATAGCCGTAATACAGCAATGCAATGGCGCCGGGTGCCAGAAACAGAATGTACAGAATCAGATCGATGGTTGCCTGTGTACGCCGGGGCAGCAGCCGGTAAATAACGTCGCCGCGCACATGGGCGTCTTGTGACAGGGCGTAGGCCCCGGCCATCATGAACAGGGCACCGTACATTTGTACGCTCATGTCGAAGGCCCAAACGGTCGGGGCATTCAGCACGTAACGCACGAACACCTCGTAACAGGTGGAAAACGTTAAAATGACGATGCACCAGGCGAAGGCTTTGCCCACCCAGGTGCTCAGGCTATCAATGAAATGAAGAATTCGGGTCATATCGATTGTTCACGCTGACATCGGAAAAAAATTAAATAAATCAAGAAGTCGGGGCGACGCCCATATAAGCGTCGCCCCTGTTTCTTTGTGGACCGTATACAGGTCCGGTCGCAGTCGGCTTACAACGAGCCGAAGTAGTGCTCGTAGGCACCACGGTAGTCCGGTGCGTTGTTGAGCGCGTAGGCACCATGACGTTGGGCCCATGCTTTCTGCGAGTCGATGACCTTCTTGAAGAAGGGATCTTCGCCGCTGATGCGAGCGACAACGATGTCCCATGCCTTCAGCTGGTCCTGCATGACGGCGTCTGGCGTACGGTAAACGTTTACGCCGTGGTCCTTCTTCAGTTTGACCAGATCCTGGGAGTAGCGTTCCATCGCCTTCCAGGCCATGTCCGACGAGGCGGCTTCGGCAGCGTATTCCAGGATCGCCTGGTGCTCGCCGGCCAACTTGTCAAAGCGGGTCTTGTTGTAAACGATTTCGAAGCATTCCTGGGACTGATGGAAACTTGCCAGGTGATAATGCTTGGAAACGTCCTGCATGCCGAAGTCTTTATCCGAGGTCGGGTTGTTGAACTCGGCGGCATCGATCAGGCCGGACTTCATGGCCGGCTGGATTTCGCCACCCGGCAACTGAACGACCGACATACCCATTTCCTGCAGAACGTCGGCAGCCAGGCCAACGGTGCGGTACTTTAGGCCGGACATCTGGCTGGATTGATTGATCCGTTCCTTGAACCAACCAAGCGGCTGGGCAGGCATCGGGCCGGAGAAGTATCCGACCAGGTCCAGTTTCAGCCTGTCATGCATCAGTTCGTAGTACAGGTCCTTACCACCGCCGTACTGAATCCAGCCCATCAGCTCGTTAGCCGACCAGCCGAAGCAGGGGCCAGTGCCGAACAGGGATGCGACCGGGCTTTTGGAATACCAGTAAGCCGTCACCATGTGGGCACCATCAAGGACACCCTTGTGAACAGCGGTCTGCATTTCAGCGGTTTTAACAACAGCGCCGACACCCAGCAGGTCAATCTTCAGCGAACCGCCAGACATGGCGTTGACGCGATTGACGTAATCCTGAGCGAATTCAAGGAAAATACCGCCGCCCCAGGCCGCCTGTACCTTAAGGACTTCAGTCTTTTTCTTCATGACCGCAGGAGCGGCCATCTTTTCGGCTTTCTTGGGTTCTTCTTTGCCGCAGGCGGCCAGTGCTAACGCACCCGCACCAACGACTGCACCGGATTTCAAGAATTTACGGCGCGAGGATTTTGTTTCAGTCATTTTGTTTTAAGACTCCTCCCAGAGTGTTCCCCGGATCGAATTGATCCGAATTCCAATTGCCGTCGTGGGGTTAAACGGTATCTGCGCTTAACGATCACTCGGGCCACTTTTTCGCCATTACCGTCAATTTTGTGACTTTGATGAGCGAAAAATTACGATGAACAAATAATTTCAGCCATTTTAGAAAGAATCGCAAGAACGATCTCACATTGTGGGAAGTTTGGAATAATCCCTTTGTTTCCAACATTTCACCATTGCTAACGATGAAAATTCCAGATCAGGCGACGCGATCGCCCGGTTCGCGTCCGGCAAAGATCGAATCAAGGTTATCCAGCGCCCTGAACCCCATGGCATCCCTTGTTTCAGCGGTGGCGCTGCCAATATGCGGAAGCAGGAAAACATTGCCCAATTCCCGATAACCGGGATGGATATCTTCAGGTTCGCCGTTAAAGACATCAAGGCCCGCCGCCCACAGTTTCCCGGATTTCAATGCCCCAACCAGGGCTTCGTCATCGACGACCCCGCCGCGTGCCGTGTTGACGACAATGGCCCCGTCGGGCAAAAGCGCCAGGCGGGCGGCATTCAACAGGCCTGTGGTTTCCGGCGTCGCCGGACAGTGGATCGACAGCACGTCGCAATGGGGCAGCAGGTCTTCGACTGTTTCGTGATAGGTCGCTCCCGCTTCCAGATCAGGCCCCAGGCGGCTGCGATTGTAATAATGAATGTCCATGTCGAAGCAACGGGCGCGTTTCGCCGTGACCTGTCCAACCCGGCCCATGCCGATAACGCCGAACCGCTTGCCGGTAATTTGGCTGCCGACCATGAAGGCGGGGCTCCAGTCGCGCCATTCCCGCGCCCGGACCATCTGGTCGCCTTCGCTGGCGCGGCGGGCGGCTGTCAGCATTAACATGATGGCGATTTCTGCCGTGGCGTCAGATAGCACGTCTGGCGTGTTGGTGACGATGATGCCCTTTTCCTTTGCTGCAACCAGATCACAATGGTCGACGCCGACAGAGAAATTGGCGATGACCTTGACGTTGTCGGGCAGTCTGGCAATCAACTCGGCGGTAAATTTCTCCGTATGGCAGGGCAGGATGGCGTCGGACGAGGCCGCCATGTCGACGATTTCATCGTCGCTGTACAGTCTGTCGTCAGCGTTCAGCATCGGCTGATAATCACGCTTCAGGCGCTCTTCGACGGCATCGGGCAGTTTACGGGTAACAAGGACAACGGGTTTGCTGCTCATGGTTTTCGTCTCTGAAAATTTTAAGGAAGGATAACGTTTTCGGACGGACGACCGCCGAAGCTCTCGGTGATGTCGCGGCAGGTCTGGTTGACCAGTTTGCCAAGAACGGGAATTCGCTTGTCGGTTATGCGTGCGGTCGGCCCCGAAATGGACACAGCCGCCAACGGCCCGCCGTTCTCGTCATAAATGACCGAGGCGACACAACGCATGCCGACGGACTGCTCCTCGTCATCAAGGGCATATCCGCATTCCCGGACCGCATCCAGGGTGTTCATGAAATCCGGGGTGTAGATGTTGCTTCTGGTGTCGTTGCCAACGCCTTGAATGTTGAACATCCGGGTTCTCTCGACTTCCGGCATGGCCGCCATGATCGCCTTGCCGACGGCGGAACAATGCATCGGTGCGCGCAGTCCGGGCCTGACGAAGGCGCGCATCATTTCCTTGCATTCGACCTGCGCCAGATAGACGATTTCTTCGTGGTCCTGGGTCGCAAGGTTGACCGTCTCGCCGGCCTTGTCCATCAGGTGGCGCATGAAGATCTTGGCCATCGGCACGAAGTTCCGCGACCGTGCGAAGGCATTGCCGACAACGAACGACTGCACCCCGACCGACCACAGGTTTGAACCCCGGTTGAAGCGCACGAAGCGCTTGTTTTCCAGTGTTGTTAACAGGCGGTGGGTGGTCGATGTCGGCAGTTCGCACAGATGCGCCAGTTCGGTCAACGACAGGCCGCCATCGTGTTCTGACAGTTTCTCAAGAATAACCAGCGCCCGGGACAGGGATTGCACCTGGGGGCTGCGCTCGGAAGACGGCTTTTTCTTCACCGGCGGTTTGGTCTTGGTGGAAGTCGTCAACGTCCAGCCCCTGTTGTTCGTTAGTATTCGTTGAAGGGATCATACACAGGCTTCCGTATCGTGGAAAGCCCTTCCCAAAAGATTGACTCTTTGTATGGGCCTCCTAAGATCACAGATAATGATGGCAGTCAATAATGTCTGAGAGAATCAAACAGGAGAGGAATCCATGAGTTTCACAATCGTTGAGCAATGCCCGGCGCGCTTAAACCGTTCCGAGTTGGCGGTTCCCGGGTCGAACCCGAAATTTCTTGAAAAGGCCGCCAAAAGCGATGCCGATGTTGTTTTCCTGGATCTTGAAGATGCCGTCGCGCCCAGCGACAAAGAACAGGCCCGCAAGAACATCATTCAGGCGCTGAATGACCTCGACTGGAGCGGCAAGACCGTTTCCGTCAGGATCAATGGCCTGGATACTCATTACATGTACCGCGACGTTGTCGATGTGGTTGAACAGGCCGGGGCGAACCTGGATCTGATCATGATTCCAAAGGCCGGAACGGCCGCCGATATCTACGCCATCGATATGATGGTCACCCAGATCGAAGACGCCAAGGGATATGACAAACGCATCGGTTTCGAGATGATTATCGAAACCGCGCTCGGCATGAGCAACGTCGATGAAATCGCCGCCGCCAGCCCGCGCAATGAATCCCTGCATTTTGGTGTTGCCGATTATGCCGCCTCGACCAAGGCGCGGACGACCGTTATCGGTGGTCCGAACGCCGATTATGGGGTGCTGACCGATGCCGATGGTGATGGCAATCGCGATTATCACTGGGGCGATATGTGGCATTACGCCATTGCCCGCATGGTTGTCGCTGCGCGCGCCAACGGGCTTCGCCCCATCGACGGGCCTTTCGGTGATTTTTCTGACCCTGACGGTTACGCCGCACAGGCCAACCGCTCGGCGGTTCTGGGTTGTGAAGGTAAATGGGCCATTCACCCGTCACAGGTGTCCCAAGCCAACGACCTGTTCAGCCCGTCAGAAGAAGAAGTGACCAAGGCCAATCGTATTCTCGAAGCGATGGAACAGGCACAGAAAGAAGGCAAGGGGGCAGTCGCCCTGGATGGCCGCCTGATCGATATTGCATCCATCAAGCAGGCCGAAGTGCTGGTCAAAAAGGCCGAGGAAATAGCTAGCGCTACTAAGTAGGCGCGCCTTCGGCGGCGCTCCCTCTGGAAGCCAGGTTTTAAATGGCGGCAAGAGCTGAACTGTACACAAACCAGTTCCTGTCACCATTCTTGTTTTGACTTCCAGAGGTCCAGAAAGCCAAGGGGCGAGTAGCCCCGCCCGGCGTTTGAGGGGCAAAATAGCAAAGACGACAAAATCTCTCGTTTTGGCGTCTTTGCTATGCTAACAAACCCCCCATGCATAATTACCTTGATTTTGAAAAGCCCATAGCCGAGCTCGAAGGTAAAATCGAAGAGCTTCGACACCTGTCCAGCAACAGCGAGGTCAACATTGCCGATGAAGTCGGCAAGTTGCAGTCGAAGGTCGACAAATTGTTGCGTCAGACCTATGGCAATTTGTCGGCATGGCAAAAGACCCAGGTCGCCCGTCATCCCGACAGGCCCCACGCGGTCGATTACATTTCCGCACTGATTGAAGATTTTACCCCGCTTGCCGGTGATCGCGGCTTTGCCGAAGATCGCGCCATGGTCGGCGGTCTCGGTCGTTTTCGCGGTGAATCAGTCGTCATTATCGGCAACGAAAAGGGTGCTGAAACCGAAGACCGGGTCGCCCATAACTTTGGTATGGCGCGACCGGAAGGATATCGCAAGGCGATCCGCCTGATGGAAATGGCCGACCGTTTCAAGCTGCCGGTCATTACCCTGGTAGACACCCCGGGTGCATACCCGGGCGTTGATGCGGAAGCCCGCGGTCAGGCGGAAGCCATCGCGCGCAGTATCGAAACCTGCTTCTCGCTGAAGGTTCCCCTGATCAGCGTCATTATCGGTGAGGGCGGATCGGGCGGTGCGATGGCACTGGCCGCAGCCAATCAGGTGCTGATGCTGGAAAACGCCATCTATTCGGTGATTTCGCCAGAAGGCTGTGCCTCAATCCTGTGGCGCGACGGCGAACAAGCCCAGGTCGCAGCAGAAGCCCTGAAGCTGACGTCTGAGGACTTGCTTGAGCAGAAAGTCATCGACAGCATTATCAACGAGCCCCTCGGCGGAGCTCATCGCAGCCCGGAAACCACTATCGTTTCTGTTGGCGAGGCTATCGAAGGTGCGCTGAAAGACATGTCGGGTCTTGATGGCGGTGTGCTGAAAACGCGTAGACGTGATCGTTTCCTGGCTCTTGGGTCGAAGGTTGTCGAGTAGGCGAGCCGCCCTAGATCTTACCGTGACATTGTTTGTATTTTTTTCCTGATCCGCACGGACAGGGCTGGTTCCTTGCGACCCGGCCCCATGTGGATGGGTCGTTGGCGTCCAATTCGCCCGATGCCTGACGGCTGCGGATCGGGGTCGCCGCGGTAACTGGTTCTTCAGGCTCGCCGCCGCCCATGCTCAAGGCGGGGTCCTCGCGGGTTTCAGTCATTTCTTGCTGCTCGCGCTGGAACATCAAGGCTCCGTCTTCATCCGAGACTTGCAATTCGATATGTGCGATCACCTGGGTCACGCGCTCGCGCAGGGTGTTCAGCATGTCTTCGAACATGTTGAAGGATTCACGCTTGTACTCGTTCAAGGGGTCGCGTTGGGCATAGGCCCTGAGCCCAATGCCCTGACGCAGATGGTCGAGCATCAGCAGGTGTTCTTTCCAGACCTGATCAAGCAATTGCAGCAGCAGGCTCTTTTCAACCGAGCGCATGACTTCGGCGCCATAATTGGCGACCTTTTCGGCGACACCACGGTCGGCGGCATCGGTCAGGCGCTCGCGGATTTCCGCGTC